>PLOG01000102.1 GCA_003142935.1 Acidobacteriaceae bacterium
CACCCACAACCCACACTGAGGATCTGCCCGATTCCTAAGAACATCCGCTCGTAGACCCGCAGCTCATGCAGCGGTAGCAGCTCCCGTTGCGCACCATGATCGCCCCACACGTCGAGCAACTTGGCGCGTCGCCCATCTCGTACATTTCGCGCATCGCGTCCGCCGCATGATAAATCCCGCGATCCCTCATGTCGGGCACGTGCGCCTGGCTGCTCTGCGCGGTCCAGGACTGCGCCTCCGGAGCAATGCCCCCGCCCGCCGAGGGTCCGCTGCCGTGCCCGCTCATCTGCCTCAGCCGATCCGCTACCGCCTCTGCCAGCTTGGCCAGATTGGGCGGTGCCATCCCCTCCTCCGGTTCGTTTTCCGGAAGAATTGTCGGCGAGGCCGGCAGTTGCGGCGCGCGTGGGGCCAGCCCCGCGAACAGCGTCAGTTGCTCCCCTGAAAGAAAGCGGAGATTGAGCCACCGGAAGATGTAGTCCATCAGGCTCTTCGCGTAGCCAATCTGCTCGTTACCCGTCCAGCCCGAAGGCTCAAAACGCGTGTGCGCAAACTTCTCGCACAAAACCTTCAGCGGAACCCCGTGCTGCAGCGCCAGCGAAATAGAAGTAGCAAAGGCATCCATCAACCCGGAGACCGTCGACCCCTCCTTGGCCATCTTGATAAAGATCTCGCCCGGCTGGCTATTCGGATAGAGGCCCACGGTAATGTAGCCCTCGTGCCCGGCGATGGAGAACTTGTGCGTAATCGACGCGCGCTCCTCCTGCAGCCTGTGCCGCACCGCGCGCGGCGGCCCATTGGTGTCCTGCACTTCCTTCGCTGGCTCTACCGCCGCTGGCGTCGAAGTAAGAACCATGAATGCCGCCGCCCGCGCATTGTCGTCCAGCGCCTTCTGGAAGGCCGTAGCTGCTGCCGCCACCTGCTTCGCGCTCAGCTCCACCTTCTCGCCAGGCTTTGCCTCCAGCGCCTTCACATCGGCTTCGGCCAGCGGCTGCGCCGCCGCCATCTGGGTCAGCAGGTGTGCGCCCACCGAATCCAGCGCGGAAGGCTCCTTCTTGGCATCCATGCTGGTATTCAGCGGCTGCGTCCCCTTCGACCCGTCGCGATAAATGGCCACTGCCTTAATGCCCTGGCGCCAGCTCTCCGCGTACGCCTCGGCTACGTCCTCCACCGTGGCCTCGTGCGGCAGGTTCACTGTCTTCGAGATCGCCCCGGACAAAAACGGCTGCGCCGCCGCCATCATTTTGATGTGCCCCATGTAGTTGATCGAGCGCGTGCCCTTGGCCGGCTTGAAGCTGCAATCGAACACCGCCAGGTGCTCCGGCTTGATCCCCGGCGCGCCTTCGATCGTGCCCGTCGCATCGATGTAGCTGACGATCGCGTCGACCTCGTTGTTGTTGTAACCCAGCTTGAACAGCGCCGCCGGCACCGTATTGTTCACAATCTTGATTATGCCGCCGCCCACCAGCTTCTTGTACTTCACCAGCGCCAGGTCGGGCTCGATTCCCGTCGTATCGCAATCCATCATGAAGCCGATCGTCCCCGTCGGCGCCAGCACCGTCGTCTGCGAATTGCGATAGCCGAACTTCTCGCCGCACAGCAGCGCCGTGTCCCAGCTCTCCCGGCTGGCGTCGATCAACGCGTCCAACTGCGGCACGTTAAACGGTTCGCCGCTCTCCCGCGATTTACCGATCTTGTTCACCTCCGCGCGATGCATACGGATCACGTCCAGGAACGGCTCACGGTTCACATAGAACCCAGGGCATGCCCCACCCTGCCGCTCCACTGAAGCAGTCAGCGGCGTGGTCGACGCCAGTGGCGGGCAGTTGGCCGCAATCACCGCCGACTGCAGATAAGCCTGCCCGCACATGATCGCCGTCAGGCTCGCCGCCAGGTCGCGGCCCGCTTCTGAGTCATACGGCAGCCCAAACGCCATCAGTAGCGCCCCCAGGTTCGCGTAGCCCAGCCCCAGCGGTCGATAGTCATGCGAATTCCGCGCAATCGCCTCGGTCGGATACCCGGAGTTGTCCACCAGGATCTCCATTGCCGTCGCCATCGTCGAAATCGCGTGCCGGTAATCGTCGATCTCAAATACCCCCGCCGCATTCACAAACTTCAGCAGGTTAAAGCTCGCCAGGTTACACGCCGAGTTGTCCAGGAACATGTACTCCGAGCACGGATTCGAGGCATTGATCCGCGCCGTGTTCTTGCTCGTGTGCCACTTGTTGATGGTGGTGTCGAACTGCATCCCCGGATCGCCGCACAGCCATGTGGCCTCGGCAATCCTTTTCATAATGTCCCGCGCCTTAAAGGTGTTTACCGGCTCGTGTCCGTTCACCGTATACGTGGTGAACTCGCCATCTTTCTCATAAGCGCGCATGAACTCGTCGCTTACCCGCACCGAGTTGTTGGCGTTCTGGAAAAAGATCGAAGAATAGGCCTCTGAATCCGGGCCCGATCCGTCGTAGCCGGCCTTGATCAGCGTGAAGGCCTTGGCCTCTTCCTTCTTCTTGCAATCGATGAACTCCACGATGTCCGGGTGATCCACGTTCAGAATCACCATCTTGGCCGCGCGCCGCGTCTTGCCGCCCGACTTGATCACCCCGGCAAACGCATCGAACCCGCGCATGAAGCTCAACGGCCCAGATGCCTGCCCGCCGCCCGAGAGCTGTTCCATCGATCCGCGAATCGACGACAGATTCGTCCCCGTCCCCGAACCCCACTTGAACAGCATTCCCTCGGTCTTGGCCAAGGTCAGAATCGAGTCCAGCGAGTCGTCTACCGCGTTGATAAAGCAGGCCGAGCACTGCGGATTCCGGTACCCCGTCGCCGAGTACTTCACCCCGCCCGTGGCCGCGTCAAAGTGCCAGTTCTTTCCGTCCGAATCCGGCTCCAGCCGGTCGCAACCCACGTTGAACCATACCGGCGAGTTGAAGGCCGCCTTCTGCGTCAGCAGCATGTGCGCCAGCTCGTCGTGGAACACGCGCGCGTCGTCCACCGTCGCAAAGTAGCCGTTGGCCAGGCCCCAGTCCCGCACCGTCTCCGCAACCCGGCCCACCAGTTGCCGCACCCCGGTCTCCCGCTCCGGCGTCCCAAGCTGCCCATGCAGGTACTTCGAGGCCACAATATTGGTCGCCGTCATCGACCAGTCGACCGGAACCTCCACGTCCTTCTGCTCGAAAATAATGTTGCCCTTGGTGTCGGTGATGGAAGCGGTCCGCCGCTCCCATTGCACTTCGTCGTAAGGCGACACGCCCTCTCTGGTAAAACGGCGGTTAAACGTAAGGCCCTTCTGCGTATAAGGGGCCTGGAGGGCAGCGTAAGAAGTCTGGATAAAAGCCTCGTTCATCGGGGGATCCTCTCTGACAACAAAAATTGGTGAAACCATCCCTGTATCCAGACGCTATGAAGCCTGAATATGGGCCCTGATACTACTTCTCAAACAAACGGGAAACTGGGACTGGAAAGTACCGCGAAATCTCGTTTCTCTACGGCGTTCCGGCGGTTCATCACGCTGGAGATTTATTAAAATCCATTAACAGCCGCAGATGAAAAAATACCGCTGTCTATGGTGTATGTCAACAAGAAACCACCATATCTTGTATTTTGTTTGTCTTCCCCGCATCCACCTGCTAAACACAGCCACTTGCCTGTGGAAAGCTCACAAAACCCTCGCTTGACGCGGTCTTCTGCCTAGCAAATCCTGCCCCACATTTGATGCAACTCCGGCCTTTTCCGGCTCTGAAGGCCCCACTCCCGAGCCCTCAATTCTTCTCATTTCCAACTCAAGCCTAGCCCCGCCCGCACCCCGCCGCAAGGCGCAAGATCGGTGCAGATTCCAAGCATCCCTGTGCTAATTGTGGACATCGGGTGCGATTTAGTTGATCGGGGCAATGAGGAGAGAATCAAGGCTCGAATCGCGACTTCGCTGGAATCATCTGCTGGTGCAGAACGCGAACGATCAAGATCCCTCCGGTCACAATGCGGTAGAACACGACATGTTTTCCGCGCTCGAACCGGCGCAGCCCAATGCTCACCAAATCGCAGCCTCGCCCCATTCCGGGAGACTGGGCAAGCGTCCGAAAACACTCTTGTATTAGAGCGGCATATCGCGCCGCTTGTTCCGCGCTCCACTGAAGTCTGGTGTATCGGATGATGCCGCGAACATCGGAGCCGGCAGCGCTGGAAACAAAGTAGTTAGGCAACCTTCTCGCTCTTCTCCCTAGCTAGCTCGTCGATATAGACTGAAAGCTCCTTGAAGAATTCCTCTCCATCCATAAAACCGCTGGCCTCGCCCTCGGCAATCGCCGCCCGCAGCACGGCCATCTTCTCTTCGTACTCCCGCTCTTCCTTTTCCAGNNAGCCGCAGGGCCGTCCGCATCACTTCGCTGGCGTTGGCGTAGAGACCGCCCTCCACCCTTGAAGACACAAACTCGTCCAGTTCCTTGGTCAAACTCACGTTGCGAGTCGGCATTGGGACACCTCAACCTCAGAATAGACCCTTTGGCCAACTTAGCCAATTAGCAGCGCCAGTCTCCAGACCGGAAACCTCAACGACGCTGCCACGCATTCCCTGCTCAGCTTTCAGCTCTCAGTTCTTGACCACGGACTTTGAGCGGAATGAGGGGTTGTTGGGGGACAGAGGGGCTGCTTTTTGCGAGGCTGCAGGCCTACCATTTACTGAATTGCAGTTCTTCCGACCCGAACATACTGATACATCAGTAGATATTCTGCCGGTTACACTGATGTATCGGTACCAATTTCGCCAAAAGTCTGGAAATTGGCATTTTTGCTCTGTTTTCGGCGGCTCCTGCCACCCCAATAAACGCAAATGCGGCCCCGCGCAAACTCGCACGGGACCGCATTGCAGCTTCCTTGTCCGCCAGTCGTGAGCCAGTCAAAATTGCCGGCTTGTAAACCCCGCACTCCCCGCGTCAGCGGGGGAGGGCCAGGCCGTGATTCATGCAGCTATCAGTTGCTATCCCTTGGATTCGATCCTCATGCCATAGAACGATTTCCGCACGAAGAACATCGACACCAGGAAGAATGCGACTGCCAGCACATGCGTGAGCAGCGGATTGGTCGAACTGAGCGTCACCGCAAGCTCGACAGCAAGTAATCCGAACAAGGTCGTGAACTTGATGATCGGGTTCATGGCCACCGACGAGGTGTCTTTGAACGGATCGCCGACCGTGTCTCCAATCACGGTTGCGTCGTGCAGAGGCGTCCCTTTCTGGTGCATGTCGACCTCGACGATCTTTTTCGCGTTGTCCCATGCGCCGCCGGCATTGGCCATGAAGATGGCCTGGTACAAGCCGAAGATCGCAATCGAGAACAGGTAGCCGATAAACAGGAACGGCTCCATGAATGAGAACGCAAGCGTAGCGAAGAAGACTCCGAGAAAGATGTTGAACATTCCCTTCTGCGCGTACTTGGTGCAGATNNAGATCACCGCCCCGCCGCAGATCAGCCCCAGCATGAAGGGCGCGTGCAGCAGGGAGAGCTTATCTACGTTAACGGTCAGTCCGTGGGTCAGGGCCATGATGATCGAGAAAGTCATGGTGGTTGCGCCCACCACGGCCGTGCCGATCAACACCGGCTTGGCCGTTGCCTTGAAGGTGTTGCCGGCTCCATCGTTGGCTTCAAGCAGGTATTTTGCGCGCTCGAACCTGGCGTCGATGCCGTAGTCCTTCTTCAACTCGGCTTCGATGCCGGGAACAGATTCGATCAGCGACAGCTCGTAGACCGATTGCGCATTGTCGGTGACCGGCCCGTAGGAATCGACAGCAATCGTCACCGGTCCCATGCCCAGGAATCCGAATGCCACCAGGCCAAACGCGAAGACGGCTGGAGCCAGCATCATTCCCGCCGGATTATTAAATGCATCCGGTATGCCCAGGCTGAAGTAATAGCCCAGGCTCATCAGCGCGACCATGCTCAATCCCAGCCAGTAGGCCGAGAAATTGCCGGCCACGAATCCCGACAGGATCCCCAGGGAAGCTCCGCCTTCCTGCGCCGATTTGACGACTTCTTTCACATGGATCGATTTGGTTGAAGTGAAAACCTTCACCAATTCCGGGATGACCGCGCCTGCCAGCGTTCCGCAGGAGATGATCGATGCCAGCTTCCACCAAAGCGTTCCGTCCCCCAGATCGGGGATCATCAGGTAGCTGACGATGTAGGTCAGGATGATGGAAACGATGGACGTCATCCATACCAGCGAGGTCAATGGCGTCTCAAAGTCCATTTCGTCGGAGTTGGCGTATTTCGCCTTGGCGATGGCGCCATTCAGGAAGTACGCAGCGGAGCTCGAGACCAGCATGGCCACGCGCATCACGAAGATCCATACCAGCAGTTGTACCTGCGTCGTGGCGTTGGGAACGGCCAGCAAAATGAAGGTGATCAAGGCCACGCCGGTCACGCCGTAGGTTTCAAAGCCGTCGGCGCTGGGGCCAACCGAGTCGCCCGCGTTGTCACCCGTGCAGTCCGCGATCACGCCGGGGTTGCGCGCATCGTCTTCCTTGATCTTGAATACGATCTTCATCAGGTCGGCGCCAATGTCGGCGATCTTGGTGAAAATGCCGCCGGCAATACGCAGCGCCGCTGCGCCCAGCGATTCGCCGATCGCGAAGCCGATGAAGCAGGGGCCGGCATAATCGGCCGGGATGAACANNGCTCATGCCGGCCTTCAGCGGAATGGCAAAGCATGGGTAAGGTTTGCCGCGCAATCCCGCGAATGCCGTCCGCGAGTTGGCAAAGGTGTTGACGCGAATTCCGAACCACGCCACCCCGTAGCTGCCGGCGATGCCGACCAGGCTGAATCCCAGGATGATGGGCAGGGTTACGGCAACATTTCCCACCGGCTTTAGCCAGCCGAAGTAGAGCGAGATAATGACCGCGATGAATGCCCAAAGCAGAAGAATGAACTTGCCCTGCGTCACCAGGTAGGTTTTGCAGGTCTCATAGATCAGTTCGGAGATCTCGCGCATGGAGCGATGAACCGGCAGGTTCTTCAACTGCACGTAAATCGCCAGGCCGAACAACAGGCCGCCGACGCAGAACAGCAATCCGATCGACAGAAGGTTATGTCCGTTCAAGCCACCAAAATTCGCGAAATTCACGGTCGTCAAGTCCGGAAGCTTGAGGCTGGCCTCGCCGCCCGCGGTTTCCCCTTGCCCGTAAGCGAATGTGGGAAGCAGCAACCCCAGCAGGGCCGCCATGGTTTTCAGTGGACGCCTCGGAAATCCCTGAGCGCCTTGCTTGAGGCCGGCGGCGATCTTGCGCATATCCGGCGCTCCAAGGCCCGAACCAAACACCCGGCGCGCAAACATGAACGCCAACAGGAGCGCCAATGCGCTCACGCCAAGACAGAAATACACCCCGTACGTTGCAGTCACAATCCCTCCCTAACTTGTAGGTTTTGAAGCCGAAGTGGAGACGGCCCCGAATTACGCGCCCCTCGAATTGCTGGGGGAATGCCACCGGAAGGCTATCATCCGGACTGACCACTGTCGAGTGATTGCGGTCACCGGGGTCTGTGCCGGTCCTGTTGCGGGCCCCGACCGTTTTGGAACCTGCTGTTTCGGACTTCGAAAATGTGTAAAGTTGAAGCCAGGGGAGGACTCGACTCCATGAATTCCTCTGCACTGCTCACGCCCCGCCAGGCCGCGGACAAGATCGGCATCAGCTACCCGGCCCTCAAGCACTGGATCCTGGCCGGCCGCATCCGCACCGTCAAAACCCCCGGCGGCCATCACCGCGTCCCCCTCGAAGCGCTCCAGGAGTTCCTGCCCGCCACAGACGCTCACACCGGCTCAGGCCGCATCAGCGGCCGCAACCAACTCATCGGCTCCATCCTCGAAGTCACCATCGATGGCCTGCTCGCCAAGGTCGTCCTGGCCGTCGGCAACCAGCGCGTCACCGCCATCATCACCGCCGACGCCGTCCGCGAGCTAGCCCTCAAGCCCGGCGAGCAAGCCGTCGCCCTCGTCAAAGCCACCGAAGTCATGATCGGCCGCCCCTGACCCAAGTTCATTCCGCCATTAAGCCCCCGGCAGGCTCAAATCGGTTGTCGGCAGGAGCGCCGGTGAGCCCGCGACAGGCACCCATCGCCTTGGCCCGCCATTACTGTCCAGAGGAGTGAGCTTTGCGGAAAGCTTATGTAAAGAACTCGAGTCGTGAGCAAAATGCGACATACTTCGCGTTCGAGGCAGATTAGATTTCTTTAATGGAGGTGTTTTATGACTGCCAGCGAAGCGAACCGTGAACGGGTATTCAGGCTCCTCCTCGTCGAACGTGAGCAGGATTGGGCACAGTTCAAGATCATAGACAAAGAAAGCCCCGCGGAGAAGCGCAGCAAGCCTCCAATGTCCGAAACCAGGCAACTTTGGAGTTCCGGCCCGAGCGATACGATTTAATCAATCGCTTCTTGACCCGTAGCGGGCCCGCTTCCAATACTGACAATCCACTGCGCCGTCGCTCCGTTCGAATAATTCATCGAACCGCGCAAATACGGCCTCCAGGAGTTGGTCGCTAATCCTTCCTCTACCCGAAAACCGGGCTGGAGCCGGGTTGCCGGTGATTCACCCGGAACCCAGGATTTTGCTCCCCTGACGCCCGATTCGAGCCTCGGCGATTTGGTGTCAATCGAGAGTGCAGGGCCTAAATGTTGGTTTAGATTTGTTGAGAAGTTCACTCTCCCCAAAAGACAGATGTGTTCCCAACACTTACATAGCACTTAGTGCTATACTTTCGAGCGTGGGCAAGGCTTTTTCCAAGACGCTTTCGGTCTACAAAAGCAAACCTTTTGCCCGTTTTGCCAAGAAAGCCCACATTACGGATGCCGATCTATGGAAAACCGCCCGACTGGCAAACGAAGGCGCGATCGATGCCAATCTCGGCGGAGGGGTAATCAAGCAGCGCATTGCGCGTACAGGGGAAGGAAAGTCCGGTGGCTCACGGTCGATCATCCTCTTCAAGAAGAACGATCGTGCCATCTACGTCCACGGCTTTGAGAAAAAGGATGGGTCCAACATCAGGCCAGACGAACTTGAAGCCTTCCGTAAATATGCAGAAGTTTATCTTGGCTACACGAATGCCGAGATGAGGCAACTAATGGAAGACGGAGCGCTCTTTCAAGTGAAAAAACCGGAGGGAGAAGACAATGCCTAAAAAGTATCGCAGCAAGATCATGGCCTCCATTCACGAGGGAGTATCCGATTTATACCGCGCGGGCGGAGTAGATCGGAAAACCATGCGCGAGTTCGATGCGCTTTGCCTGACGCCTATTTTGGAAATGACCCCACAAAAGATTCGGGCGTTGCGTACTCGCGAGAAGACAAGCCAAACAGTCTTTGCGGCCTATCTGAATGTGACGCCGAGCCTGGTCAGCAAGTGGGAGCGAGGAGAAAAACATCCACAGGGAGCCTCGCTCAAACTGCTTTCCCTGGTAGACAAGAAGGGCTTGGAAGCCGTGGCATAACGTATCTGGCCTGTTTTCACGAGTTAGTTGCGGCCTTGGTCTTAGACCCATGCAAGCCCTTGAAACAGGGGCAGCGGACGTGGGTCCAAACTTACCCTTTTTGAGACATTTGGCTAAAAAGAGAAACACGGGGGCAAACGGTTCTCATTATCTTCGGTCTGGCTCGGCCGATGACTTTTTAGGGTGCGGGGAATACTTTAGCTGCACCCCGGCGCGTTGTTCCTTCAGTGTCGGACTAGAAGCCGTGCATTCCTGACCGCAAACTTCGCACACAATTCTTGCACCGGACTGTACTGGAATTCGTCCTATGGGCCTTCCGCTACCGGGACATAGCATTCTTGTATATTACCCTTTGTTGCCCAAAGCCCGCACGGGTGAAGTGGGGGCAGAGAGAGCGCGTCACGTGCAGCGCCTAAAAGTTGGTTTGTACATGAAGCAAAGAAATGATTAGGGGATCAACTGATGTGGTAATCCTGGAAGAACTGCTCCCAGCTTGCGATGACTCCTGCCTTGAGTTCCAGACAATCGTAAATTGTTCCGTCTTTGAGGATCACGTTGATTGTTGGCTCTCCAATCCCATAGCCACCCTTCCCGTACCTCCCAGATCCATACCCGGTCTGCATCTCTGTGGACTCGGTTATCGGTTTTCTATCGGTGAGCTCGAAGTGTTTTGCTGCGGTTGCGAGGTCTCCGCACACCTTTATCCAATGATCTTTGCGGAGAGTGCAGACCTCCGACTTGGCAGTTGCAGACAGGGTTGTATCGTGGCGAACCCACGCGATGAGGGAATATCCAGTGACTACGAAGTTAAAGAAGCGGTCAGCAGATACTTCTTCATCCAAAGCCTCAGCATCCCGCTTCAACTTGCCAAATAGATCAACAGCCCCACATAGAATGCTCAGCGACATTGCGTCTCCATCTTCGACCTATTCCAGCGCAGATGAACTGTACATATCCGGCCGCTTCTACAACAATCATTTGACTGAATCCTTACCATCGGGATTCTGCCTTGCAACCGCAAGGCGCTGCTCCATCGCATCGATTATTTGCACCAGGAATGGACTATGCTGCTTATCAACCCGTATGATATTCCGCCCTCCCGCAGTTCTAAGCGGCGTCAGATCACCTGCCAATAGACTCCAGCTAGGGCAATTAGTACAGTAGTTTGTGAAGCCGTATTCACGTCCAATCAAGGTTGAAACACCTGGATCCATAGTCTCTATCATCTCAATGTTTCCAGTTTTATCAGGAAAGAATGGAGAGGCTCCCGAAGTAGTGCAACGCACAGGCTCGATATAGTCACTTTCTCCAACGTCCAAAACTGGCCCTTGGACTGTCTCACCAGTGATGTTGTTGGGACCTATATAAAGATTTGGGTAGTATGCAACACGCATCCGCACATACTTAAGGTGCTCATAATTGCCGGGTTTCGTCTCAGTGATAGTGAATCTGGTATTGGCCGTAATCGGAATATTATTTGCGGTGGTCGGCCTGTTGTTTGCAGTGATCGCCTGAATAGCTTTTTGACGCGCATCCTCGTCACGAAAAACCAAGAAGAGGTCAGCCCAAAAATAGCCGCCGAATCGCTTTTCCCGAACTGACTCCGTGAAACTGGATGCGCTTGCGTAAACGTCAATCCCTCCACTTGAGACGATTGGCACAAGTTGTTCAATGTCTGAATCACCGCGCTGATAAGACATTAGTGGGCCGGTTCCACGAATGGCCCGTTGGCATCGCTCATCAAGAGACAGCCCTGGTTTTGCAATACCGTTCGTCTTCACGCTCAGCCATCCTGCTGTATCACCACGAACAATCGTCATAGATCCTGGCTTCGACAGAATTGCGCCGAGTTGGGCAGATGTCGCGGTAACAGTTAGCATAACCGAGTTTTTTGTGTATCCTAACCGAGTTGGACAGGGTTCACCGCGGCGTTTAGGCAGGACCAAATTGTCGGGCAAATTCCACTGCACCCCGCCAGCATCCTGGACAATTGCGTACCCGATAACAGTACACGGGGCTCCACCGACGACCACAGACAGGTGAGAGTAATATTCGTCGGGCGCATCCGGCTGAGCGAACGCACAGCATGAGAAGCTAAGGATTATCAGTACGACAACACATTTCAACGCGCCCCTCCGGAAAGTGTGTTTGCTAGCACTTTACACCTGCACAGTACCAGTCCAACCATCTGGCCTTCGGAAAGTCTCCGGGATTGATCCCCGGCCTTCGAAGCCGGGGGCCGATTCTGAACTTCTCGACTGGCGCGTACAGTAGGATAACTGGCCAATCCTTCTGGGACGCGAAATTGCGAAATAACTCGACGTGGCCAGGGCGCGCGAAAAGATGTATTATCTTTCAGCCGGTTTTCTTATCTTCAGACAGTGCAACTCCAGTCGTGACTGAAGTGCAGATTGGCGAGTGCTGGAACACTGAGACCTGTGAGTAGCCAGGTCGGGTTCTCAACGGCCTCGGGATGGCTGGAATCCATTGTGCGCTTGATGTTGCGAACGACAATGTGCAACTCCAATTACACAGAATGGCGTCGTCCTGGAGAAGATAGGGCAAGATCGGCACCTGAAACGCACAATTTTCTAAACACATCAAAATGGGCAGAGATTGGCCGGTTAACAGCCCAAACCGCGTTTCCATAACCGATGTGGAGCGCAATCGGGAGCTCCTGGCGTGTCGTCGCCCACTCGTCAATTACCCTCCCGTCAATATCCCACGAACCAACGATCGATCACGCCAACAGAACACCCTTCCTGACCGGCCCCGCCGCGACCCGCCCATAACAGGATGTCATTTCGCGCCGAAACGCACGAAAATTCGTATATAATTCATATAAATTCGAATTGATTCAAGGAGAAATCGTTGAAATTTCCCACAACCTTTCTTCCCTCGCTCCTGGTCCTTATTGCCTCAACCGCACT
>PLOG01000148.1 GCA_003142935.1 Acidobacteriaceae bacterium
CTGATGTAGTCCGTGATCCGGGCACCCGGAGGGAGTTGGGCAACCGTACGCGCCATCTGCGGCCTCCTGTCTTTGTCCCATACAGAATGCCACAACTTTCGTTAAGTGAACAGTATTAGCGCTAGCCCGCATTTCTCACAGGTCGCAGAAAATCGTAGCGCCGGTATCCGCCCCAGCGACAGGTCTTCGTCGCTGGGACGGAGGTCCCGATTTTGGGACCTGGGAAAGCATGAACTCAAAGCACTAAATCACTTAGTCGGAAACCTGGCTTGTACATCGCGATCGTTCGCCATACTTTCAACAATCGATCGCGATAACAAACCCCAGCCCCAAAAATCATGACCATGGTGCGTCCTTCGAACACGACAACAAATCGAGAGAAGAGCCGCTGTCATGTCCCCCGACAAACAGCGGCCCTTTCCCGGCGGCATTGCTTACATGCCGTTTTCGGAGTTCTGCGCCGGATGCACGACAAGATAAGATTGTCCACCCCGCGCCCAAACCAGCAGCAATATGTCTTTGCCGTCGGGAACCGAATGTATCTGCTTCACAAACGAATCCGGGTCCTCGACCGGATGCCGATCGACTTCGAGAATCACGTCTCCGGGAGCAAGGCCCGCATCGTCCGCGGGGCTTCCTGGCCGAACGCTCTGGATGGCCGCGCCCTTCACATGTTCCGGGATGTTGAGTTGTTGCCGCATCTCCTGGGACAGCTCGGCAACTGCGAGGCCCAGCTTGCCGTGCTGTTCCGATCCCGATTCGGAATTGTCGGCAACTTCCGCGTTGGCGTGATATTCACCAACCGTGACTTTAATCGTCTCCGCCTTGCCGTCGCGAAGTATGCCGAGAGAAATCGTGTTGCCGGGCGCCATCTCGCTCACTGCAACCTGCAGCGCGCCTCCATTCACGATCTTGCGGCCATCGATCTCGCGCAGCACGTCTCCCGATTTCAACCCTGCTCGGCTGGCCGGCGAGTCCGGCGTGACCTGGCTGACGATCGCTCCGGTCGCGTCCGGCAGGTCGAAGAAACCGGCCTTGTCAGGCGTGACGTCATTCATGCCAATGCCCAGGTACCCGTGATGCACCGCGCCGTCCTTGATGAGCTGTTCGACTGAAGCTCTCACAATCTGCACGGGAATCGCGAATCCCGCTCCGGCAAACGAGCCGCTTCCGGAGATGATGAAGGTATTGATGCCGACCAATTCACCATGCGCGTCCACCAGCGGGCCGCCGGAGTTGCCGGGGTTGATCGCTGCATCGGTTTGGATAAAGTCGCCTGGCTTGCGCGGATCGTCGGAATAAGGATTGGGTCTGTCGAGAGCGCTCACGATGCCGCGCGTGACCGAAAACTGGAAGTAGCCGAAAGGGCTGCCGAACGCCAGCACGGTCTGCCCGGGATGCAGTTTTGTCGAGTCGCCCCAGGCAATGCTCGGAAGGTTCTTCGCGTCGATGCGGATCACGGCAATGTCGTTGAGCTTGTCCACTCCAACCAGCTTTGCCGGAAACACGCGGCGGTCGTTCAGCGTGACCCGAATCTGCGTCGCGCCATCCACCACGTGGTCGTTGGTCACAATGTATCCCTCGGGCGAAATAATGATCCCGCTCCCAATGCCGTGCTCCATCTGTGCGGGCGGCTTCATGGAGTGCCCTCGACCCTGGCCGGGACCCTGCGGCCCGAAGAACCATTGAAACTCGGGCGGAATTGAGCCCTGCGGCATGACGGGGCCTTGTCCATCGCCGTCGCCCTCATCCGCGCTGGCGCGCGAGGTTACTGACACGTTGACCACGGCGGGAGTGACGCGCGCCGCCACGGCTTCTACCGCGTTATCCAGCGCCACCAGTGAAGAAACGCTGCTGTCGTCCATCGGAGCTGCGGCTCCAATTGCGGCGCCGCCAGCGGCGTGGGCTATCGAGTGATTGCATACCAGGACGACAGCAAACACCAGCGCAACGACGGCGCTAACTGGGCCCGCGAGCTTCTTCGCCTTCGCTACTAATTCATTAGTTGATACTGACATGGCTACCTCTCCAGGGATTGAATTTGTTGGTTAAAGTTGAAGCACCAGCCAGCCGTTACGCGTAGGCACAATGGATGGCTGCGTAGATTTGGAATCTGCGTTGGAACTTGCGGGCAAAATTCTGAAAATCAACCGCGTGACCGTGAACTGTCCCGCTGTCTGCGAGCCTGCATCGTCGTTCCCGGCGATCTTGTTTTGCCCATCGCCGCTCGCGTTCGCGCCCGTTTCATAGTCCGCCCTTAGGCCTGCGCTTTGATTCGAACTTTGAACCTGCTCCCAGACGGCAACCACGATCCACTGCCCTGGGGCCGGTTCGGATTGCGCACTCGGCATCTCCGCCTTCAGTTGAATGGCGCGGGGCGATTGCAAATCGTGCTTGTAAGTCGGCGTCATGGAAATTGGCGTAGCGCTCTGCTTCACTTCGTTGTCCTGCATTGCAGCGCGCGCATCAGCCGATCGTGGCCACCCGCTCGCCGGCAGAATGGCCTCAACCTCAGTTGCGTACACTGCGGAAGAACCACGGCCCGCGCCGGCACTCCGCGTCCGAAGATAGGCTGCATCGAATCCTGTATTGCCGAACCGCGGCCCCGCAGCGCGCACCAGCGCCGGCGCCGTTTGCTTTGCCGCCAACGCATGACCATACTCACTCCCCGCCGGAACAAACGCGATCAACTGCGGGCACCGCGCAAGCTCAATCGAGCCGAAGAGAAGACTGCACCCCAGCGCGCCCAGCAAAGCGCCGTTCCCTAGAGGACCCAGCGTGTGTGTGCGCCGCAAAATGCTGTGCACGCGCTGGACCAGCTCCGGCCGCTGCTGCCACGCGCCCAGCGAGAGAGCCTCCACGCGGCGTTCGAGCCCACGCTCGGCCAGGCTCGCCAGGCACGCTGCATAGGCCCGCGGCGCGCCCGTAATCCTGACCACTCCCTCGTCGCAGGCCATCTCGCGCTCGCGGCACAGGCGATGCTCAATCCAAACCAGCGCGGGATTCAGCGGGAACAGAACCAGGCACAGCTTCTGGAGTAGATTTGTCCAATCGTCGTGGCGGCGCAGATGCTCCGCTTCGTGCAGCACAATCTGTTCCAGCTCCCCCGCAGTGAGGCGTGCAAAAAGCCAATCCGGAATCAGAATGCGCGGCTTCAAAAATCCAATCACGCTGGGCCGTTGCAGTGTCGTTGTGGTGCACACCTCAACAGCTTTGCAATGCCACGTCGCCGCCACCGGAGCCAACATGGGAGTGAGTTCGCCGTCCAGCTCCACTGGAATCGCCTCCGCCCACAGCGTGCGCAGGCGCATCGAATGCACAGCCAGATCAACGCCACGAAAGAGCGTAGCAGCAATCCAGATCGCCGCGATCGGCAAGCTCCAGCGCGCATCGATGCCCATCCACGGCCGGTTGAGCATAGGCTGAGCCGCAGCTTCTGCAGCGCCAGAAAAGCCGCCCGAAACCACTGCGCCAGAAAACTTTGCAATGAGAGTCAGCAGCGGCAGGCCGGCAAGCGCGATAAAGGCCGCGGCCCAGATCCGAAACCTATGTTCCGCCGAGGTGCGCGGCGCGAGCTGAAGCAAAACCGCCAGGCCGATGGCGATGACCGCTCCTTGCCACACGGCGGCCACGGCGATCGGCGCGGCCTGTTGCGATAACGCGCGAAACCCTGCCGCAACCGATTCCACGGCGGCGGGCATCCACTCCACCACAACCTGAATCATTGTCTGCATGAAGGCAGTAAGCGGCATCGGCTACACATCCTCCTCGGCGTCGGGAGCCGTGGCCTGGATGGCCTCTTTCAGCCGCTGCAACTCCGCGGAAGAAATCTCTTCGTCGCCCAGCAGCGAAAGCAGCAGCCGCTCCCGCGAGTTGCCGAAGAAGCGGCTCATCAGGTGGCGAACCTCCGATCGGCTGGCTTCCTGCTCGGCAACGGTTGGGCGATACACAAACGCGCGCCCCTCCTGACGATGTTCGACGTACCCCTTCTGCTCAAGGATGCGTATCGTGGTCAGCACCGAGTTGTAGGCCAGCGTTTCGCCTTCCGGCATGGCCGCCACCAGGTCGTTCACCGCCGACTCGCCACGCCGCCACAGCATCTTCATCAGCCTCAGCTCGGCTTCGGTCAGCGTGTTTGATTTCTTCGGAGGCATATTTCGCAAATTCCACGTGACCCACTCCATAGCTGGAATTGACCACACAATCCATAGACTCTCAACTAAAGAATTAGTTTCTAACCTTCGTCAACATTTTTCCGCGAAACCTGCTCAAGCCGCCGCAGCAAACAAAACCCGCCCCCTGTTCCCTGTCCACTGACCACTGTCCACTGTCCACTGACCACTGTTCACTGTTCACTGTCCACTGTCCACTGTTCACTGTCCACTGTTCACTGTCCACTGTCCACTGTCCACTGTTCTCTGTCCACTGTTCTCTGTCCACTGTCCACTGTTCTCTGATCTTGTATCATCGTAGAGGCCCTAGCCACGCGCATCCCATCCTGAAAGGGCCGCCATAGGAAGACCATGAAAACCGGCATTATCGGCCTGCCGCAGGTAGGCAAGACATCGCTGTTCAAAATTCTCACCAAGGCCAAACTCGAAGAGCGAGCCCACTCCCGCCAGGAGCACATCGGCGTCGCCCGCGTGCCCGACCAGCGCCTGGAAAAGCTCTCCGCCCTCTACTCGCCCAAGAAAACCACCTTCGCCTCGGTTGAATTCGTCGACGTAGCCGCCATCGGCCAGGAGGCGCTCAAGGAAACCGCCTTCCTCGCCAGTCTGCGCCAGGTCGACGCCCTCATTCACGTGCTGCGCGCCTTTGAGGACGACGCGATTCCCCACGTCGGCCCCATCGATCCCCTGCGCGACATCAAGAATGTCGAATTCGATCTGATGATCAGCGACCTCACGCAAGTCGAAAAGCGCCTCGAGCGCCTGGAAAAGGATCTGAAGAAAGGCCGCACCAACGACCTCGAGCGCGAGCAGGCCCTCCTGATCCGCTCTAAAGCCGCCCTTGAAAAAGAGCAGCCCCTGCGCGAACTCGAGATGACCAACGAGGAGAAGAAGCTCATCAAGGGCTTCATGTTCCTCTCGCAAAAACCCATTCTTTACGCACTCAACATCGGCGAAAGCACCACCCTCGGCGTCGACCTCGAAGCCGCCGTAAGCCTCTTCAAGCTTGACGAAGTCGCCCGTCGCCCCAACGCCGGCGCAACCGCCATCTGCGGCAAAGTCGAAGCCGAGCTGGCTGAAATGGACGACGAAGAAGCGGCTGAATTCCTAGGCAGCTACGGCCTTCACGAGAGCGGCCTGGTCCGCCTCATCCGCAAAAGCTACGAGCTTCTCGGCCTCATCAGCTTCTTCACCGCCGGCGAAGACGAGTGCCGTGCCTGGACAGTCCCCGTAGGCTCCAAAGCCCCACAGGCCGCGGGCGCCATCCACTCCGATCTCGAACACCACTTCATCCGCGCCGAAACCATCCGTTGGGACGCCCTGCTGGATGCAGGCTCTGAAGCGGCGGCGCGGTCCAAAGGCACGCTCCGCCTCGAAGGCAAGGAATACGTCGTGCAGGATGGCGACGTCATGCACATCCGCCACAGCGGCTAGGTTCCTGGCCGCTCGTTGTTGTACCAAATTGGGTGCCCCAGGTCCCGATTTTGGGACCTGGGATAGCATGAATCCAACGCACAAAATTACACGATCAGAACCCTGGCATCATATGCTGAAGCTCTCCCTAATCCTCGGAACCATCGCCGCCCTCGCCGACGTCGCCGGCGGCCTGGTCCTCGTCCGCGCCAAGGGCATCGAGCGCTACCTGCGTTACTTCGTCGCTCTCGGCGCAGGCTTCCTCATGGCCGTCGCTTTGCTTGAAATGGCCCCCGAGAGTTATCGCCTCAGCCCGCGCGTCGGCCCCATCCTCATCATGGCCGGTTACTGCGTCGTGCACCTGCTTGAGCACACCATCAACTCTCACTTCCACTACGGCGAAGAGACGCATCGCGGCGAGCTCGTCACCCCGCGCACCAGCATCGCCGTGCTGGTTGGCCTCAGCGTTCATGCCCTCTTCGACGGCGTAGCCATCGGTTCCGGCTTTGTGCTCTCCAACCGGCTTGGCTGGCTTATCTTTCTGGCTATCCTTCTGCACAAGGCGCCGGAGGGCTTCACCATGGCTTCCGTCATGCTGGCCAGCGGGCGCAGCCGCACTGTAGCTCTCTACTCCGCTACGGGATTGGCCGCGGCCACTCTTCTCGGTGTGCTGGTCATTGAAATCGTGCCCGCCTGGCTGGCCTACGGATTGCCCATCTCAGCCGGCGTGGCCATTTATGTGGGCGCCACCGACCTGGTCCCCGAAGTCAATCGCGAACCGGGAATTCGCATGGCTCTGGTTTTCTTCTTGGGTGTCGGTGCATTTCTCTTGATGCGCACGTTGCTGCCCGCGCTCTGAGGAGAAGTCACCGAGGTAGCGCCAGTCTCCAGACCGGGGTCCCCAGCGACAGGTCTTCGTCGCTGGGGTGGAGACCGGCTGTCGCGCGGGCGTCCACGCCCGCATTCGTCCACGAGCAAATACCAAATCATAAAGCCTAGGCTGTATCGACATATACTGGTCACGTAAACACTTGATAAATAATGAAATTGTCATCCTGAGCGAACGGGGCCCCAAGCGCTTTTCAGCTTGGGGGTGGCGAGTCGAAGGATCTGCTTCTGTTTTTTAATCAACTTCGAAGACAGTACGCTAGGTGCAGCCAACAGATCCGTTCTGTATATGTCGATGCACCCTAGTATTCACCTTTGCTGCAGAGCAGCTTTGAAGGGTACGGGCTTTTGAAGATACGGGCCTTTGAGGGTACGGGCTTTTGAGGCTCCGGCATAACTCTTCTGGGACCAGATAAGTGTCAGGGCACGACTTCAGTCGTCCCGTAAGCTCTCCAAGAAAGATCCGGGCTTCAGCCCCTGCAAGATTCCCCTCGGATAACGCCCAAATCCTGCCCTTTTCCCGCAGCCTGTCTAGCTCCTGACGGAATGATCGTTCCTCTATCAGTCCCGCAGCAGCCCCAACCGGCTCGCGTAGAGCCTCAACAGCAGGCGCCCATAATCGACTCCCACCTTCATGCTGGCCTTGCTCGCGCCCCGGGATCTTAGTCCAAACGCCAAGGGGATCTCCTCGATCGACCGCATCCGTCCCCGCACCAGCACCTCCAGCAAGAGCTTGAAGCCCGAGCGCTGGAATGGAACCCGCTCCACGCATTCGCGGCGAACCAGAAAAAATCCCGACATGGGATCTTTGGCATGCATTCCCGCTTTTTGAATCGGCAAGGTGATCCACACCGCTGCGGCGGAAAGAAATTTCCTGATCGGATTCCACTTCCCCAGCCGCCCACCCGCAATATACCGGCTGCCGATCGCCAAATCATGCCCCGCGCCAATCGACGCAAGCAAGCTGGGCAGCAGTTCCGGAGGGTGCTGCAGGTCCGAATCCATCACCCCCAGAATCGAAGCGTCCGTGTTTTGCCAGCCGTAAAGGATCGCCCCTGACAGGCCCCTCTGCCCATGGCGTACCAGCAGCCGCACCCGCGGGTCCTGGCGCGCAATCGCGGAGACAATCTCCTCGGTGCCATCCTGGCTGTCGTCATCCACCACCAGAATCTCGTAGCCAATCCCCACCGGATCCAGCACCGCGCGCACATGGTCCAGCAGCCCAGCAATATTTTCAGCCTCGCGCAACGTGGGTATCACCAGTGCAAGCTTGTCCTGGGTAGACCTCACCTGCCCCGCTGAAGTCAGCGAATCCGTTGCCGCGGCGTCTATCCTTATGTAGGATGGACCAATAACTGTTGAAGACATTCTGAGCTTGAGTATACGAGATTGGTCGTGCTGCGAAGCAAACTCCCGGCCAACCCCCCACCCAACCTAATATTCCACTTGCCGGTGCTGAACTTCCGCCGCGACATGGAACGATCGCGCCGATCGTCTTCGCAGGCTCGAGCTAATTCCGGCGCAGGCCTAATCGAATCGCATAGAGCGTTGCCAGCAAGCGAACATATTCGAGGGCAACCTTGACGGTGGCCTTGCTCACTCCTCTACTTCGTGGCGCGAAAGTGAAAGGAATCTCCTGGATTGAACGGATGCGACCGCGAACCAGAATTTCCAGGAGCAACTTGAAGCCGTATGGATGAAATCGGATTTGATCGAGACATTCGCGCCGAAGGAAGAAGAAGCCGGAGGTTGGGTCCTTGGCCCGAATCTGTTTTCTCTGAACGGGCAACGCCGCCCACAAAAACACCGCGGAGAGCACCTTTCTAACGGGATTCCAATCTCCCAGGCTTCCGCCAGCAGCGTACCGGCTGCCAATCGCCACATCGTTGCCGGCAAGAATCGCAGAGGCAAGAGCTGGCAATAGTTCCGGCGGATGCTGAAGATCGGCATCCATCACGCCGAGAATCGCCGCGTCGGTGTTCCGCCAACCATAGAGAGTGGCCCCGGCCACGCCTTTCTCTCCTTTTCGCACCAACACGCGCACGCGCGGGTCCTCAAGGGCAACGGCGGAGACGATTTCCTCGGTACCATCGCGGCTATCGTCATCCACGACCAAAATCTCGTAGGGGATAGACACCGGGTCGAGCACCGAACGCACATGGTCCAGCACACCGCGAATGTTCTCCGCTTCGCGGAGCGTAGGAATGATCAGCGCGAGTTTTTCCTGGGTTGACTCTTCCCGACCCGCCGATGTCAGCGAATCCGTTGCCGCGTCGTCTAAACTTATACAAGAAGGACCAATGACTGTTGAAGACATGCCGAGACTAAGTATACGGGATTGCCGGTGCTAACAAGAAAATTTGCGATCAACCTCTCATTAATCTTGGGATTCGCGCTGCTCGGCTTTGCCGTCATGGGATACCATCCTGGGATTGAGGACGACGGCCATTACCTTTCCGCGATCAAGAGCGACGTGAATCCCGCGCTCTATCCCTACGATGCGCAGTTTTTTCGTATTGAGTTCCAAGCAACGGTTTTTGATAAATGGGTCGCCGGTTTCGTACACTTCACTGGCATTCCGGTCCCGGCAACGGCATTGCTCTGGCAATTCGGTTCGATCCTGCTGACCGTCTTCGCCTGCTGGAGCATCGCGCGTAGACTATTTTCCGAGCAGCGTGCACATTGGGCTGGTGTCGCACTGGTCGCTGCTATGTTTACCTTACCTGTCGCGGGAACCGCACTTTATCTGGTCGACCAGCACCTGCACGCGCGTAATGTCGCCACGGCCCTGATTCTGGTTGCGGTTTCGCGGATTCTGGCAGGCAGGAACTGGCAGTCTGTGCCATTGCTGTTGCTGGCCCTTCTAATTCATCCCATCATGGCCGCCATGGGCATCTCCTTCTGCTGTTTCCTCGCCATCGCCTTGTCGGAGCCTGTTCACCTCTGGCTCCACTCCCGCATCGAGGCCAGCCCCGGTGCCGCGGCGGTCGCTTTCGCCCCTTGGGATTCGCTTTTTGAACCCCAAACTCCAACCTGGAAAAAGGCTCTAGCCACGCGGACCTACTTCTACCTCTACAAGTGGACCTGGTATGAGTGGCTGGGCGCATTGGCCCCACTGTTCCTGTTTTGGCTGCTGTGGCGCGTTGCACACAAGCTCGGCGAAACCGTCCTTGCCCGCTTTGCGTTGGCCGTATTCGCCTTTGGACTTTTCCAACAGACCGTGGCCATGCTTATGCTCGCTCTTCCATCGTTAATCCGGCTCACGCCCTTGCAGCCCATGCGCTACCTTCAATTGGTCTATTTCTTCCTCGTCCTCACCGCCGGTTGCCTGCTGGGCAAGTACCTGCTTAAAGCCTCCGTCTGGCGTTGGGCGGCGTTCCTGCTGGTCTTCAACGGATCCATGTTTGCCGCGCAACGCATAGAGTTTAGTGGCAGCCAGCACATCGAATGGCCGGGACGCGCACCGTCCAATCCCTGGATTCAGGCATTCGAGTGGATTCGCAACAACACCCCAACCAACGCATATTTCGCCCTTGATCCCCGCTATCTCGCGGCTCCGGGCGAGGATTACCACAGCTTCCGCGCTTTGGCTGAACGAAGCCAGTTAGCCGACGCCATCAAGGACACGGCGGTCGTAACTCAGGTCCCCGAGCTCGGTCCCGAATGGGATCGCGAGATCCAAGCCCAGCAAGGCTGGAAAAACTTTCAACTTGCGGATTTTGAGCGATTGAAGGCCGAATTTGGCGTCAATTGGGCCCTAGTCTCCGATCCCCCGCCCCAGGGCCTGGCCTGTCGCTGGCACAACGCCTCCCTGGCCGTCTGCCAAATCCCGTAAGACAATGGACAGTGAACAGTGCACAGAGTTCGGCGCTCCAGGATGAGCGTCACGCCGAACTCTCAGACTGCGGAAAAACTCCTCCGGGCGGTAGGCCGGGGATTTATCCCCGGTATTAAGCCTATAGAATCGACGCGGGCTTTAGCCCCTGAGGAAATGCCTTCCTGTTCCCTGTTCCCTGTTCCCTGTTCCCTGTTCCCTGTTCCCTGTTCCCTGTTCCCTGTTCCCTGTTCCCTGTTCCCTGTCCCCTGTTCCCTGTTCCCTATTGCCTAATCCCTGTTCCCTGCTCTCATCCCACCGTCAATCCGTCGATCTCCACCCGGTCAAAATAGCAAGAAAATGCGCAGAACATCGCCATCACGATCTTTTCGTCCCCTTGTATCGGTAAATCGCGCAGAAAAGATCCCAATCTATCAGTACGATTTTCCAGAAATTCCCTTCAAACGAAAGAATGGCCGCCCACACCAGGACAAAAGGAGAGCCCTTCGGCGGCCTCTGGCCCAGCAAACCCACAACATCCTTCCACGAAATTACTCCATCGCCAAGACGTCGTTCTGACCCCTGACCACTGTCCACTGTTCACTGTCCACTGCTTCCCCCCTTTGCGCAATGCAGCCATTTCCGCGAAAATGAACATGATACCCACCACCGGCACGGAGACCGGGCAATGCTCAACCTTTCCCAGCGACTCATTCTCGGCTGCGTCCTACTCGCCTGTCTTACGGCCGGGCTGGTCGCTGCCACTCATCGCGCCCTTGCTGCGGCAGGACAGACGACCTTGGCCTATGCCTTCGTCGCGGCCGCCCTGCTGATTGCGGTCGCGACCGTCTACTTCGTGCTCAGTCCCATCCGCGTGTTGGCCCGCGACGCCCACCGCATCGCCCAGGGCAATCTGGAGCACCGTGTGGAGTGGAGCAGCCGCGACGGCTT
This sequence comes from Acidobacteriaceae bacterium, assembly GCA_003142935.1. Classification (GTDB taxonomy): domain Bacteria; phylum Acidobacteriota; class Terriglobia; order Terriglobales; family Acidobacteriaceae; genus Telmatobacter. Next base: position 11,236 of record PLOG01000148.1, read on the forward strand.
CGGTGTGCTTGCCGGCGAGCTCAGCCGCATCGCCGTTCGCCTCCGCGAGTTGCGCGACTCAGAGGCCGGCCGCCGCCAGATGGAGTTTCAGCTCTCCGACGCCGTGCTCCAATCCATCTTCGAGCCCATCATTGTTACCGACGGCAAAGGCCACGTGCTCAAAGTGAATCAGGCTGCCGCCGAGCTGCTCGGTGAGGCCGCCACTGACCGCATGGCGCTCACCAATACCCCCGGCGGCGACAAAATCCTCAGCGCCATCCGCGACGCCGTCTCCATGCAAAAGGCCGTTGCCACTGAAGACGACGCCTCCATGCTGCCCATGCGCATCGGCAAGCAGGAACGCAGCTACCGGCTTCGCACCACCCCCATGCGCGATTCGGAAGGCCGTCTGCTCGGCACCGTAACCACCCTTGAAGATGTCACCAGGCTCCAGGAAACCGACCGCTTCAAAACCCAATTCATCGGCGTCGCCAGCCGCAAGCTGCGCGGTCCGCTCCTCCAGTTGCGCCGCGGCCTCTACGCGCTCAATCAGGGCTTCGGCGGCGAGTTGCGGCCCCTCCAGGCAGAATTGGTGGCCGCTGCCAGCAGCGAGACCGAGAAGCTGGACGATCTGATGCGCGACCTCATTGAAGTGGCCGAACTCGACACCGGCAAACGCGAACTCAAACTTGAGCGCCTGCGTCCCCTGCATGCTCTTGGCGAGGCCCGCGACCGCTTCTGCGATGAAGCTACTCAGAAACACATCCGCGTGGACGTCAGTGCCTATCCCGACCTGGCGGTGGTCAAAGCTGACCGCCGCGCTTTGCGCTCCATCCTCGATAACCTGCTCTCCAACGCGATTCGCTACACGCCCCAGGACGGTGAGATCCTTCTCGCCGCCGAGGAGAACAAGAACTTCGTCCAGTTCACGGTCCGCGATACTGGCCGCGGCATTGAGGCCGAACGGCTCAGCACCATCTTCGACCGCTTCAATACTTTCTCTGAAACAGGTTCGGGACTGGGGCTGGCCATGGTCCGGCGTCTGGTCGAGTCGCTGGGCGGCCAAATCGCCGTTGAGAGCCGCCTGGGCCACGGATCCACGTTCCGTTTCACAATCCCGGTAGCCGTTCTGGATGAAGTCCGGCATCCTGTCGAGGTGGGCTGAGCATGGCTGAAATCGTATTGGAAAAAAAGCCGGAACAAGCCAAGCTTCGCATCTATATCGGCGCCGCGCCGGGCGTGGGCAAAACCTATCACATGCTCAACAACGCTTACATCATGCACCACCAGTTGGGCGTCGATGTGGTCATCGGGTTGGTCGAATCCCACGGCCGCAAAGAGACCGAGGCCCGCGTCCGCGACCTGGAGATTATTCCCCAGCGCGTGATCCCTTACCGCGGCGTCAACTTGAAAGAGATGGATGTCGACGCAATCGTCGCCCGCCACCCCAACACCGTGGTTGTAGATGAACTGGCCCACACCAACGTTCCCGGCAGCAAAAACCGCAAACGCTACGAAGACGTCCTCGAACTCCTCGAAGCCGGCATCAACGTCATGACGGCCGTCAACATCCAGCATCTTGAAACGCTGAACGACGCCGTCAACCGCTCCGCGAATACCGTCATTCGCGAGACCGTCCCCGACAACTTCTTCAAACGCGCCGACGAAGTTGTCAACGTGGATGTAACCGTGGACGAACTCCGTTCGCGCCTGCGCCAGGGAAAAATCTACGCCGCGGAAAAGGTCGAGCAGTCGCTGGCCAATTTCTTCCGCAAGGGCAACCTCAACATGCTCCGCGAACTTGCCCTGCGCACCACCGCCGAGCAGGTGAGCAGCCGCGCCTCCGAGTACCGCCGCACCCAGGGACTGGAACAGGCGCCCATCCCCGAGAAAGTAATGGTCTGCCTCAGTGCCCGCCCCGGAACCGAGCGCCTGCTGCGCGTTGGCGCGCGCGTGGCCGGCCGTCTGGCCAGCAACTGGTACGCCGTCTACGTCACCCGCCCTGAAGACGATAAGGGCCACGGCGACCCGGAAGCTTTTCATCGCCTCGAAGAATACGAGCGCATGGCCCGCGATCTGGGCGCTAAAGTCGTCACCCTCAGTGACCGCAACGTCTCCGACGCTCTCATCCGCTTTGCCCAGCAGGAGAGCATCTCCCACGTGGTCTTCGGCCAATCCGCCCGCTCGCGCTGGGACATTCTGTGGCGCGGCTCAGTCCTCAACCGCTTCCTCTCCGAAGTGCGCGACGTCACCGTACAGGTCGTACCCATGAACAAGCCCCTGCGCCGCGGCTAGGTTTCTGACCGCTTGAAGTTCTACCAACTATGGGTGCCCCAGGTCCCGATTTTGGGACCTGGGATCGGATGAATCCAAAGTACGAAATTATGCGGTCAGAGACCTAGGTCATCAGAACCGAAGCGAGTCCTCCCCTTCGCTCTCGTCAGGCGCGCGCGCAATGCGCGTCAGCTCCCCGCGATCAAGCCAGAGCAGCTCGCACACATCGCAGGTGTCCACAATTACGTTGCCCGGACCCGCGTAGAAATGCGTGTCCATGCGCCGGTGGCACTTTGGGCATTGAATCGTCCGTTTCAGGTCTCCCCTGTCCGGAGGGGTCTGCACCGCTGAACTCTGGGCGCTTTCCCGCAGTTCCTCGAGTATCGGCTGCAGCACCTGCATGGCAAGCAGCAGCCCGTGACATTCCTTGCAATAAAGAATCGGAATCTTGGCTATGGCCGCANNAGGGACAGTTCACTGCGGCTTCCCGCACTCCGCGCAGAATTTGGCGCGCGCGGGAATCGGCTTTCCGCAGTCGATGCAGAACTTGGTGTCTGTTTCGGAAACAGCCTGAGCGACTGGCGCGGTTGCCGGCGATTTCAACTGCGCTGCAAGCACCTGCGCAACTGCGGCTCCCGCGCCCAGCCCCATGCCCACGCCCGCACCACCGCCGGTGTTGGCCGCGGCCAGGTCAAGCGACTCAGCCGCCGCGTACTGTGTATAGCGGCCCACGTCGCCCACCATGCCCATTCCGATGCGCTGATCCAGAACCTTGGCAAGCTCGTCCGGCAGCGAAATGTTCTCCACGACAAAGTGGTTCAGCTCCAGGCCAAGAGAAGCGAAGACCGGCTTGATCTGCTCCACAAGCTTACCGGCAAGCAGAGCCTGATTCGCAGTGAGGTCAAGAAACGGCAGGCCGCTGGTAGCAAAGATCGGCGCGATGTGGGCAAGAATTGTGTCCCGCAACTGACCATCCAGGTCGGCGGCGAAGTAAACGTCGCGCGTGCCGCTCACCTGGTTGAAAAAGACACGCGGATCGACGATGCGGTACGAGTAGATTCCGAAACAGCGCAGGCGAACGGCGCCAAAATCCTTGTCACGGATCGTGATGGGCGTCGCCGTGCCCCACTTCTGATCGATTTGCAGCCGCGTGGAAAAGAAGTAGACCTCCGATTTGAAGGGAGACTCAAAGTCCTTGTCCCAGTTCATCAGATCGGTCAGGATGGGCAGATTCCGCGTGTTCAGCGTGTGCAGACCGGGCCCAAACACGTCGGCAATTCGTCCTTCGTTGACGAAGGCAGCCACCTGCGATTCGCTGACAGTGAGCTGGCCGCCGTTCTGGATCTCCAGGTCCTGCATGGGGTAGCGATAAGCAAGAATGCCGTCTTCCGGCTCGTTCCACTCAATGACGTCGATGAACTGCTTGGCCAGAAAGCTGATGAGAGTCAAGGGGTTCTCCTCAGTGTGACCCTAACATGTGTTGCATTTGCGGCGAATAACACGAAGGCAGCAGGAGAAACTCCTAGGTTTCTGACCGCTTGAAGTTGTACCAACTCTGGGTGCCCCAGGTCCGGGGCCCCCCAAGGACAGGTCTTAGTCCTTGGGGTGGAGATCCCGATTTTGGGACCTGGGATAGCAGAAATCCAAGCCCCGAAATCATACGGTCAGAGTCCTAGAACGTCCAGACGCAAAAAGGGGGCAGTAGGTCAGTTTGAAAGGTACGGGCTTTACAGGCTGCGGAAAACTCGGCATTGACACAAATCTTCAAGGCTTTGTAACAGGGCACGACTTCAGTCGGGCCGCAAATGCCGCGAAATGAACACGGGCTTTAGCCCCTGCAAAACTTTACTTCGCGCCAAAATCAAATTCAGGCCTTTTTCCGCAGCCTGTTTAGCCTGTACATAAATGCAGAAAAATCATCGTGGGCTTTAGAGCTTATCCGCGAATAGTGAATTTTGTAGCGCCGCTCTCTAGAGCGGCTGTCGTGCGGGTCTCTAGGCCCGCACAAGCCGCATCTGGCGGCTAGGAAGCCGCCAGTACAACCGGTCCGCAGAATGACGCCACTATTTGCGGATAGGCTCTTATTGAAGACTGCATAAGTAATGTCCGGACAGGCGCGCCGGAGGCGCAGAGTTGGTTAGCCCCGCGCTTCAGCGTGGGGAAATGGGATTCCAAAAGTTCATTACGGAGTCCCGTAGACGGCGCAAGGACATTATTTATGCAGGAACCAATAGCCCCTGAGGGAAGCTCCTTCAAACTGACCCACTACTAAAAAGGGAGGAGATCCAATCCCCTCCCCGTTAACCCGACCCTTGAAGCAGCTTTATGGCACCGTGAATGGCCGCAGGCCATCGGTCGGGAAAATTCCGGTCGGCCCCGCCGCCGTGGACGGCTGCGCGCGGAACATGTAGCGCACATAGAATCCTGCCGAAGCCGACGAGTAATTCCGCGTGTTGTTGGCGCCGAAGAATCCGCCCGCAAACCAGTGCGGGCTGATCTGGTAAGCCACCTGGCCGCGCAGATCGTAATTCGGGCCTACGTTGGTCGTATCCGGCAGCATCGGATTGTTCTGGCCTGTCTCGATCGCCTTATCCCCCGCCAGCGGCCACAGCGGCGTCTTGTCTTCCTGGAACGCCTGCACGCCCAGCCCGGCCACGACGTTGTAGTGCCAGTTGGTTCCGTAGTGGCCCACAAAGGTAAACGGCACATTGCCCAGGAAGTAGCCTTGCGGACTGAAGTACCCGCCCATGCCGTGCGTAAATGCGTTCTCGTTATTGGCGTAGTGCATCGCGAAGAAGTTCACGCCAATGCTCAGGCTGCCATACTCCGGCGAAGTCATCAGCCGCCAGTAGGCGCCGCCGTTCCCTTCGATGCGGGTGTTGTTCTCCACGTGGTAGCCGGTCAGATACTGTCCGCCCGCGCCCACGTAAAACCCTGAGGCCGCGTCGCCGTGCGAAAACTGCACATTGCCCTGGTTCGCAACCACGCCGCCCCAGATTTGTCCCTGATGCGCTAGGGTGTTGCCGGCCGGGTCGCGCAGGCCGGCATAGGAGAGCTGGCTGTCTTTCACCGAGTCACGCGCCACGCTGAAGGTGAAGGGCCCGTTGCCCGGTCTCCACATGCCTCGGGCTGTAAACGTCGACACCAGAAATTCGTACGGAGTGTACCCGCCCGCAAACGCCGCATGGGGAAACGCGAGTTGCACCTCGCCTCCAATTCCAACTGCGTTTTGCTGTGCGGGTGGGTTGACGTCGGTCGCGGTCAGCGTTCCAATCGGTTCCGGAATGGCAACCAATCTATTCCCGCCCGTGGTCGACGTCACAACGGAGATCGTGGCCGTGCCATCAGCCTGGCCTGAATCGAGAAATACCGGCTTGGCCACAATCGTGATCCGGCCGTTGTAGCCGAGCGGAGCCGAAGCCTCAAATGGAGCCTCAAGGGCCGCCAGATGGTCGAATCCGAGTGCGCCGCTGCGGTAGTTGATGTAACCCGTACCGCCCAACCAGCCGCTGTAGCCGCTCTCGATTGCGCGCAACTGCATCTCCGCCTCTTCGCGAGGACTTACCGGATGCGGCTCGCGCTGAACGCGCACCCAAGGCCCGCGCAGCGGAGGCAGATTCCTCTGTTCCAATTCCTCATCGGTCAATCCCGCGCCAGTCGACTCCTGTGCGCCGGGCTGCGCCTGCCCTTGCGTCTGCCCTTGCGCCTGCCCTTGCGTTTCGCCCGGCGCCTGGCTCTGCTGCTGCGGCCCCTCGGCGGGAAGCGCCTCAGGCGCGTTATTCAGAGCAGGAGTATTACCCAAAGTTGAAGCGGCCTGCCGGCTGACCTGTTTGCTCTTCTTGCGTCTCTTCTTCGTGCCCGCGTAAGTCCGCGGTGTCGAAGCAGTGGGCTTTTCCGGCTGCGCTACCGTCTGCTTTCCCGGTACTGAAAACGCCCCCGTGGCCGCTTCCTGGGCAGATGGCGTGTATTGCGCCACTGTGTAATGGCCCTCGCTTGCCGCGCTCGGAACCCGTCCGCCGGGAGCCGCTCCCAGGTTGACCTGTGAATTCACAGCCGCATTCGGCAACGTGTGTATCGCCGAGCCCTGTGTCAACTGGCTGTCCGTCTCTTCCGCAAAACGCGCCTGCACCTGGGCCGCCAGCTCGCCCATCGGCTCCGATGAAATTCGCAGTCCTGAAATTCGCAATCCTGGAGCGGGCGAAGAAGCCGGCTCGGTCGAATCGACCGTCTGGTCGAATGGCGAAAGATTCACCGTGCCCGAGTAGCCCTCGGATTTCGAAGTGGATTTGGCCCCCGATGCAGCATGCGTCTGCTTCTTTCTTTGAACCGTGCCCGCTGCCGGCTGCGTCGCCGCATCCTGCACCCAGCTTTGCTCAATCAACACCGGCTGCGCAATCGAAGTTCCCTCCCGCGCATTCTGCGGAACATAAACAGGTGCCTTACCGGGCGCGTTTCCCTCGGCGTTCGGTACCGGGACAATGTTGGCTCCCGCGCCACCAGGCATCGGCAGAGGATTCTCCGATGGCTGGTTCAACCACTGATGCTGCGGCGTCGTCTCCGCGGGCGGACCATTTAGACCCACCGGCACATGGCTTGAAGCTGAAGGCGGGTACGCGGGCAATGGCGGCACCTTGTTCTCCGATGGCTCGCGGCGCGGATCGAGCAACCGCTTCGTGTCTCCCGGCGCAGGAGCCGGATAGGACACGCCCGGGGCACCCACCACGCTATCCAAACTCTTGACGGCTGCGCCCGGAGGCATGACGGCCAGCGCAGCGCGCCAGTAGTCGGCGGCGCGTTCATTATTGCCGCGGGCGTGTTCGAAGCGCGCGGCAAGCCCAAGAACCTGCGGGTCGCTGGGAAAGCGTGAGAGAGCCTGTCGCAGCCAGGTCTCGGCCTGCGCCATGTCCGTCGCGCCAAGAGCCGCTGAGATCGCCCCCGCGTAATCGCCCGCGGCCGCATTGTCCATCGGAATGGCTTTGAAAAGCGTCACCGCGTCGGCAAAGCGCCCCACCCTTGCATAGGCGCCCGCTACCGCCCGGCGGATATCCAGATTGTCCGGGTAATCCTTCGACGCTGCCTGCAGCATCTCCACGCCGCGCAGTAAATTGCCTTCTTCCATCGCGGTTTCGGCGCGGCGCACGGCCCAGGTTGCCCACAATGTATCTAGCTGCGTCCGCTCAGCGGCACTCAAATCCTGGCGCGCATCCAGGCGCAACATCACCGGATAAAGCCCCATATCATCCTTCAGGTTGTAGAGCAGCCATGCGTGTTGGACTTCCAAGCCTGCGGGTGCAGCCGACCGATGCAGCAGATAATAATTCTCCACCCGGTTCAGATATTCTCCGGCCCGTGCCGTATCCCCCACGGCTACATACAAGCTGGCAACGCCCTGCACAAACTCGATGTCGGCGTCCAGTTGCCGGCGCACGTCCGGGGGAATCTTGTTCAGCGTTTCCAGCGCCTCGCTGTTGCGGTTCCCTGCCATCAGCGTGAAGACCAGTCCCTTCCACGCATCGGAGGCCATCGAGTGCGGCGCGTTCGCCGTGATCGGCACATCCGCTTGCCCCGAATACTCAGCCTGCTCCATCTCCGCCGCGGCTAACCCACTCCCATTTACGCCATAAGCAGGCGGAAGAGTCGTTGCCGCTCCCCGTTGCGGCCCTCGATCCTGCGGATGATAAATCGCCTCCCGAACCACCAGTCCGCCAAAGCCGGACTCACTCGAACCTGGGTCTCCTGTCTCAAGCTGAATCGCGCTCTGCTGATGAAGCCGTTCAGGACTCACCGCCTGTGACGAAGGAATCGGCTTTATAACCTGATTCGAATCCGGCTGAGCGGCGGGCCGGCCCTCACTCATGGAGGCCGCATTCCTCCCCGTCGCGTCCGGCGGCTGCGGCGCATAGGATTGCGGCTGAACGAGCACCACCGGCGCCGGGCCGTTGTAAGGATCGGGACCATACGCCGGCAGAGGCGGCACTTTGGCCGTCTTCGCAAATGGCTCATAGTCGGGGTCGAGCAAGTGTTGCAAATCGACCGCTGTTACAGCGCGATGAGATTTCGTGTCCTGCTCGGGATAGGCCATCTCGTGCGCCAGTCTGTCTACCGGAGTGGCCGCCGGCATGACGGCCAGTGCCGCCCGCCAATAATCGGCAGCGCGCTCGTTATCGCCGCGCGCCTGCTCGTAGCGCGCCCCGAGCGACAGTATTCCCGAATCGCGCGGAAACCGCTCCAGCGCCTGGCGCAGCCACAACTCGGCCTGGTTCCTGTCGTTGGCTTCGAGCGCCGCCCCAATGGCGCCCTGAAAGTCGCCCGAGCTTGCGTCCTGCATGGGCACGGTCCGGTAGAGCGCCAGCGACTCCTTCGCGCGGCCCACTCTTGCAAATCCGCCCGCCACCGCCTTGCGCACCGTCATATTGTCGGGAAATGCCTGCGAAGCCGCATCCAGAATATCCACGGCGCGGCGCACGTTGCCGTTCTCCATTGCGGCCGCGGCTCGGCGCACGCTCCAGTTCGCCCATATAGTCTGAACCGTCTCCCTCTGCGCCGCGGTCAGATCGCTCCGGCTTCCCAGCCGCATCAGCGCCGGATAAAGGCCGCGGTCGTTCCCCGTGTTGTAGAGCAGCCAGGCGTTCTGGATGTCGATGTTCCCCGGCGGCTGCATCTTGAGCCGCGCGTAGTGCGCCTGCACGCGATTCATGTATCCCACGGCATGAGCGATATCGCCGCTGGCAGCGTACACGCCGGCCTCGGTCTGCACAAATTCAATGTCGTTATCGAGCTGCTTGCGCACCGGCGCGGGAATCAGCGCAATCTCCTCCAGCGCTTCCGAATTGCGGCCGGTGCCAGCCAGCGTTGAAATCAGTCCCTTCCACGCATCGGCGCGATCGGGATTGGCTTTCAGCACCCGGCTATAAATCTCATAAGCCTGCGCGGTGTTGTTGCGCAGCAGGTAGATGCCGGCCAATTGTAATTCGAGTGCAACGCTGGGCTGCCCGCCGGCCGCGGTCTGCAGCTTGGCCGCACGTTCCAGCAAACCCTGGGCAACCTCAAACTGATTGGCCTGCTGATAAATCGCACCCAGCAACGAAAGAAATCCCGGATCGCCCAGCGCGGCCTCGTAGCTCGCTGCAGGCATCTTCTCCACATCCGCGATGGCCTGCGTATCCTGCCCCTGCTCGTGATGCGCGCTCACCAGGCCCATCCACGCGGAGACGTTACCTCGATCGCCGCTCAATATCTGCGTATAAAGCGCCGCGGCCTGGTCGTACCGCTTGGCCTCCATCAGGATGCCCGCAAACTCCAGCTTGGTATCCGTCTTCAGGCTGGTTCCATTATCCGGAAAAGGCAGCGCCAGCGCCTCTGCAAGCACGCGCTGCGCATCGGCAATGCGTCCCTGGGCCTGATAAATGATGGCCAGCGAGCGCAGGTACTCCGGATCCCTCTCCAGCGCCAGCTTCACGCGCGCCGGATATTGCTCTGCCGTGGCCAGAGCCTTCTGGTCCTGATGATTGCGCGCAAATGCAAGAAAAAGTCCGCGCCAGCCGTCCAGATTGCCGGGTTGAATCTTGATCAATTGTTCGTACACGCCCGCGGCTTGAGGATACTGCTGCTCTTTGGTCAGCAGGCCGGCCAGCCCATTCAGAGCCTCCGGGCTGCGCGGATTCATGACCAGCGCGGCCTTGTACTTGGCTTCCGCCACGCCCAGCTGATTTTGATCGAAGGCTTCCGTTGCCTCGGCCATCGTGTACCAGAATCGCGAAGTCCCGAGCGCCTGCTCAACCGTCTTCGCTTTGTAACCGTCCTGTTCCGCTTCGGTCAGATAGCTGATCGCGCCGCCAAAGTTCTGCTGCTGCATGCGCAGGAATCCCATGCCTGCCGCGACCCGCCCGTTTTTCGGTTCCTTCCGCAGCAGCTCCTCGAATCGGCTCTGCGCTTCGTCCAGCCGGTGCGCATTAAGCGCGGCAAAGGCCGCCCGCTCGGCTGGCGTGCGCGCGATTCCCGAGTTCATCTGCGCAAGTTTGAATTCATTTGTCTTCAGATTCCTGGCCACTTCCGTATCCAGCGGATGCGCCTTCAGGTAATCGCGCAACTCCGCCGCCGAGGCCGGATTGGCCGAGTCCCATATCAACGCCTGCCGCAATGCCGCCTGGGCATCGGCATCCTGGGGATGGGCTTCCAGAATGCGAATTCCCTCCGGCCTGGTCTTGGCGTCGTAGCTCAGCATCGTGCCCAGCGCAACCGCAACCGTCCCATCGCCGGGATTATGCTCCGCCAGCGATCTCATCCCTGCAATGGCCGCCGCCCTGCCCGTGGCTGTGCCAAACAGAGTCTGATAATAGGCAATCCCGATCGACCCTTCCGGCGGGTGATCCCCATACAACTGCCGGTAGATCTGCATCGCCTCATCGGCCCTGCCCTGTTTTTCGAGCTCCCCCGCGCGGCGCAGTTCATCGCTCTGCGTCTTCGAGCTGCTCATCGCCTCAATCCTGGCAATGTTCGGGTCGTTGGGATTCGCCTTGCGCAGACGATCCAGGGCCGCTTCCGCCTTGTCGGCCTCACCCATCAGCTTATAGTCTTTCGCCGTTCCGGCCAGGGCGTCGGGATTGTTGGGCTCCGAGAGAAGAATCTGCTGCCACAATTGAATGGCCATATCCGGCCGCCCGCGCGACTCAAGGGCCCGCGCTTTGTCCGTCAGCGTGTTCCGTGCGCCCTCGTTCGTTCCAGCAACGGATTTCTTCTGGGCGAGGCTTACCTGGATCGCCAATAAAAGGCAACCCGCTCCAATCGCAAGTTTCCTTAGAGCCCCGCAACCAATCGTCATCGGCGCTTCCATTCTACTTTCAGTTCGCCCCCTGGGCCAAACCGGAATCTGCCGTCCAGAAAACCAGTCGCGAACAGGGCAAGATTCTGATCGTAATAGTTTAAGTCCTTCCCATACAATCCCGTCGCCTCATCTTTCATCAGATTCATCCGAATCATCTGTTGAGCGCTGATCTTCGAGCCACTGGGAAACGCACTCAGATAAGGCAGCAGCGCCGCCGAAAATCCCACAGGTCCAGCTTGCGCCATTGGAATCCCCTGGTCACTAACCTTTTCCGGGGGCGCATCATGATCGGCAAGGTATCCGCTCATTCCCGGCACCTCGTTCACCAGGTTCGTGCGCGCGCCTCGGCTGTCATCCAGCATGCCCGCCCACAGGTACACTCGGATCGCGTCGTATCCGCCGCCCGGCCCATCGCTGTCCTTGCTCCCCGGCCGCTGCTCGGGCACTGGATAAAATCCGTCGCCCGGAAAATAGTCCACCCAATCCATGGCATAGCCGTGGCGCGCGCTAGCCTCCAGAATCCGCGGAATGTTGAGCGCGATCTGCTTCCAGGGGCCCGCCGGATCGATCTTCCCGAAGCGTTCGAAGATAAAAACCGGCAGATAGCTCGGGTTCAGCGTCCAGGTTTGATCGTGCTGGAAACCCGTCGGACCCGGAATCAGCATGACGCCAAATCCGGGTAGATTCCCGACCTCGCTCTTGGCGATCTGCTCCATCAGCTTCCGGCCCAGATTCGCATACTGCGGGTTATTCCAAAGACGCCCCGCCTCAACCAGCGTATAGGCCATCCAAATGTCGGCATCCGAGGCCGGATTTGTATCCAGCGTCTTCCATGCGCCGTCCTGAGTTTTTCCCCACAGCCAGGCCGGAAGGTGCGTCTGAAGATCGCCCCCGGCCAGGTTCTGCTGCGTCCAATTCAGCACGCGGTCGAAATGGGCGCGATCGTTGCCCGCCAGCGCAAAGAACATGGCGTAAGCCTGTCCTTCCGAGGTGGTGTGCTGATCTCCCTGTGGATCGAACACGCGCCCCTGCGCATCGATGAATCGCGTCGAATAAGAGTCCCAGAGTTTCCAGCCATGAGGATTGCAGCCGCCCGTCGCGCAAACCATCGCTAAAAGCACGATCGGCAGCATACTCTTCCCGCCCAGGGACTTCTGAATGCCCATCGCACAAATCCTCAAGAAGGGAGCATGAGCGGCTGATTGAGAGTTGGTCCGGCCAAAAGCCCCTTCGAGTTTCCTATATCAATCTATTTAGCATACAGGTTGATTCCTTGGAGCTAAATACGATGTTGGGGGTAGTCGAAAAGGTACAGTGCAAAAAAAGAACAGCCACCAGAACGGTCTCGCCCGGCGGCTGATCTCAATTTCTGTCCACTNNCACTGTCCACTGTCCACTGCTTTTCAGTCTTCGATCATCCGCAGCCGAGACCTGGCCCTGACCCGCAGCCACTGTCTTGTCCATATCGATACCAGCAGCGCCAGAATCACCACGACGATCGCAATCAGCCACGGCACTTGCCTCATCCATAGCCGCAGCCGCGTCCACCACGGCACCACGCCCACGTGATAGACCTCCGCGCCTATCCTGAACGATTGAAACTGGGTGCCGTGCAGAACCGCAACCGACCCGGAGACGTCGCTGGACTGTTGCACCTTCAGGAACGAGTCCATGAAAGGCTCAAATGCGCTCGCATCTCTCAAGTGAATGGCAACAATGCTGCGGCTGCCGCCCAGATCGAACGGAGATTCGACTCCCTCGATCACCGCGTCGGGCGTGCCGGAAGCTGTCAGGTCGCCCGATTCGGTGTGCTCTTCGGAGCGCAGCTTCCACCATGCCTGATGCAGCGGCGCAAAAAAGCCTTGCGTGTCGCGCACCTGGACCTGGCCGCTGTGCAACGCAACCGGCAGCGCGCTGTTCAACTTGTCGAAGCCCGGCTGATCGTCGCCCGTGCCAATAATCAGAAAATCCTTCCCGGCGCCGTTGTGCAGCGCGTCGGGGCCCGCCACAGTCACGCGCAATGCCGGATACCCAGTCTGCCGGCCAAAGTGCCCCATCAGCGTTACGAAGGTCTCGATCTCCTGCTCGGTGGGCGTCGCCGGCAGCACTACGGTTGTCTCGCCCAGATCGGCGAAGCGCGTAAACGGGAAGCCCGCATTGGCGAAAAGCTCCAGATTGGGCAGAGGCGCATAGTGCGGATAGCCGCGAAGATCCAGGTAGGAGTCGCGCAGGATGGCGCCCTGCATGTTGATCGGCGTCGTATCCTGGCAACCGCCCTTCTTCAGCAATTGAAACGTGAAGTCGAATGAAAGAGAATTGGAGAACGGGCGCAGATTCACCACTGGCACCGGTACCTCGGTCTCCATCTTGCGCGAGACCTCTTGTCCGGGTATCAGCGGAGTCGACCCCAGGAACGCGTTGTTGATGCGCACCTGCATGCTGGAGATCGGCCCGATCGGAATCGAATTGTAGCGATACGCCAGCTTCAGCACTGCATTCGGCCGGTCCGCGTAAAAAATGTCCGGCGCAACCCGGAAATATACATTCAGCGGCGCGGTTCCATCCCCTTCCAGTTGTTCTGAAGAGGCATAATCCCAAAGCGCAATCGTCTGGTCGGTGCGCGCCCAGCGCGGAGCCGTATCGGCTCCCTGCTTGGCTGGAAGCTTGATGTTGTCGATGCTGGCCATGCCGCCCGCCAGCATGTCGCCGTGCAAGGCCACCGCCTGGGCCGCAATCAGTACCTGGTCCCCATCCCCGCCCGCCACGATCAGAATCTTGCTGTACTGGTCGTTGGGGTTGGTGCGCATGGCCACGGTCGGCGAGTTGATGCTGGGCAGGCCAAGCCCCGCCGGCAGATTTCCCGCGCTGTCCGCAATCACAATCGCATTGCCCTGCGGAATGCTTCCAATGTGAACCGGAAAACGCACCGGCCGGTTTTCCGAGATCATGCCAAAGTAGCTGGTGACGATGCCCGCCGCCTGAATCGCCTTGTACGAGGGGGTACCCGCAAAAACCACCGGTATGCTCAACGGCTGAATCGTTGCCGGGTCCAGCAACGGAATCGGCAACTGCTTCAGATCGTCGGCCAGCGGCAGCAGATCGCCTCGAATATCCAGAAACGTAGTGCGGTGCACGCGCGCCCACAATGTCGTGTTGGCCGGATCCTCGCAAATCATCGTGTAGTGGCCGATGAACTCGATGGTCAGCGTGTTGTTATGCACCAGCAGGTCCGTCGGTATCGTGAACTCCGCCTCCGCATCCCGGCTGTCCGAGCCGCCTACCTGTCCCGGCGTTGGCTGTATCGTCGCAAACAGCGTTCCATTCAGCATCAGCTTCAGGTGGCTGAGCTGCGGCAGCAGGCTGGGTGAAAATGCGTAGTAGATGTGAATCTTGGCCGTGCGCACCACGTGGGTTTCCGGCAGCGTGAAATAAATGTTGTGCAAGCTGTCGATCCCGTGCATCTCAATCTGCGGCGAGCCCGTTTCTTCCAGTGTGAACGTGTCCTGGTAGTGCCCCGGCGTCACCGGAGCATTCGTATTGCTGCTTCCGCTCTTCGGTGTTCCGGCAGATCCCTGTGCCTGTCCCCGCGCGCTCTGCACCCCGCCCATCAGCAGCGCCGCCAGTATGAGGATCACCGACGGTCGGGCTATCGAAAGCGAAGTCGATTTCGGGCCGCCTTTGTCTCTATCCGTAAACAGGCTCCTGAAGGTCGAGCCCAGTCCATGCATCGATATCCGGAAGATGCGTCCAAGGCTGACCAGCACATTGTCGCTTTCGCGCGACTCGCCCCAGCCCAGCCACGAGTCCGCTCGTGAATAAAGCACCATGGTCAAGACTTCCTCTTCCGCAATCGATAAATTCTCAAAGCGCACCCGCAGCACCGATCCCTCTGAGGAAAGTACCTCCGCATGAACCTCGGTCCCTGCGGACGCACCTGGGAACCCCAGGCGCACCTCGGTCTGCGGCAAAACCTCCATTGCCTCGCTGAGGCGGATGCTGGTCCCGCCGCTGGACATGTTGATTGTCTCTCCTCCAATCGATCTTCCGTCCGGCATTCTGGCCACCACAGGGGTTACCACGCTGATGCGCACCGAGGTCCGCAACTGCTTCAACTCCCGCGCCACTGCCGTGCAGACGCCCAGGATCACGATGTTGAAGCAACACCAGAGCACGTTCATCGCCACTGTGCCGGGACGATCCCTGTCCCAGATAAAGAATCGTGGGATGGCTACAATCAGCCCCGCGATGTTGAACAGCAGCAACACCAGGAACGGCTGCGCGATCCTGGTGTCGAAGAACGTGCGTTTCACCACCCCGCCTTTGGCCGTCACGTTGAACTTGCCCAGCTTGGGATTGATCAGCGCCATCATCGTCGGCAGCAAAATATAAGGTGATAGAACCGTCTCGTAAATCTCGTTCCAGAAGGAGTGCCGATGCTCGCCCTGAATCCTCGAGTTGGTTACGTTTGAAAGCGTAAGGTGAGGCAGCGCATAGGCCAGAATCGCCGCCCAGTATCCGGGAATATTGGTGTGGTTCAGCAGCAGATAGATCAGCGGCGCGGTCAGGAAGATCAGCCGTGGCACCGCATACAGAAAATGGCACATCGCATTGAAATAGCAAAGCCGCTGCGGGAACGTCAGCCCCGGTGCAAACAGCGGGTTATCGATGCGCAGAATCTGGATCATGCCCCGCGCCCAGCGAATCCGCTGGCCCACATGTGCCGACAGCCTCTCCGTAGCCAGCCCCGCCGCCTGGGGAATATTGATGTAGGCCGTGCCCCAGCCATTCATCTGCATGCGCAGCGAGGTGTGCGCGTCCTCGGTGACCGTATCCACCGCGATGCCGCCGATGTCTTCGAGAGCCGTCCGCCGCAGCACCGCGCACGAGCCGCAGAAAAACGACGCGTTCCAGAAGTCGTTGCCGTCCTGTACCACCCCGTAAAACAACTCGCCTTCATTCGGAATCACCCGGAACTGTCCCAGGTTGCGCTCGAAAGGATCGGGAGAATAGAAATGGTGGGGCGTCTGCAGCATCGCCAGTTTGCGATCCCGCAGAAACCAGCCCACCGTCATCTGCAGAAAACTCCGCGTCGGCACGTGATCGCAGTCGAAGATCGCCACCAGCGGAGAGCTCAGCGTCTTCAGCGCGGCATTGATGTTGCCCGCCTTGGCATAAGCGTTGTCGTCCCGCGTCTTGTAGCCGATTCCGGCCTCGAACGCGAACCGCTCAAACTCCTTGCGCCGCCCGTCGTCCAGAATATAGATATGGATCTTGTCCGCCGGCCAATCCATGTTCATCGCGCCCAGCGCCGTATAGCGCACCATCTCCAGCGCCTCGTTATACGTCGGAATCAGCACATCCACATGCGGCCATTCGTCCGTATCGTCCGGCAGCGACACCGGCGCGCGCCGCAGCGGCCAGATGGTCTGAAAGTATCCAAGAAACAGAATCAGGAAGGCATAGGCCTCGGCCAGCAGCAGGCACATGATGAAAAATGCGTCCAGCGCGCCCCAGTGACTCGCCGGATCTTGAAAAAACTGCACCACCTGCATAATGCGCCAATATCCGTAGCGAAAGGTGCAGAACATCGACATCATCATCAGGGTCAGCGTGACCAGGTAGGAATCCGAACTGCGCGCCATCGCCAGGGCCATCAGCAGGCTCAACAGTCCCAGCACCGCCTGTTGCGGCCAGGTGAGAGGCAAAATGGCCAGGAAGCAGAACGCTGCCGCTGCCGCCAGCAGGAAAATCAGGCGCAGAAGCTTGGTGAAGAAATTCTCCCCTGCCCCGATATCCTGCCAAAGGCCCGTGGCTGTCATCTCTCGCTCCAGCGTACGCCGCGATACGTGCTGCTCGCGGCTGCCGATTGGCTCTTTACCCAGCCCGCAAGGCTCCCGAAATCCTCAGCCACCGTCGAGTTGGGCGCGTAGTCCATCACCGTCATCCCTTCGGCCAGGGCTTCGCTCACCGCCGGTGCGCGCCGTATGGCAAATGGCAGCAGCCGGTCGCCCAACTGCTCGCGAAGCACTTCGCGAATATCCAGGTGCAGCGGAAGTGAAGGATCGAACTGGTTCAGCACATAGTTGGGAAGCGATGGTTTTCCTTGCCCGCTCCCGTTGTGCTGGAAAAAGCTGTCGATTGAGCTGAAGCTTACCACCGAATTCATGTCCGGAACCAGCGGCACCAGCACCAGAGGCGTCATCCGCAATATACGCCGGGTGGTCGCGCCCGAGGCGGTTGCCAAATCCACAATCACCCGGCTCGCGCCCCGTGAATAGGTGCCGATCTCCCCGGTCAAAGCGTCTTGGCTCCCCGTATCCGGCCCCAGGCCTTCGGGGTCGATCGTCACCATCTGAATCGGCGCATCGCCGGCATTGCCCGGAGGGCTGAAGGTGCGCAGCAAACCTGGACGCTGATCGCGCGCCCCAAAGAAGAACGGCAGCAGCCCGTAGGGTGCTGTATCCACCAGCAGGACCCGCTCGCCCCGCGCCGAAAGAGCCCGTCCCAGTGTTGCCACCAGGCTGGTTTTGCCCACGCCGCCGGCAAGAGAGAATATAGCCACCACGGGCGCCCGCGCCGGCAGCGGAGCAGGAGCCGCTTCCGCCGTTGAACCCGCGCCTTCGAACACCCCCCGCAGCGCATACCAGCGCGAAGTAAGTCGATCCCGTGAGCCTTGCAGTGTGTCTTCCGGAGCCTGAGGTACCGCCGGCTGAGGGCCAGCGTCCGCGCGATCCGGCATCAGCCAGGCGGGACGCCCAACGCGCTCGTATTGATCCCCCGGAGCCCAGGGAACGTGTGGCAGAGGATAACTGTCTTCGTGCATCGCCGCCGGTTGCGCCTCACTCTGAATCGGTGCATGCGTCTGAGCAGGCGCATACCCAGGGTAATCTCGCCTTGGCAAGAAAGGCGCCGCCGGTTGCGCCGGAACCTGCGCTGCCTCCGCGGCCGGCGGAGCCGATGACCGATCCACGTGCGCCTGTTGCCGCGCCGCCAGTTCCGCGGCCTCCTGGACTGCCCTTTGCGCGGCCTCTTGAGCCGCGTGCTTTTGTGCGGCTTCCTGAGCCGCGTGCTTTTGTGCGGCCTCTTGGGCTGCCCGCTCTGCCGCCTGTTCCGCGGCCTGTCGCGCAGCCTGTTCCGCTGCCTGCCGGGCGGCCTGCTCCGCCGCTCGTTCGGCAGCGTCTTTGGCAGCCTGCGCCTGCAGTGCGGCCCTTTGCGCGGCTAGTTGCTGGGCGGCCTTCTCCGCGGCCAGCCTGGTAGCCTGCAACTCCGCCTCTTGTGCCGCCCTTTGCGCGGCCAGTTGTTGCGCCGCCTTCTCCGCCGCCACTCGTGTGGCCTCCTCGGCTTCCCTCTCTGCTTGTTGCTGAGCTCGAATTTGCGCGGCCCGGCGCGCCGCTTCCTCCGCCGCTTGGCGCGCTGCCTGTTCCGCCGCCTGATGTGCGGCCTGTTCTGCTGCCTTCCGCGCCGCCTCTNNTCTTCCGCAGCCTGACGCGCCTCTTCTTCCGCAGCCTGACGCGCCGCCTCTGCTGCCGCTTCCCGTGCTCTCAGTTCTGCTGCCCGGCGCGCGGCCTCTTCTCCTGCTTCCCGTGCTGCCTTGTCTGCCGCCTCCCGCGCTGCCTGTTGAGCAGCCTCATGCGCGGCTTGCTGCGCTGCCAATTCCGCGTCGCGGGCTTCTTCTGCTGCCTCGGCCTGCTCGGCCATGCGCCGCATCCCGGCCGCTCGTTCCACATCCGCAAGATTTTGAATCTCGGCCGGTTGTTCCGCTCCGGCTAGCTGCTGGGCGCGCGACTGTTCTGCCTCAATGGCCTGCAACACCCGCAGCCGCGCCTTTTCCCGGGTCTGCGCTCGCGACGCCGAAAAATCACGATACTTCGCGCCATGCAAATTTGCCCAGGAGTATAGCGTCGCCACATCTTCGGGCGTCTCATTCTGGTCGTACAGCGGACCACGATCCGTCATCCCTCACCCCAGGACCTTCCGCTGTGATTCCCGATTTCCCGCGCTTGCCAGATCTTTATCTAAGTTCTAATGCAGCGGAAGGCCAGGGCGGAATCACCAAAACGGAGGATATCCTTACCCGGAATGCTAGCCGCTCCCTGTTGGCGGAACAATAACACTTGCTCGGTTGCGCCCCTACCACTTTCCCGTCATGGGAAAGTCCCGAAACGCCGCATTTTCTTCGCGATGCGGAGCTGTACCGGCTACCAGTAACCAATTTTATACAGAGAGCTGATTACCATGGTACCACCATTTCCATGTACCCGACTGAACAGGACGTACGCCATGACAGAACGCAAGACCATCCCCGCCCCAGCGAGCCCGCTCCGCGGCGCTCTCTGCCGCGCCAACAACACAATCCTTGTGTTAGTTTGGAATCAGCGGCCTTGAACGAGCTCGTAGCTCAGTTGGTAGAGCAACGCCCTTTTAAGGCGTGGGTCCTGGGTTCGAGTCCCAGCGAGCTCACCACCCCTCCCGGCCGCGATTCTCCTGAAGATTTGCTGCGATGCCAGGACCCTACAGGCTACTGTCTGCGGCAGCGAGTTGCGCTTTGGGCGCCTCGGTCTGCGTGAACAGCGGCAGCGTAAAGTGGAATGTGGCGCCGCGGCCGAGTTCGCTTTCCGCCCAGATGCGCCCTCGGTGGGCCAGCACGATGTGCTTGACGATAGCCAGGCCAAGCCCGGTGCCTCCCGACTCGCGGGAGCGAGCTTTGTCAACGCGGTAAAAGCGCTCGAAGATCCGAGTGAGGTGCTCGGAGGCGATGCCGGGGCCGAAGTCCTGCACACTGAACTCGACCTCGGATTCCAAGAGCCGCGCGCCAATCAGGATTCGTTTGCCGGCCTTGCCGTAGCGCAGGGCGTTTTCCACAAGATTGCCAAAGACCTGGTTCATGGCGTCGGCATCGGCCAGGACAAGCGCGTCCGGCGCGCCGGCCATCTCCAGCGCAACGCCGGAGTCCACCACCATGCCGCCCACCAAATCGATTGCGTCACCAACCAGCGCGCTGGCTCGCGTGGGCTGAAGCGCCAGCTTGTAGTCGGGGCTCTCGACGCCGGCCAGAGCGAGCAGATCCTCGGTTATGCGGTTCATGCGCGTGGCGTTTTTGAGAATGATGCCGAGAAACTCGCTCGTGGTTTCGGGCTTCGGGCGCTCCTCGACCAGCGTTTCCACGTAGCCCTGGATAGAGGTGAGTGGTGTGCGCAGCTCGTGGCTGACGTTGGCGATGAAGTCGCGGCGGGACTTTTCAGCGGCCTCGATGCGTGTGACGTCATGGAGCACGACGAGCGCTCCGCCCGAGGTCATGGGCACAGCATTGATCTCGAAGATGAGGCCCGGCGCTAGAGTGCTGGCGCGCCCGGAACTCGCCACGCGCTGCTCAAGCGCGGTTTTTATGCAGGCCAGCAGTTCGGGATCGCGCACCGAGTGGACCAGCGAACGGCCCACGCGAATCTCCGTTCCGGCGATGCGCTGCATTACGGCGTTGGACCAGCGTACCAGCCCTTGGGCGGTGATGGCGACCACCGCCTCCTGCAGGGAATTGAGCAGGTCGGCCAGCTCCTGGCGGCGGCTCTCGAGCTCGGCGAATCTCTCGCCCAACCGCTCGGCGGCCTGGTTCAGCGCGGCCTCCACGCTGTAGAACTCATCATCATCGTCGCGGCCAAGGCGGGCGCTCAGGTCGCCGGCCGCGATGCGGCGCGCGAAGACGACGAGCTGCTCAAGCCTCGAGGTGATGCGGCCGGCAACCCATACAGCCAGGGCGAGCGCCACGGCCAGCGCGATGAGGCCGGACCAGAGGGTCTCATTGCCGAGAAACGGGTCGGTGTTGCCGGGATGGACCTCCAATACTTTGCGAACGATAAAGGGAAGGACGACAAACTCCATCGC
>PLOG01000141.1 GCA_003142935.1 Acidobacteriaceae bacterium
GCCGACTTCGCCGCTGGATGCGATTGGCCTAAGCGCGTGCGTCTCGGAATCGGCCGTCCCGATCCACGCCATGAGGAATTGCCCCTTGTCCACCGCGATGCGGCAGGCGGCTGCGAGCATCGCCTGGGAATCTTTCTCGCGCACGATCGTCTGGTTGATATCGCTCAGGACCGAGTAGACGCGGTTGAGCTGCCGGACGTGTTTTTCCGCCTGCCGCCGCTGCTCTTCATGGCGGTTGACTTCCAGGGCGAAGGAGATGTCCATGGCCATCTCATTCAGCAGCTTGGTTTCGTCGTCGTCGAAAAACGCCAGTTCGCCGGCATAGAGGCAAAAAATACCAATGATCTTGCCCTCGTGGAGCAGCGGAAAAGCTGCCATCGAGCGATAGCCGTGCTGCAGCGCACTGCCTCTCCACGGCTGGTTGAGTTCGTGCTCGATGTCGTTGCAGATGGCGTGTTCACCTGTATGGAAGCAGTGCGCCGCCGGTCCGGAGTCCGGTTCTGATTCGCGAAAATCGATATTGATCTGATCGAAATAACCCTCCACGACGCCGCTGAATGCTACTGGTTCCAAAACTTGTGTGTCGGGGTTGATCATCCCGATCCACGCCATGCGGAATTGTCCCTTGTCCACGGCGATGCGGCAGGCGGCCGCAAGCATGGTCTGGGAATCTTTCTCGCGCACGATCGTCTGGTTGATATCGCTCAGGACCGAGTAGACGCGATTGAGCTGCCGGATATGCGCTTCCGCCCGCTTGCGCTCCGTGATGTCTTCCGTAAAGACGACGATGCCCCCTATTCCTCCGGAGGGTTCGTGCCATGGATGAATCTCCCACCGTAAACGTTGCAGGGAACCGTCGGCCCGAACAAAAGAATCATCCTCCGACTGCACCAATTCGCCAGCCCGCGCGCGCCGATGTGCCTCCTTCCAGCGCTCCGGAATCTCCGGAAAGATGTCGTAGTGCGACAGGCCGCGCAGGTCCCGGTCTCCCAGTCCATAGTCGGCGGACCAGCGGCGGCTGGCGCAGATATAGCGCATGTCCAGGTCAAACATCGCCAACGCCGCGGGCGCATGCTCGACGAAGATCTGGAGCTGCTCCATGCTCCGCTTCAGAGCCTCCTCGGTGTGCAGGCGCACGCTGATGTCGTTAAAGACAATGGCAACCTGCCTAAGTTCCGGCTCGCCGACGCGATAGGCGCTAACCTCGTAGTAGGCGTTCAAGGCTTTGGCTTCGTTGAGGAAATGCGCCGGCTCGCCAGTAAGTGCGATCTTCCCATAGATCTCGAACCAATGCTCCTCATGAGTCGGGACAAGCTCGCGCATTCGCTTCCCGGCTGCCTCGTGCAGCCCAGTCTGCCTTTCAAAGGCAGCGTTAATCTGCAGGAATCGGTAGTCGGCAGGCTTGCCCGCGGCGTCGAAGATCATCTCGATGATGCAGAAGCCGTCGTTCATCGAGTTGAACAGGCCGCGATAGAGCGTCTCGCTCTTGCGCAGCGCTTCCTCGGCTCTCTTTTGCTCAGTGATGTCACGGCCCACCACCACCGACCCGACGATTGCGCCCTCATGGTCTCGGACAGGACCAAAGCTGTAGCTCCCGATCCACGTCTCGCCCGTATCCTTGCGGCGCAGGCGGTATTCCTCGTTGGCGGCGGTTTCTCCCCGCAGCGCCCTCGGAACCGCCCACATCTCCAGCGGAGCCAATTGCCCATCGGCCGTCGACACTTCAAGGAATTCTGGATATTCGGCCAGCGTTCTGGCGCACTCGGACTTGTTCCTGAACTTGTGAAACGAGGCAAAGGCATCATTGCATTGGATGAATTGGCCCTTGGCGTCGGATATGAACACGGCGTCGGTCATGCTGGCCAATGCCACATCCAGCTTTTTGTTGCTCACCCACAAGGCCTGCTCTTCTTTATAAGCCGCAATAGAGAGAAGGCCGCGCCGGTAGTTCTCGGCCAGCAAACAGATCAGAGCGCCCATCGTGGCAAACAAGATCAGGGCAATGACATCCGAGACGTCCACGATGCCAAAACGCCCGAGTGGAGGCAGAATAAAGTAGTCCGCTGCCAGCGTTGCCAGGACGGTGGCCAGCAGACCGGGCTTTAGGCCGGCCAGCACTGCAACGATGATGATGGCCGGAAAGAAAGTGATGAACGTCGGCATGGCCAGGCCGAGGCCCTGCACCAGGAAGTATCGCAGCAAAATCGACGCGGCAACTACCACGATTGCCAACGCGTAACGAGCGAACGGTTTATCAAGCGCGGCTCTGGAAATGTCCCGCATCATGCGCGCTACCGAGACTACTCTCTTTTCGTCTTGCTGGTAGTAACGTATTCCTCAAATAAAATCGTCGACTGTGATGCTGGTCACATCGATTCGGGGGTCAGTTTTCTTATCTAATTGATTCTTTGGAAACAAAGTCTTCATAGGTGGTCGATTGCCGCGTTCCATTCGCCCAAACCCATTTCCGCCTTGGCCAGAAAGTATGCAGTCTCCGGACTATGATTCATAAGGAACGATGTGGTCAGCGGGTTGGATGCCATTTTGAAATCTCTTCGTCTGAGTGATTCGAGCCCATTATTGATCCGGCCAGATTGGATAGCGACATTTGATCCTGCCCCGGATTCAAGAACAAGGGCGCGACGAGTTTCCGAAGCACGACTTATTCGCATTCGTTTCTTGCTTGCAAGCCCTTTCATCTCTTTATGCTCTTTCACCGTGACGCCGGACCATTCTTCATGAATGATATTGGTGAGGATGGCGAACTCCTGCCCCTGCTTTACATCGTGAGAGGTCCAGTAGTCGGTCAGTTTGTTGCGCGTGTCGTCAATTCGCGCATGGCCCGGTCATGCGCTGGGTGATCCACTTTTCGCTGCGGCCCAGCCTGCGCCAATTCTCCCTGGTCCGCTCCAGCGCCAAAGCAGGATCGGCGATCTCCCGCAAGCGTTCATAGCCCACCTTCGCAAGCCAACGCTTGAACGGCTCCGCCTTGGGGGAAGGGATGGACTGAATCAGCCGGAGAATTCCGGGAACGTTCCAGCACTGGAACCTTTGCATTCCCCCTCCGTTTCAAAGGGAAGCGCAAGGGGGGACAAATTGTCCTCCCCTTTGAAGGCCTGGGCCAGAGAGGGATCGCGGCGGCGCAGCTTCTTCAGGTAATCGGTGGGAGCGGGCGAGCGAGTCAGCGCGCTGACTATGTCTGAAAGAACAAGCCAACACTCCTCATCCTGAAAGACCCGGCGCACCGGACGTTCTTCAAAAAGGGCCATCTCGCTCATTTGAAAAACTTCTCCTCTTCTCTGCGAAGCGCAAGGCGGCCCACCATGTCCCGGCGTGCGACAAGCCGATCTGAAACTCTATTCCTTGAAACCATTGCGATGCACAAAATCTTCTCTGTCGCGACGCACACGCAAATAATGAACAGGGGTGACGGGATAACCCAATCGCATACTGAACGCCAGGCGCAACTTATCCGGGACATTGAGCAGCTTCGCAATCTCCGCCGCAACTTTCTTTCCAGACAAGGAGCTTACGATATGGACGCCGATCCCGAGCGAGTTGGCCATCAACCACATGTTTTCCATCGCGCAACCAAGACCGATAATGCCCAGGAAATCGCCTTCTGAGGCCGGCGCCCGGCGGCTCGGATCGTAGAGTACGAAAAGAATGGCCGAGCACGATACTATCTGCCTGGCCATATACGCACCCCTGTCTTCATTCTCGATATCTTCAAGGCTGGGGTCGGGTGTTTGCCATGACTTCGGGAACGTCGTGCCCATGATCCCGGTTTTCTTCCGGCGCAATTCGTCTTCGGTAAAAGACAATTGGGGATAATTCTCTCTGATGAACGTCGGATCGACAGGAATTTTTATCTCACTGATCGCATTGAGGAGTTGTTTGTCGTCCACAACCACGATCTGAAAATTCTGCATATTGTGCGCCGTGGGCGTCCACCGCGCCGCTTCCAGAATCTTCACTATATCTTCAGCGGGAATCGCCCGCTCGGGGTCGAAAAGCCCCCTTGCCGACTGCCTGTTTTCGATGAGTTGCATAAGTTCTTGCATAGTATGTCCTCAACCGATCTTCAGTACCGCTCTGAAGCGCACTTTGGCTGCCATCATTTTGTCGAAGGCAATCGCTGCCTGTTCGAGAGGAAACGTTTCGATCATTGGCATGGCGCCCGATAGCAAGCTGAAATGAATGGCCTCTTCGATATTGCCGCTGACCCAGCCGCTGATCGAGCGGTTGCCTTTCAACAGGAGTCCCGGATGAAACTGCATCATGTCCTGCGGGGCCGAAACAATAATGATCGTCCCATCCCTGCCCAGGCCGTCGATGAGTTCCGCAATGGCCCGGCTATTCGGAGCCGTGCAGAGGATTACCCGCGCCCCACCCATTTTTTGAAGTTCCTCGGCCGTGCCGCCCGAACTGGTGTCGAGATACGCGTGTGCGCCTAATTTTAGCGATAGCTCCTCTTTATCTGTACCGCGCGATATGGCGATGGTTTTGAAGCCGAGATTGCGGGAATACTGTATGGCCAGGTGCCCTAATCCGCCGATGCCGTGAATGGCAACCAGCTCGCCGCCGCGGGCGCCGCTCGATTTGAGCGCGCCAAATACGGTGCGACCGGCGCAAAGCAGGGGTGCGCCCTCGATAGCATCGAGCTCCTGGGGAATCGACACGACGGCCTCGCTGCGAGCCACCATATACTCGGCGTATCCGCCATCGACAGTAATGCCGGTTACCAGGTTTCGATTACAGGCTGGAAACTCCCCGCGCCGGCAAGCGGGACAATTGAAACAATGGCCACCGTGCCAGCCTACGCCCACTCTTTGACCGATTTGCCAGCCGCTTACATCGGGACCAGATTTACTAATTGTCCCGATAACCTCGTGTCCGGGAATTCTCGGATACGTAAGACCTGGAAAATGGCCGCCTTTCAGAATCGCTTCGCCGTGACAGACGCCGCACGCCTGCACCTTGATTAACAGTTCTCCGGCGTTCGGCTCGGGGATCTCCCGATTTACCAGTTCGAAATCGGCGCCTGGCGCACTGATTTGAATCGCTTTCATTGTTGGCATGGTAGTCAGACCGTTGCTTCATTATAGGACCGTGAGCGAGCCCTCAGACGGCGGGGCGCAGACCGAGCAGGTGCTCGGCATTGCGATGGGTGAGCTTAGCAAGGTCTTCCTCGCCTAGTATCTCCGGCAGACTGTCGAGAAGAGCCCGGCCGCGCGAGTTGGGGCTGTAGGGGTAATCGACGGAGAAGAGAAGGCGATCTATGCCGACCACCTCAAGGGCGCAGCGCAAGGGCGGCAGGGTGAAGTAGCCGCTGGTGGTCAAGTGAATGTTGGATTGGAAGTAATTGGCGACCGGCTGGCGAAGGTGCGGCGCGGCGTGAGAGAGGATGCCGCTGGAGCGGGCGAGCGCATAGGGCAGACCTTCTCCGACATGGCCAATGATGAGTTGCAACGCAGGCAGGCGGTCGAAGAGGCCAGAAACGATGAGGCGCAGGGTATGAAGTCCGGTCTCAGCGTGCCAGCCCCAGCCCGCGATGGAGAGAAGGAAGCCGAGTTCACTGGGAAGGCCGGAATAATAAGCGTCGCGGACCGACTGGGGCGGCGGCGCGGGGTGGAGGTAGATGGGAACACCAAGATGAGCCGCAGCCTCAAAGACCGGGAGGAAGCGAGAATCGTCAAGAAAATGGCCACCGGTCGTGCCATTGAGGAGAGCGCCGTGGAAGCCGAGGCGTGTGACACTGCGCTCCAGCTCCGCCGCTGCCGTGGCGGGAGACTTCAGAGCAAGCGTTGCAAACCCACCGAAACGTTCGGGATGGGAGCGCACAGCCGCGGCGAGTTCATTATTGATGTCGCGGGCCAGCGAACTGGCCGTATCGGCATCGAGCGCATCGAAACCCATGGCGGCGAGCGAGAGTACCTGGAGATCGATCCCAGACTTGTCCATGTCGGCGATCCGGCCGGCACCGATGTCGAGGAGTTTGGACTGCAACTCCGCAAGCTGCGGGGGAGTTTCCCTGTCATGCGCTCCGGTTGCTCGGAGGAAGGATTCCGTAACGAAGTGTTCTTCAAGCGTGATGGTGCTCATGGAGGATTAGACGATGCCAGGGCAGCGGGAGTTTCCTCAATGTGGAAAGATGACGGCGGAACTGGAAGCCGATTGGAGCCAATTCGCTTTATCGCACATCGAGTTACCGAACAGAGGTGAAGTGCGCTGAATCGGTGGAAGCGTGGCAGGGGCCGGGCTGGCTCTAATCGACTGACTTTGAAGGATCGGGGTCTAGCTTCGGCTTTCGCATCAGCAGCACCAAAGGGGCGGTCAGCAGAAACAGCCACGCCATCACGCGAAACACGTCGATGTAGCTGAGCAAGGTGGCCTGCTGTTGTAACGAGCCATACAGGAATCCAAGAGCCTGGTGCGTGGAGGTCACCTTGTCGGAGCCGTGCTGAACGAACATTGCCCCGGCCTGATTCTGCGCCTGCAGCAACTGCAGATTGGAGAGCGAGATGTTGCCGGCAAGACGGCCCTGATGGAACTGCGACCGGCGAGCCAGCAAAGTGGTCACGAAGGATATTCCCATGCTTGACCCAATGTTGCGCGTCACGCTGTACAGGCTGGTCGCGTAGGGTGTATCTTGCTTCGGAATAGGGCCCATGATAAGTAGGGTCAATGGCAGGAATATAAACGTTTGACCTATCCCCTGATTGAGCTGATGGATCAAAATGTCCCATGTTCCTGAGTTCAGGTCCATTCTCGAATAGCCGAAGAACGCCATGCTTCCGATGAGGCATCCGAAAACCACCATCCATCGGTAGTCCCAACGCTTACCCAGCATGTAGCCGACCACCGGCATGCAAACTGCCGTGGCAATCCCCCGCGGGCTCGTCCAGAAGCCGGCAGTTTCGGCAGTCCAGCCAAGCAACTCCTGCATGAACAGGGGCAGAGACACGAGGCTGCCATAAAGCACAAATCCCAGCACCGTTGTGATCACGATACCGACCGCGAACGATCGGTGCCGGAAGAGCGAAAGCTTGACAAGCGGCTGCGGTGTCTTCAATTCGCGAAATATGAATGCCGTCAGCATGACGGCAGCGGTGATGGCAAGCGTTTTGATAAAGCGTGAGCTGAGCCAGTCGTCTTCCTGCCCTTTATCCAACATGATTTGCAGGGCGCCCATGCCGATTGCCAACATTCCCATGCCCCACGCATCGAACCGCATGGTTCCGCGCTTGATATACGAAGGGTCATACACAAAGAGAGAGATCAGAATCAGGCTGAGGATTCCAATGGGCAGGTTGATATAGAACACCCAGCGCCACGAGTAGTTATCCGTGATCCAGCCGCCCAAAGTAGGACCCAGCACCGGGGCCGCGATAATGCCCAGTCCCCAAAACGCCATCGCTTTGCCGCGTTCCCTTCCGGGAAATTCTTCGAGCATCACGGACTGAGAAAGTGGCTGTAACCCCCCGCCGGTGATGCCTTGAACCACCCGGAAGAAAATCAGGAAAGGCAGGCTGGGCGCCAGGCCACAGAGAACGCTGGACAGCGTAAACCCGGTCACGACCGTCAACAATAATCGTTTGCGTCCAAAATAGTTCGAAAGCCAGCCGGTAATCGGCAGGATGATTGCATTGGCAACGATGTAGGATGTGAGGACCCAGGTGGCTTCGTCGACCGTAGAGGAGAGACTCCCTGCTATATGCGGCAGGCTGACATTGACCACCGAGGTGTCCAGCACCTCCATGATCGCACTGGACATAACGGCAATGGCGACCAGCCATCGCCGTGAAAAGAACCGTGCTTTGACCGGAGCTGACATTGTGGGTTGCTTTCCATACTAACCAACCCATGGCAAAAGCGTCGTTGCGGCCCTCCTTTGCACTCCTGCCTCGACCGGTGTTTCTACGGCTTCCCCTATTCGGCCGATCTCTCGACGGGGCGAGGAAGGTCTCTCCGGTTGCTTCGCATGGCCTTGTCACCTCTCTGTCTATTTTCCCTTTCGCGGAACACTCGAGGCTTTTCCACCGTAACCAATCTTGACTGGATTAATAATTGTCCAGTTGGTGCGTCATCTCTATGAACAATGAAAAAGGTGGTTCAGTGGCCGCTGCAAGCCAAGCTATCCTGTCGGCGGAAGGCCGCGATGTCCTCTCGCAATTGTTCGCGGAGCATCATCGGCGCGTTCTCTTAACAGCTTGCCGCATCACCGGCAACATGGCGGATGCCGAGGATGTGGCCCAGGCGGTGTTTCTTCGCCTGGCGAACAGCGAGGGTCAGCCCATCGCGAGTGCCGGCAGCTATTTATACAGGGCAGCGATCAATGGAGCGCTCGATCTGCTGCGGCGGCAAAAAGCCGCTCCGGCAGAACCGTTGGAGGAGGCGGCAAACGAAGCCTTTGCCGGTCGTGGCAGTTCTCCCGAGGCAGAGGCTTCAAACAGGCAGCTCGGCGCATGGCTCAGGCTGGCGATCGGCGAATTGGCTCCGCGTGCGGCTGAAATGTTCACCTTGCGCTATCTGGAAGAGTTGGGGAATCGGGAGATCGCCGAGTTGATGGGAACTTCGCAGGCGGTTGTCGCTGTGACCCTTCATCAGGCGCGATCCAGGCTGAAGAAACGACTCAGAGAATTGGAACGGGGAAAACCATGAGACGAGATGACGAGATGCTTCTGAATTCCGCTGTGCAGGCGGTGCACGCCGATGAACCCGACGCAGAACAGATTGCGGCGTCCGCCAAGCGAGTGGCCGGTCGCCTCGATATCGATTTCGATGCCGGCGCCATCAACAGTTGCAGTGACGTGACTCATATGCTGCCTGCTTACCGGGCGAGAGATCTCTCCAGTGCCCGTTCGTTGTTGATCGAGGCTCATTTGCGCGACTGCAATGCATGCCGCAGCAGGCTCCGTGACGCATCGCGGCCGGCAATCGTGAATTGGTCCGCGCCGAAGCCGGCACGCGCGTTTGATTGGAAACCCCGCCGAATTGGCTGGGCACTGGCCGCGGGCTTCGCGCTCATGGTTTGCACGTTGTTCCTCTACAAGGCCTATTGGCAAGTTCCGCCGGGAGTCCGGGCCGAGGTGCAATCGGTCGATGGATCTGCGTATCGCATCTCGAGTGCAGGCGATCGTCAGCTTTTTCCTGGAGACAAATTGACCGAGGGCGAGCACCTGCGCACGAGCGGAGGATCGCATACCGTTCTTCGACTCACAGATGGATCGACCGTTGAGGTGAACGAAAGGAGCGACCTCGGAGTGGGCGCCAGGGGACGCAGCATGACCATCACGCTCGACAACGGAGCTGTCATCGTGCAGGCCGCCAAGCGCGACTTTGGTCATTTATATGTGCGGACGCCGGATTGCCGCGTCGCGGTCACAGGCACGGTCTTCTCAGTCAACGCTGGAATCAAAGGGTCGCGCGTGGCGGTCTTGCAGGGTTCTGTTCACGTTATGCATTCGGGAGTAGACGCACTGGTACAAGCCGGCGATCAGGTGACAACGAGTGACAATCTGGGCCCGGCGCCGGTCGATCAGCAGATTTCCTGGAGCCACGATCGCGAAAAGTATCTGCCGTTGCTGGCGGAGTTTTCCGCACTTCGGAACAAGATCGAGCAGATTCCGTTTCCTCAGCCGAGATATTCGAGCGACCTGCTGCAGCGGGTTCCCACTGGCACCTTGCTCTACATCAGCATCCCCAACCTCGGCGACTTCCTAAGCCAGACAAGCAACATCTTCCACGACCAGTTGAAGGAGAGTCCGGCGCTTGAGCAATGGTGGACAAGCGGGCATCGTAGCAACACAGCGGACCTTGACTCGCTGGTAGAAAAGCTTCACCGGATGAGCCAGTATCTCGGCGACGAGATTGTCATTGTTGGCGTCAACCAGCCCGGCAATCCCGGCTTCGCGGTGATTGCCGATGTAAAGCAGAGCGGTCTTGGCGATTTCCTCAAACAGCAGTTCCTGTCTTCGAATTCAACCCCTGGACTTGCTGTCCTCGACGAGAGTTCGCTGAATGCCGCGCGCTTCTCATCCCCCACAAAGGCCGGCGGCTACGCGCTCATCCGTCAGCACGAGGCTGTCTTTTCAAACAACGCCGCTTTGCTGAAACAGGTGAACGCGCAGTTGAATGCCGGCGCGAGTGGCTTTGCGGTGGGGGATTTCGGACAACAGATCGCGGCCGCCTATAACCGCGGCGCCGGAATCATTCTGGCCGCGGATGTACATGAAATGATGCAGAACAGGGCTAATGCATCGCGCACAGATCTTGCTGGCAACAAGGCCCTCGTAAACAGCGGGATGGATGAGGTTAGGTATTTAATTGCGGAGCATCGAGAATCGAATGGTCAGCCTGAAAACCACCTGAATCTGCAATTCGCCGGCACGCGTCAGCGGGTGGCATCATGGCTGTCCGCCCCAGCGCCGATGGGTTCGCTCGGCTTCATCACACCCAACGCGGCGGTTGCAGTGGCAGTGCTTTCGAAGGAACCGAGAGACATCGCCAACGACATCATGACCATGACCGAGCCGGATAAGAATGCGGAAAATGAGAAATGGAGCGAGGCTGAGGCCAAGCTTCAGATCAACTTCCGCGACGATCTGGCTTCCAGCCTGGGTGGCGAGTTTCTTTTGTCCCTTGATGGGCCGGTCCTCCCAACTCCCTCATGGAAGGCCGTCATTGAAGTACACAACTCGGAGCGACTGGAACAGACCATTGAGCGATTGACCGAGTCGATTCGCAATCTGAACCAAAGCAAAGGCTCTCACGTGGTTGCAATCGAATCCAGCGAGGCCGGCGGTCAGCGTTTTTACTCAGTCCATGACCTCACTTCCGGCAATGTCCTGGCGCAATACACTTTCTCCGATGGCTACATGATTGTGGCGCCGAGCCGAGCCATTCTCATGCAGGCTCTGCAAACTCAAGCGAGCGGGGATTCCCTTGCCCGTGCTGCCGCGTTCAAGGCACTCCTTCCAAAGGACGGCAACGATAACTATTCTGCCATTGCTTACCAGAATCTGAGCCCGGTGTTGACTCCACTTCTCTCCAATTTCAGCGGAGAGTCGGCGCAGGCTCTCAGTCAGCTTGCCGGGGATGCCAGACCGACAGCGATTTGCGCGTGGGGAAAAGAAAACCGCATCGAAGTGGCAAGCGACAGCCGTTTGTTTGGATTCGATCTGTTTACCCTTGGAGCTATGATCGATTCCGGGAACAAGCATGCAACCGCGAACGTAAAAGAGTGACATGGGCATCGTCGATCTGAATGGATTGGAAGTCCGGCTCGGGAATCGCATCGTACTCAATGGACTCACGGGGTCGTTGCAGGGCCAGGCGATCGGCCTGCTTGGCCCAAATGGCGCCGGAAAATCCACGCTGATTAACACGCTGCTGGGATTTCATCCCCCTTCAAAGGGGACAGCGCGGGTGTTTGGGCTTGATTGTCAACGGGACAGGGCAGAGGTCCGCGGCGGAATAGGTTACATGCCGGAGAACGATTCCTTCATAGGGAATATGAGTGGCGTGCGATTTGTTCGCTACATGGCCGAACTCGCGGGCCTGTCTGCCGGTGAAGCACTCGAGCGCGCCCATGAGGCGCTCTTCTATGTGGGGCTGGGCGAAGTGCGATACCGAAAGGTGAACACCTATTCGCTGGGGATGAAGCAACTCGTCAAGCTGGCTCAGGCGCTGGCGCAAGGTCCCCGGCTTCTGATTCTGGACGAGCCCACAAATGGCCTTGACCCGATTGCCCGCCAGCGCATGATTCAACTCATCAAGGAGATTCGCCAGCAAGGCAGCGTGCGGCTGCTTATCTCGTCGCATCTGCTTCGCGATATCGATGAAACGTGCGATGAGGTATTGATTCTGAAAGATGGACGCATTGCCGCTCTTTGCAACATCGAAGAGGAACGCCGCTCCAACCGAAGCTTCATGGAACTGGAAACGGTCGGCGCCACGGAGAAATTCTCTGTGAGTATACGGGGACTTGGCTGCGAATGCGCGTGCTTCCCCGGAGGACGAATCAAGCTGGTGATTCCGGACCACATCGAAGCGCGCGATCTTTATGTCATCGCATCGGAACAGGGAGTCCAGATCCGGCGCATGAACCGGCGGCGCGACTCGCTTGAAGATATCTTCCTCAGGGCGATGGACAACGAGTTGGGGCGAGCGGATCATGTCAGTCTATAAACACATTTATCGCGCTTATGACGGCAAGGTGACTCCGGTGTGGACACGTGTCTTTGTGCTCGCACGGTACGGGTTCGCCGAAGCCTGGTCCTCGAAGATTACGATTGGGCTCTTCACGTTGTGCCTGTTGCCTCCCATCGTTTTTCTGATCGGGATCTATCTCGCAAACAACTCGATTGCAAGAGCTTTGATGGGTGGGCTAGACCCCCAGGGTCTACCCATCAATGCCAGGTTCTTTCTCATACTCCTCGAGGTTCAATCCTGGTTTGCGCTGGCCCTGACCTCATGGATCGCGCCCCGGCTGATTACGTTCGATCTTGCCGATAACGCACTGCCGATCCTGCTCAGTCATCCCATCTCGCGCTTTGGTTATGTGCTGGGCAAACTCATCGCGCTCCTTGCGTCGCTCTCGGTTGTCACCTGGACTCCGTGCCTCCTGCTTTTCGCTTATCAGAGTTACTCCTCTCCGCTGCCGTGGGCCGCGGCAAATCTTCAAATTGCCGCCGGCCTGCTGGCGGGAGAACTGATCTGGATTGCATTCCTCTCCATCCTCGGGCTGGCTGTGTCTTCGTGGGTCAAGTGGAGAGTCGCGGCCACTGGCGCCATTTTCGCGGCGGTTTTTGTGCCGGCCGGCGTAGGGGGCATTGTAACCGGAGTGCTGAGGACAAAATGGGGTTTCCTGCTCAACATTCCATTCATGATGACCTCCCTCTGGCAACGATTGCTTGGAGCCCCTGAATCCGCCAGGGCGAACTTTTATCTGCCGACCGGGGCTATTGTAGCCACGCTGGTTCTGGCTTGCTTCATCTGCGCGGCCATGCTGAATGCACGCATCCGCGCTCGCGAGGTGGTACGCGGATGAATGACCAGATCATCTTCGAGAATGTTTCCAAGTTCTATGGCGAGGTTCTCGGCGTGAACCGCATCTCGCTCTCCATTCCGCCGGGAATCACGACTCTGGTGGGCCCCAACGGATCCGGCAAAACAACGCTCATGAATCTCATGACGGGGTTGGTTCAGCCTTCGAGCGGGCGCATCTCGGTGATGGGACTCTCTCCCGTCAATGCGCCTGAATTGTTTTGCATCCTTGGCTATTGCGCGCAATTCGACTCCTTCCCGCGCGGAATCACCGGATGGCAGTTTATCTTCGACAGTCTCATGCTCCACGGAATGAGCGAGGCCGAGGCCGTTGAACTGACTATTGAGTCTCTCGAACGCGTACAGCTTGGCGATGCGGCGGGGCGAAAAATCGCGGGCTACAGCAAAGGCATGCGCCAGAAGGTCAGGCTGGCCCAGGCCATTGCGCATCACCCCAGGGTCCTGGTTCTCGACGAGCCGCTGAACGGCCTCGACCCCATGGCCAGGGCTGAATCCATCGCGCTCTTTCAGGAACTTGGCCGGCAGGGAATGCATCTGTTGATCTCCAGCCACATTCTCGACGAGGTCGACCGCATTTCGGATCGCGTTGTCCTTATCGCCGGCGGATACCTGGTGGCCGAAGGAAGCATTCAGCAGGTCAGGCATGAAGTGCGGGAAAAGCCGATGCAGGTTCTGATTCGTTGCGATCGGCCTGCGCTGCTAGCGGCGAAGATGTTCTCAGTCAACCACTGCGTTGAGGCCAGATTGCATGCGGATGGAAAAGGTGTGTTTCTTCGCACCGGGGACATTGACCAGTTCTATTCCATGCTCAACGGAATTGCGGCGGAGGGGCTTGTCAAAATGGAGTCGGTGGCGCCGGCCGACGATGACGCCAGTGCCATCTACCAATATCTGATCGGTTCAAGCGGGGGTACGTCATGATGGAGGTGGTGGGCAAATTCCTGAGGAGTCTGACACAACAGCCATGGGGACTGTGGTGGATACAGGCGCGGCGCCTGATTCGCATCGAAGTAAGAAGAAACCTCTTCACGTGGAAAGCGGGCTGGGTTTACTTTCTTGCTTTCATTCCCACACTCATCATCCTCATTCATTTATCCGTGGATAGGCATCCGGCATTCGCGATAAGCGAGGATACCAGTGTTTTAGCAGGAATCGTCCAGCTTTATTACATCCGGCTCGGAGTCTTCTTTGGCTGCCTGGGCATCTTTTCCCGTCTGATCCGCGGAGAGATGATCGAGCGCAGCTTGCACTTCTACCTTCTATCTCCCGTGAGGCGGGAGGTGCTTCTGCTGAGCAAGTTCGTGGCAGGATGTATTAGCGCGGTACTGCTGTTTGGAAGTGCAATCGCCGCTGATTTCGCGTTGATGTATGCCGGCTTCGGCGCTGCCGGAACAGACTACGTTTTCAATGGCCCCGGCCTCGGTCAGTTGGAGTCTTATTTGGCGATCATCGTGCTCGCCTGCCTGGGGTACGGAGCGATATTTCTTCTCCTAAGCATGATGTTCAGGAATCCCACTCCGGCCGCAATGCTTGTCCTTGGCTGGGAGGCGATCAACCCAGTTTTGCCTTCTCTGCTCCAGAAGCTCAGCGTTGCCTCCTACCTTCGCCACCTGATGCCGGTCAGTGTCTCCGCCCATGGTATTTTCGCGCTCCTTACGGTCGAGACCGAGCCAGTATCCGCCTGGGCGGCGGCTTTAGGTTTGCTGCTTCTGATCATTGCGGTGCTGTTTTACGCCTGCTATCGGGTTCGTACGCTGGAGATCAGGTACACGACCGATTAGCTGAAGGATGAACAGCAGCGGGGCAGCGCCGCTCGCTCAAGCCCCAATCGAAGCGAGTAAAGCAAACGTCATCCGCCCGCAAATGCCTGGGACCTGCGCTCGCGAATCGGAATCTTGTTTCCCCAGAGCGCCACCTCAGGCCGCGCCCTTCTTCATAAACCGCCGGCCGCGTATCTCATAGTCTCCGCTCGCCACCATTCCAATCGCTTCGCTGTATGCGATATGTTCCTCGGCCAGAATTCGCTCCGCCAGCGAGTGCGCATCGTCGCTCTCTAACACCGTAATCGCTCTCTGCACCACGATCACACCATGATCCAGATCTTCGTCCACAAAGTGCACCGTGCAGCCGGCCACCTTCACCCCATAGGCAAATGCCTGTTCCTGCGCCTCCAACCCAGGGAACGCCGGCAGCAGCGACGGATGAATATTCAGAATTCGATTCGGAAACGCCGCCACAAACTCCGCCGATAGCAGCCGCATATACCCTGCCAGGCAAACCAGGTCCACAGTGTGCGCCTTCAGGCAGGCGATTACATCGGCGTCGTGTTCGGCTCTCTTGCGGCCTTTTGAAACAAGAATCTCATGCGGCAGTCCCAGTTCCCGCGCAGCCTTCAGCCCTGCGGCATCGGCAACGTTTGAAACCACTACGGAAATCTCAACGCCCTTCAATCTTCCAGCCCGTATCGCTTCCGCGATCGCCAGAAAGTTCGACCCTCGTCCCGACAGCAAGATCCCCAGGCGCATGTTCTCGCCGCCTGCATGCCGTTCTGAACCGCTCATGTGTACTGCACCCGCCGCTCGCCCTTCACCACCCGCCCAATCACGTGAAATTTCTCTTCAGCTCGATCCAGCAGATTCTTTGCCCGTATAAATTTAGCCGCGGGAATCGCTGCAATCAGCCCAATACCCATGTTGAACGTGCGCATCATTTCCTCTTGCGAGACCTGACCAAGCTCGCGCAGATGTTCGAAGATCGGCAAAACCGGCCACGAACCAATCTCGATCTGCGCTCCCGTATTTTTAGGCAAAATCCGTGGCAGATTCTCCGTGATCCCACCCCCCGTAATGTGCGCCATCCCCGTCGTCAGTCCCGCCGTCACCAGCTTCTGAATCACATGCAGATAGCTGCGATGCGTCTTCATCAGCGCTGCCCCAGCCTTTTCCTTGATCGCAGTCACGTACTGCGTTGGCTTGTATCCAGCCACCTCAAACAGCAGCTTGCGCGCCAGCGAGTAGCCATTCGTATGCAACCCGGTCGACGACAGCCCGATCAGTACATCGCCAGCCTTGATGCCGGCTCCGGTCAACAGCTTGTCGCGATCGACCGCGCCCACTATAAACCCCGCCAGATCGTACTCGCCGTCCGCATAGAACCCCGGCATCTGCGCGGTCTCTCCGCCAATCAGTGCGCATCCATTGGCCCTGCAGGCGTCAGCCAAGCCCGTCACCACGCTCTCCGCCACCTCCGGGTCAAGCTTCCCCGTCGCCAGGTAGTCCAGAAAGAAAAGCGGCGTCGCCCCCTGGACCGCAATATCGTTCACGCAATGGTTCACCAGGTCCGCGCCCACCGTCCCGTGCAACCCCAGTTCGAACGCCACCTTCAGCTTGGTCCCCACCCCATCCGCCGAGCTCACCAGAATCGGGTTCTTCCAGCGTTGCAAATCCAGCCGGAACAGCGCGCCGAACCCCCCAATCCCTCCCAAGACATTGCGGTTAAAGGTTTTCTGCGCCAGAAATTTAATGCGCTCCTTGGCGCGATCGCCTCGGCTGATGTCAACTCCGGCGTCGGCGTACGTCACGGATTTTTGTTTGGGTTCGTCAGGCACTTTAAGGACTTTCTGAGCGTGGAATGTAGGCCGGCGCGGATGCCCGGAAAGGTCGATTCTAGCAGCATTCATCGGCCACGAATTCCACCGCCCTCCGACCTAACGGCCGCCCCCGATCAACCCCTATGCCAAGAAATGACAAGCCGGCTTGACATTTTTCTGCCTCCACGCTACTCTGTTTTGGAAAGTCAGCTTTACATGACGCCCTCAATCTCAAACCGTGTCAAAGAGCTCCGCAACGCTCGCGGATGGACCCAGGAGCAGCTCGCTCACGCCGTCGGTGTCTCCCGCCAGAGCATCAACTCCATCGAGCGCAACCGCTACGTCCCCAGCCTCGAACTGGCTCTCATCTTCGCCCGAACCTTCGCCTGTCCCACCGACCGCATCTTCCAGTTGGAGAACCCACAATGACTCATCCCATTCTCAGCAGAATTCCCGTCCTGCGCAGATTCGTCGATGAACGCTTCCTCGAGCACCGCCGCCGTTCCTCCTCGATTGCCGGTATCGTTGCCGCATGCCTTGCTGTCGCCCTCTTCGAATACCGCTTCTTCTGGGACCACATCTGGAGTTGGGACCTCTTCGCCCTCGCCATCAGCTTTGTAGTCATCAAGATGTCGTTGTTCACCTGGTTCCGCATCAAAGACTGAAACCCATAAGGAGATCTGGCCATGCGCCTCGCAAGAAGAAACCTCACCCCGAAAGGCCGCCGCTTCCTCGTCAGCGGTAGTCTCTGCCTCTCGGCCAGCCTCATCCTGTCGATCTTTGACAAAGACCTCGGTCTGCAGCACGCAGCCCTCTACGATGCGCTTCGCGGATTCCTTCTCGGCCTCGCCATCGTCTTCAACTTCGCTGCCATGCGCCTGGCCCGTAATTGCCCCCAAAACCAACCCTGAACTTCTCTCTTCAATCGATTCTCAACGTCGCTGTATCATCAGCGTCAGAACATCGGAGTTCCACAAATGATTCTCCGCGCCCTCAAGAACTCGCCCGAGAAGATGATCCCTGTGGCCATGACCTTTGTCGTTGTCGGCCTCACCATCCTCATGATCGGCATCGTCTGGCCCCGATTCTCGCCCTCGGTCCCGCACCTCGGCACCGACTGGAACGACTTCTTTCGCGGCTTCATGTTCGGCCTCGCCATTGCCCTTGAGGCGGTCGGCATCGTCCTCGCTACGGCCGCTGTTTCAGCCAAGAAACGCAAAGCGCTATAGAAACCGCGCCCGCTCTTCGGCCGTAGGCAATGGACAGCTTTCCAGCTGCCCCCAAATGCGATAACGCCAGCGCGCGACCAATCTGTAACCCAAATCGCGCAGCGGACGCGGAATCCATTTGAGCGCCACCCCAATCGACGGCCATGGCCGCGGCAGCTCGCGCAACAGAGCCACCACAGCATCTGAACGCAGTAACACACGCTCCGCCGCCCCACCCGCATCCAGCACCACCAGCAACGTGCCTGTTGCCGATCCCAGTCCACCCAACGAATGCCGTGCCAGCACTCCCGCCACCTTCGTCGAATCCAACTCAACAAACCGCAGCCGGTCCCACCGGTCTCGCCGCAATAGCCCCCGCACCGAGCCGTTGCAAAGTGCGCAGCGCCCGTCAAACATCACCAACAACCGCCCGCCGATATCGATCGCCTCTTCCATTCGTCCTCTTGCTCTTATGATGTCAGGCAGACAGCCATCGCTTCGCGCACGCCCGTAAACCCGGCAACTCGCCGGGTGGGTTAGCAGTGCATTCAACGCCGCCCACCTACTGTTTTGCCAACCGCCAACACGCGCGCAGCGCGGCTAACTCGCTGCATCTCCATCTATACTGAACCCACCATGAGTTCTAAACCACCCGTCCCCACCCGCACCCGTTCCCAGGCCCTCCAGCTCAGCGCCGAGCGCTTCTTTCCTGGTGGCGTCAACTCTCCGGTGCGAGCCTTTCGCGCGGTTGGTGGCGCACCGCCATTCATCCAGTCCGCCGCGGGCGCATACCTCACCGACGCCGACGGCAACCGCTACATCGACTACTTCGGCTCCTGGGGCCCCATGATCCTCGGCCACGCCCTTCCGCCTGTCGTCGAAGCCATTCAGCGCGCCGCAGCCAACTCCGCCAGCTTCGGCGCCTCCACCGCCGCCGAGGTCGACCTCGCCGAACGCATTGTCGCCTGCTATCCAGCCATTGAGAAAATGCGATTCGTCAGCTCCGGCACCGAAGCCACCATGTCGGCCATTCGCCTGGCTCGCGCGGCCACTAGACGCAAGATCATCATCAAATTCGAAGGCTGCTATCACGGCCATGCCGACGGCCTGCTGGTTAAAGCCGGTTCCGGCCTCGCCACCTTCGGCATTCCCGGCTCGGCCGGCGTCCCTGAAGAGGTCGCGGGCCTTACGCACGCCCTGCCCTACAACGACATTGCCGCTATCGAAGCCGCATTTGATGCTCATCCCGACGTCATCGCCGCCGTCATCATCGAGCCCATCGTCGGCAACGCCGGCTGCATCCCCCCGGCTCCCGGCTACCTCGCCGCCCTCCGTGCCCTCACCCGCCGCGAAGGCGCCCTGCTTATTGTCGATGAAGTCATGACTGGCTTCCGCGTCGCTCTCGGCGGCGCCTGCCAGCTATATGAAATCGACCCCGACCTCATCACCCTCGGCAAAATCGTCGGCGGAGGCCTCCCCGTCGGCGTCTTCGGCGGCAAGCGAAAATACATGGACCAGCTCGCCCCTCTCGGCCCCGTCTACCAGGCTGGAACCCTCAGCGGCAATCCCCTGGCCATGGCCGCCGGCATCGCCACCATCTCCTACCTGCAAGCCCACGCCGAGGAAATCTATCCCCAGCTCGAAGCCACCTCGAAAGCCGTTTTCGAAGGCGTAGCCGCGGAAGCCGTTGCCGCCGGCGTCCCTCTCACCACCAACCGCGTAGGCTCCATGGGTACCTGGTTCTTCACGCCCGATCCAGTCACCAACTACGAAGAAGCCGCGAAATCTGACACCGCCGCCTTCGGCCGCTTCCATCGCGCCATGCTGGATCAAGGCATCTGGCTCCCGCCCTCTCAGTTCGAAGCCGCCTTCCTAAGCACCGCCCATGGAAAAGAGGAAATCGCAGCCACCATCGCCGCCGCAAGCCAAGCCTTCAAATTTGTACAAGGCGAATAAACGCACCTTCCAATCGCATCAGCCCCGTGCCGCCTCCCCGCTGTCATCTTGAGCGGAGCGTAGCGAGGTCGACAGATCCGCGGTTGTTCTTGAGAAAGCATTACTGGCAAGTAGCTGACGAGTTGCCGACTAACCGACCGGAAATGCAAGAACCGATCACTGCGAGTGGATTTGGCGCCCATTCAATCGCAGGACATAAACTTGCGGTTATTGCTGCATCAAGAGCAGAACTGACCAGCACTAAGGCAGCCTAAATGGGAAACTGAAGAATCAGCTTGCCTTTGGAAGGCGCGCGGAAGTGCACTCCATGTCTCATGCGAGCGCGGCAAGCGGCGTTCAAGGTTCAACAGAATCGAAGAGGAGAACCAATTGAAAATATCACTGTGTACTGGTATCGGTTTAATCTCGGTCATGTTGCTATGCGGTTGCCAGACAACGCCACCGCAAGCAGCGCCCGCAGCACCGGCAGCACCGGCAGCGCAGGCACAGCCTGGACAGCCTGGGCCGCCCGGACAAAATGGCGCGCAAGGGCAGCCCGGAGAGCAGGGACAAACGGGGGATGCAGGCCAGCCTGGTGACCGGGGGCACACAGGCGACACCGGACGACCGGGCGACAAGGGTTATACCGGAGATACGGGACAGAAGGGCGACACCGGCGATCGCGGCAAGCCCGCTCCATGCCCCGATGGACAGCATCGCTATACCGATCCTGAAAACGGAAGGGTAAGATGCGTGCAGAACTAAGCAGTAAAACAGCAAGGTAATCACGTGGGGGGGGGGCGCAGAACAGTGCAGTTCTGCGCTCCCGAGG
The DNA here is from genome assembly GCA_003142935.1 of Acidobacteriaceae bacterium. Lineage (GTDB taxonomy): Bacteria > Acidobacteriota > Terriglobia > Terriglobales > Acidobacteriaceae > Telmatobacter. The sequence continues at coordinate 20,636 of PLOG01000141.1, forward strand.
GAAGAAACGGCAGATAACCGTCAAACAGGAAGTAACCCCATTTTCTGCCTTGCCGGGCGCCTCAATCTTCCGCGCCTTTTACGGAAGGGTGGAATAGCAGCTAAACACCCCACGCATCCACCCGCACAAACCGATGCGTCTCCTTATACAGCGCAACAAGCAACCCCGAAGCCTTCACTGAAGCCTCTCGATCAGCTTCTTGCTCCAGATGTCCCCCATCATGCAGCACAATATTCGCCGCCCGCCCGCGCCGTCCCAGCCGGTCAATCTTCGCCGCCAACTGCTGCACAATCCGATCGGCCGATGTCTCGCTCCAATCCGAAGTCATCGCATTCCAGGTCACCACCCTCAACCCCAGCGACCGTGCAATCCGAAACACAGCAGGCCGCCGCGCCCCGAATGGCGGTCGAAAATAGCGGATCCGTTCCCCCGCGATCTGCTCCAGCGCATGACTGGTCCGCGCCAGTTCCTCGCGCACCCTCGCCGCCCTGGAGAGCGCCAGGTTCGGATGGCTCCACGAGTGATTCCCGATCAGGTGACCCTCCGCCGCAATCCGCCGCACCAACTCCGGCTCCGCCTGCGCGCGGCTCCCCAGCAGGAAGAACGTCGCTTTCACTCCGTGTTCTCCCAGAACGTCGAGCAGCCGCGGCGTCCACTTCGGATTGGGTCCGTCGTCGAAGGTCAATGCCAGTTCTCCTGCCCGCTCCGGCGCAATCAGTACCGACCCAAAAATCCCCGACCCCGGCCACATCGCCGCATACGCATAGCCGCCCGCCGCCAGCCCCAAAGCCCCGGCCGCGCCCAGCCCCGCATAAATCTCTGTTCCTAATGCCGAAAGCATCCTGCCTATCAGTGTGCGGCTCGGGCCCCCGGACCAGCAAGCCTTGCCCTCACCCCCGCCCCCAGGCGTACACTAGCCTTGTTCGGGTCGCATCCTGAGTCCCCGGAGCGGCACTGGAGACAACTATGAGCATCACCAGCTTCCCCGGCGGAGAGAGTCTCTCCCGCCTCGCCTCTCCCCAGACAAAAGTCACCATGCCTGCCCTCAGTGAAATGAAGCGCCAGGGCAAGCCCATCTCCGCGCTCACCGCCTACGACTACTCCAGTGCCCGCCTTGTGGACGAAGCCGGCATCGACCTGCTTCTGGTCGGCGACTCGCTCGCCATGGTCGTTCTCGGCCATGAAAACACCCTGTCCGTCACCATGGAGGAGATGCTCCACCACACCCGCGCCGTTCGCCGCGCCGTCCGCCGCGCCCTCGTTGTCGCCGACATGCCCTTCGGCAGTTATCACGCCTCCATCGCTGAAGGCCTGAACAACGCCATCCGTTTCGTCAAAGAAGCCGGGGCCGAAGCAGTCAAGATCGAAGGGCCGCGCATCGAACTGGCCCGCGCCCTCGTTGACGCCGAGATTCCCGTTGTCGGCCACCTCGGCCTCACCCCGCAGAGCCTCCACCGCATGGGCGGCTACCGCGTCCAGGCTCGCACCGCAGTTGCGGCACAGCAGCTCAAGACAGACGCTCTGGCGCTGGCCCATGCCGGCGCCGGCGCAATCGTGCTCGAAGGCGTGCCACGCGAAGTGGCTGAAGAGATCACGGCCGAGCTGCCCATCCCCACCATCGGCATTGGCGCCGGCCCCGGCTGCGATGGCCAGATCCTCGTCTTCCACGACATGGTCAACCTAACCTTCGCACCTCCGGCAAAATTCGTTCGCCGTTACTGCGACGCTGGCGCGCTGATCCGCTCAGCAATCGAGAACTACCGCGAGGATGTTGAGCGTCGCGCCTTTCCGTCGGATGAAGAGAGCTACCATCTCCCGGAAGCCGCGCGGCGCGCACTCGGGTCTCAACTCGCTCCTGAAGCCGAACTCAACGCTGGGGATGCCGTCGTGAATCAAGATGCATTGAAGGGTTGGGCGAGGTAGCTAAAATTCAATGGAAATTTTTCGCACAGTAGCCGAACTTCGCAAGTGGTCACGCGCCGTCAGAAGTCAGACCGGAAACACAGTCGGCCTTGTGCCCACAATGGGCGCGCTCCACGCGGGCCACGCTTCACTCATCCGCGCCGCCCGTGCTTCCTGCAGTCGTGTCGCCGTGAGCATCTTCGTCAACCCCACCCAATTCGGGCCCAACGAGGACTTCTCCCGCTATCCGCGCACCTTCGACGCCGACTGCGCCCTCGCCGAAGCCGAGGGCGCGGATGTAATCTTCGCCCCCACGGTAGAAGAACTCTACCCCGAGGGCGCAGCCACTTTTGTAGATGTTGAAGGCCTCGGCAACCGCCTCGACGGCGCATCGCGCCCAGGCCACTTTCGCGGCGTCGCTACCGTTGTCGCCAAGCTGCTTATCGCCGCCGAACCCGATCGCGCCTACTTCGGCCAGAAGGACGCCGCCCAGGTCGCTGTCGTTCGCCGCATGGCCGCCGATCTCTGCGTTGCCACTCAGATCGTCGTCTGCCCCATCGTTCGAGAATCGGACGGACTCGCTCTCAGCTCCCGCAATCTCTATCTAAATCCTGTGGAGCGGTCCCAGGCTCTCGCCCTCAGCCGCTCAATCCTCGAGGTAAAGGCTCTCATTGCCAGCGGCGAACGCCGCGCCGTCACCCTAATCCAGGCAGCCCGCCAAACGCTCGCCGCCGAACCCCAAATCCGCGTCGACCACATCGCCCTGGTCGACTGGTCCACACTCGAGCCGCTTGAAGTCGCCGCTCCCGGAACCCTCTTCGCCGTCGCCGCATGGGTTGGCTCTACCCGCCTCATCGACAACACCATCCTCGAATAAAGCCCGGCAATTGGAGCCGTCGCGAAGCCATATCTATTTTCAACTCGGCTTCAGGGTTTTCGCGTACAACTTCTCCAGCGCATTGCAAGCCGTCTTGACACCGTCCTCATTTTCCAGCCGTTTAGCCACGCTTGTCGCCTGCTCCGAGTATTTCGGCTTTGCAAACATCGCCCTCAGTTTCCGCATCACCTTTGCGGGCTTGTAGTTCTCCTTTTTGATCGACATTGCGACTCCCAGCCGCCGCATCCGCCTGGCGTTGTCCGGCTGGTCATGCGAGTAGGGCATAATCAGCATCGGTTTACCCGCGCGCAGGCATTGTGCTGTTGTCCCCACTCCCCCCTGGTGCACCACCAGTGCCGCCCGTGGAAACAGCACCGAATAGGGCGCGTACTCCGCCACGCATATCGAATCCGGCAGCGCAGCCTGCGGACGGTTCCGCGGGTCTGTCCCAATCAGCAGCACCGCCCGCGAGCCCAATTGCATCGCTACCCGCGCCGATTGCTCGTAGAAATCTCCCGCCGCGAGCACCGCAGCCGATCCCAACGTAAACACCAATGGCGCAGGGCCGTCGGCCAGGAACCTTTCCAACTGCGGCGGCAAGGCCGCATTCCCCGCATCCGCATCGTAAAAGCAGAAGCCAGTAATCAGCGTGTGTTCGGGCCAGTCTTTCTGTTCGACGCCCAGGACTCGGGAAAACAGCGCCAATACAAGGTACGGCGAGTGCTTGGCGTCAAACAGAGGATTCGATCCCTTCGGCAGCCCCAACTCTCGCCGCAGATCGTAGATGGGCTGCGGCCATTTTCGGCTCACAAATCGCGCCAGCCGCCTGATCACCCGTCCAAAGCCGGGCACAGCCTTGTCCGCCCGTGCCAGGCGCGGGTACGGAGGCAGCACCGGCGGATCGAACGCCGAAAAGAATGAAAGGGGAGCCAGCACGTAACTGGCCCACGGAATCCCCGTTACCTCCGCCACCACCGGTCCGGCGTAGTTCAGCTCGCCCAGCAACAGCAGATCGGCGCGCGCGGGCTTGGTCGCAGCATCAAGAAGATCGTCGTACGTCTGCCGCAGCGCCGGAAACAGAAACTCCCGCAGACCTGTCTCCGTGCCATTGTTAATGTCGTAGATCATCTCTACCAACAGGTTATTGTTGGGGTCGATGTCCGGTCGAATGGAGTGGAACTCGAGGCCGAGCGGCCTGATCCTCGGCTCGTACACCGCAGGCAGCGCCATGATCGGCACATGCCCGCGGCGTTTTAGCTCCAGCGCAATCGCAATCAGCGGATTGATGTCGCCAAGAGTTCCGATGTTTGAAAGAACAATGCGCAAGTTAAAGTCCTCAGAATCCGTGAAAGGCCGCAGCGATTAGGGTAATGCACACGCCTCGTTTTCGCCGCACGCTCCTGTCGGAAGTTCCAAAGGAGGGGTTAACTGCGGAGAACCGGGGACTACAACAATTTGTTGAATTCATCGCAACCCGCTCGTGCGATCCTTGAAGTCGACATGAAGATTGCTGTGATCGTTGTCGTGGTTGTTCTTGTAGCTGCCTCCGTTTTCGCCGATTACAAATGGCGCCAGTGGATGGCCGCGCGCCGCCGCGATCGCCAATAGTCGCAACTCTTCCGCATCTCTGCCGTTACAATGAAGATAGGGAGCCGTCTAATCGCTATGTCTCAACATTTTGCCCTTGCCCCTTCCATCAGGAATCGCCGCAACCGCATTGGCCTCTTTCTCGGGCTTGCCATGGTAACTCTGCTTGCGGCCACCGCCCATGCACAGTTCGGCGCACCGCCAACAACCCCGGTTCACGACCCCTCGGCCCTTCGTCCGCCTGCCGGCGCCCGGGTGGCCATCATCGAATTCGCGGATATGGAATGCCCCGATTGCGCGCAGGCCAACCCGTTGCTGAAGGAAGCTTCGGAAAAGTACCACATCCCATGGGTACGCCACGACTTTCCGCTCCCGTTCCATGCCTGGAGCTTCGACGCGGCCGTAAACGCCCGCTGGTTCGACATTAAGAGCAAGAAGATTGGCGACGACTATCGCGACTATATCTTTGCAAATCAGATATCTATCAATACCCGCGGCGATCTGACCCAATACACTGAAACGTTCGCAAAGAGCCGTGGATTGGCATTGCCCTTTGCCACCGATCCCCAGGGCAAGCTGGCAGCAGAAGTAAAGGCCGACTACGCGCTGGGCCAGCGCATCGGCATTGAACACACGCCCACCATTTGGGTGGTCACCGCTAACAGCAAGGGAGCGCCCTTCGTGGAGGTTGTCGACCGCAGCAGACTCTTCCAGTTGATCGACCAGGCTATTGCCGACACTCGCGGAAAATAGACCGCCGAAAATAATAAGATGTCAGAATAAGGATCTTCCCCGATGCCTACAGCGCCAGCCGCCTCGCGTCTTGCCCTCAGCCAACTTGCCCCCGGCGCACTCCAGTCAGAGATTCGCGCCATGACTACGGAGTGCGACCGCATCGGCGGCATCAACCTTGCCCAGGGCGTGTGCGACACGCCTGTGCCCGCGGTAGTCGAGGCCGGCGCGATCGAGGCCATCCACAACGGCGACAACATTTATACCCGCTGCGATGGCATTGCGCGGCTGCGCCAGGCAATTGCCGGTAAGCAGCTCCGAGACTACGGGCTCCGCTACGACCCGGAGAACGAGGTGATGGTTGCCTCGGGCGCAACCGGTGGTCTGCATGCAACGGTCATGGCGCTCCTGAATCCCCAGGACGACGTGCTGCTCTTCGAGCCCTTCTACGGCTACCACGCTGTCACTCTGCAGTCGCTGCGCGTGAATCCGATCCTGGTGCCCCTTGCGGAGCCGGACTGGTCGCTGGATGCAGATGCGCTGAAGGCCGCGGTCACGCCGCGCACTCGCGCCATTCTGCTGAATACGCCCGCCAACCCGAGCGGCAAGATCTTCAATCGAACCGAGCTTGAAGCGGTGGCCGCGGTTTGCATCGAGCACGATTTGTTCCTCATCACGGATGAGATCTACGAGTACTTTGTGTACGACGGCGCGCAGCATGTCTGCCCCGCGACGTTGCCCGGCATGAGGGAGCGGACGATCGTGCTCTCGGGGTTCAGCAAGACGTATTCGGTGACGGGCTGGCGGCTGGGCTACGCTACGGCCGACGCACGATGGATGCCGACGATGGCGCACTTCCACGATTTGACCTACGTTTGCGCGCCGGCGCCTTTCCAGCACGGAGCCGCGGCGGGGCTTGAGCAGCTTCCGCCGAGCTTCTACAGGCAGTTGGCCGCGGACCATCAGGACAAGCGCGGACGGCTGTTGAGCGCTCTCGAAGCGGCGGGAATGGAGGCTGCGGAGCCTCCGGGCGCTTACTACATTCTGGCCCGCGCGGCGCGGCTGCCGGGGAAGAAGGCGGCAGAGAAGGCGCGGCATCTACTGGCGGCGACGGGCGTGGCGGCGGTTGCGGGGTCGGCGTTCTTCCGGCCCGGGCGCGGCGAGGATCTGCTGCGGTTTTGCTTTGCCAAGAAGGACGATGAACTGAACGAGGCTTGCTCGCGGCTGCGGAGAATTTAGAGGATTCATGAACTCGTCCTCACAGTTTCACAGAATCTGTGAAGCAGCGTTGAGACATCTAAATAACTTCTTTATTGTGAATGCTTTATCTGGCGGCTTCACTCTTCCACGATTTCACGGATTATGTGGTTCGGCCCGATTTAACTCTATAACCAGCCTGTTTTGAATCATTTGCGGACGGCTTCACTCTTTCACGGCAAATAACCGCCATTTTTCGGGAGGTGGGGGTCACTTCTGCCGCCTTTGGTAGGGTTGGCGACTCGGCGTGGAGCCGAATTCAGGATCTGCAGCGAGGAGATTTCGAATGGCTTGCGACAGTAATGGCAGGTTCTCGAGGATGAACCCCACCATCGCCGATACGGACTGATTATGATTGGCGGCGTGGACGCGCGCCTTGAGGTAACTGCGCTCGGTCACAGCGACGGTAATGTTCTTTGTTCTTCTCACGATGTTCCCCGATTGATGACAAGGAGTTGAGGCCAGAATCATTTATTTGGACAGGCCCCTACTTAAGATTGTGCGCTGTTGGGAGGTAATTATCGGCAAAGCGATATTGGGGGGACTCTGGGCTGTTAGATTGGCAGAAAAAACTCGTGTCGACACTAAGTGATTTAAGCTCTGAAATCCAACAGATTATGGCCTCGCACTCGCCCGAAATAATGGCGGATCTTCTTGACAGTAAGGTCTTTAGGTTATAACGACACGTACTGGTCACAGCCTCGGCGCGATGCGGAGGCTGACGCCGACGCCTCTGAGAGTATTCACCCCCCAAGGGTGCCCTAGCTTAATGCCGCCTTGATGACCAGATTTAAGGCGATCATTAGTACGGCGGAGGCGGGGATGAGGAGGAGAGCTTTTTTGAGGCGGAGGGGATCGCCGCCGGCGATGGCGCCGATGATTCTTGAGCTGACGGCCAGACCGGCCCATCCACAGGTGATTACGAAGCCGATGGCCGTCCCGGTCATGCGCGGGAAGGCGGTGCCGGTGATGGCAAGAGTGGTGGGAAAGACCGGTGCCATGGAGAGACCGGCGATGAAGACCAGGGCTCCAGCAGCGGCGGGCTTGACGGTGCGGAGCATGAGAAACGTGGTCACCGCCATGGCGATGGAGGCGGCCAGAAGAACCTGAATTGCCGGGACGCTGATGAGGATGGGCGAGACGCCGACGCGGCCAACGAGGAGGCCGAGAGCGAATCCGAGCGAGAGGATGTTGAGGGCGCGGGACTCGGGAATGCCCTGGGCGATGAGGTGGCGGGGAAGCCAGTTCCAGACGCCGACTTCGCAGGAGACGTAGAGGAAGAGGAAGGCTCCGAGAAGAAACAGGAGCGGTCGGCCGAGGACGGGACCGGCGTCGGCGAGGACGAAGCTCGCGGCTGTTGTAGGCGCGGGCATGCGGGTGACGGCGTGAACGATGAGGGCGACGACGGTCAGCGATGCGACCGTGTAGCAGAGGCGGACCCAGTTGCGCTTAAAGATGTTGGCGGAGATGAAGGGGGTGGTGAGTCCGCCGAGTCCGAAGAAGAGATTGAGGAGATTGAGGGCGGTGGCGCGATGGCCGGGGGTGACGGCGCTGACCAGGGCGTTGGCGCCGGTGACGACGATGCCGCCGCCGATGCCGAGCAGAAAGAGCAGAGCGGCGATGCTGCGGAAGCCGCCGGAGCGGGGAAGGGCGAAGAGGGCGACGACGATGAATGCGAGACCGAGGATGAGGCCGACTTTGTCTCCTTGATTGTCGAGCAGGGGACCGACGCCGACCGAGGCGATGATAAGGCCGAGCGCCTGGGAGAAGGCGATGGCGCCGTTTTGCGCGGGGGTGAGATGGAAGCGGTCGGACAGGTCGGGGAGGATGGTGCCGAGCATGGCAGCGATCATTCCGTAGACGAAGATGGCGAGGACGGCGGCGAAGATGAGCACGCGGCGGGTTCCTTTCAAGGAGCGAATCGGGAGTGCAGGAAGTTCAATTGAACGGAGTTTCTGTGTAGATTGCGGAGTCGCGAGAATTTTACTGCGCGGCATCGAATATAGGCCAGCGAAGAAATGCAGGAGTTGCAAGGATTGATTGGGGCCGAGCAAGGCGCCGGAGCGCAAGGAGCCTGAAGCCAGCCGAAGCCGGTCCAGTAGACTGAAGGGGCGATGAATTGGGTACGAAGATGTGTGGGGTCCGCGGGATCGGTTGCTTTGTTGGCTGCGCAGGCGGGCGTGCTGGCTCTGACGGGCTGCGGAATGCCTGGCGCGCCACTGCCACCGACGCTGAACCTGCCTGTTCCGGTGAAAGATCTCGCTGCGACCCGAGCGGGCGACGAGGTTTCGTTGACCTGGACCATGCCCAAGAAGAACACCGATAAGCTGCTGCTGAAGGGCAATCTGCATGTGGTGGTGTGCCGCAGAGAAGGTGGGGCGGGCCCCTGCGCGCCGGTTGCAGATCTGCAACTTTCTGCGGGAGCCGATGGGACTTTCAGCGAGACGCTGCCGCGTGCGCTGGCCTCGGGCGTCCCTCGCCAGCTCAGCTACTTCGTTGAGGTCAGGAATAGTAACGGGCGCTCGGCGGGGATGTCGAATGCCGCGGTAGTTCTGGCGGGTGAAGCGCCTGTGGCCGTAACCGGTCTGGCGACCGAAGTGCGCAAAGAAGGAGTGGTGCTGCATTGGAATCCCGATCCGCAGGAGGCGGCGCCGACGGCGATCCGCCTGCATCGCACGCTGCTGACGCCGGTTCCGGCGAAGACGAATGCAGCGCGGCAAGGTCCACTAGCCCCGCCACCCGAGGCGGCGGTGCTGACTTTGCTGGTGGATGCGAGCGGGCGGGCCGGGCGCTCGCCGGATCGGGCACTGGATAAGAATATTCACTTTGGCGAGACGTATGAGTATCGCGCCCAGCGCGTGGCTCGCGTCACTGTGGACGGCAAGACACAGGAGCTGGATGGGCCGCTTTCCGCGCCGGTGCGCGTGGAGGTGCTGGACGTGTTTCCTCCGGCTGTGCCTGCTGGACTGGCCGCAATCGCGATCATCGGCGAGAACGGCGGCGAGCCTGCAATCGACCTGAGCTGGCAACCGGATACAGAGGCCGATTTGGCGGGTTACATTGTTTACCGGCGCGAGGGGAGTGCGAGCTGGCAGCGCATCTCGACGGCGCAACCGGTGGTTGGTCCTGCTTTTCACGATGCGCAGGTGCAGGCGGGACACAGCTACAGCTATGCCGTTGCAGCCATCGACTTGGGCGGGCATGAGAGCGGACGGTCAGGCGAGGCTGAGGAGACGGTTCCTGGACCTTGAGGGAGCATGTCGGAGATGAGAGAAAAGAACACTCCTCAGAGGCTAAAGCCCGCGTCAATTTTTGATGTGTTTATGTACGGGCTGAAGCCCGTACCCTTCATCGAGATCCTGGTTTTGGATTGATTCAATGGACGTATCCGTGTGAGGAGATTTCCCCGATGAAGTACTGCCGATTCTCGCTTGGTAACCAGATTCATTATGGAGCCGTGGAAGAACGTAAAGGCGAGCTTTGGATTATTGGGCCTGCGGAGGCGCCGGAGGAGGATCTGGCCTTCCGGCTGGCGCTGGAGCGGGCTACCGCCGAGGGCTTCGACTTCGAGCCGATGCCGATGAGCGCGGCCCACCTGCTGGCTCCGGTGACGCCTTCGAAAATTATCTGCGTGGGCCGGAACTATCGCGACCATGTGAAGGAGCTCGGCAACGAGATGCCCGCGGAGCCGCTTATTTTTTTCAAGCCGCCCTCGTCGCTGTTGAAGCCGGGCGGGACGGTGCGGCTGCCTGCGGCTTCGACACGCGTTGACTTTGAGGGCGAGCTGGCACTGGTGATTGGGAGGCGCGTGCACAAGCTGAAGCCCGATGACGATTTGCGCGGGGTGATTCGGGGCTACACGCTGGCTGACGATGTGTCCGCACGGGACCTGCAAAAGAAGGATTTGCAATGGGCACGGGCCAAGGGGTTCGACACGTTTTGCCCGCTGGGACCGCTGGTGAGCGATGAAGTGGACCCGATGGCGGGAGTGACGATTGAGACGCGGGTGAACGGCGAAATTCGGCAGCAGGCTTCAACGCTGGATTTCATTTTTCCGATTCCGATGCTGCTGAGTTTTATTTCAGAGGCGTTTACGCTTGAGCCGGGCGACGTGATCCTGACTGGGACACCGTCGGGGGTGGGGCCGCTGAAGGCCGGCGACCAGGTGGAGGTGTCAATTGCGGGGCTTGGCACGCTTGCGCACTCGGTGGAAGGGGACAGGGATTGAGCCGAAAGCTTCGCGGGGATGCACCCCTAGTCACATTGGCGCATCTTATATGAGGGGTACACTATTGCCGTAGAGAGTTTAGAGACGGGAATCCCCTTTTCCTGGAGGAATTATGCCGCAGAATCTGCTTGAACAGTTGCGCAAGTATACGGTTGTGGTTGCCGATACCGGCGACATTGAGGCGATGGAGAAGTTTCGGCCGCAGGATGCGACCACCAATCCATCGTTGATTACGGCGGCGGCGCAGATGCCGCAGTATCAGCCGATTGTGGACGGCGTTTTGAAGGACGCGCGCAATGAGCTGGGCGACGGCGCCAGCGACCAGGCGGTGGCGAACGTTGCCTTTCAGCGGCTGGCGATTGCGTTTGGCAAGAAGATTCTGGCAATTGTGCCGGGACGCGTGTCCACCGAAGTCGATGCGCGGCTGTCGTTTGATACCGAGGGCACCATCAAGCAGGCCCGCAGCATTATTGTGCAATACGATGCGGCGGGGATCGGGCGCAATCGCATCCTGGTCAAGATTGCGTCGACGTGGGAAGGCATTCGCGCGGCGGAGGTTCTGGAGAAGGACGGCATCCACTGCAACCTGACGCTGCTGTTCGGACTGCACCAAGCGATTGCGGCGGCCGATGCGGGCGCGACGCTGGTTTCTCCATTTGTGGGGCGCATTCTTGACTGGTACAAGAAGGATACCGGCAAGGATTTTCACGGGGCCGACGATCCAGGCGTGCAATCGGTGACCAAGGTTTACAACTACTACAAGAAATTCGGCTACAAGACGCAGGTGATGGGCGCGAGCTTCCGCAATATCGGCGAGATTACGGAACTGGCGGGAAGCGATTTGCTCACAATTTCACCGCAACTGCTGGCCGAGTTGGAAGCGACCCAGGGCGAACTGCCGCGCAAGCTCGATCCGCAGGCGGCGCAAAAGCTTTCCCTCGAGAAGATCGTTGTGGACAAGGCTACGTTCGAGAAGATGCATGCGGCGGACCGCATGGCTACGGATAAGCTGAAGGAAGGGATCGAAGGNNCCGGCGGCTGTTTAATCAGGAATTGCAAGTCGAGAACGCTCAGAGGGAAGGCTGCGAGGTCTTCCCTCATTTGCGTTTGGCAGGAAGATTGCGCGCGTTTGCAGTTGACCTGGCAAACTGCTAATAAATTTGGCCCTCCCCTCTTGGCAAACGCAAAAGTTCCGATAAGCTCAGTGTTACAGCAGGATGAACGGGCATTGGCCGGCTTCTTCCCCATGTAAGCGCAACGAGCAGCCGCCCGTGCCACAACGGACAGCGGTTGATTGACAGCAGCCCATGGGAGGCGTGTATGCAGGCACAGACTCATCCACTCGAACCCTTCTTTCAGCAGGCAGTTCGCAACAGCTACGAAGGCAAGCTGGGATTGAACGATCCCGATGTGACGGCGTATGTGGCCCGCCTGCTGTGCGAGTTTTCAGAGTCAGACAAGCTCTACAAGGTACGTGACGAGATGGGGCGGCCCATCGAAGAGCTGACCGAGATGGTCGAGGCCTCGGACCCTGTGCATGGCTCGGCGCCTTCCTTCGATGCGGAACGCGCGCTGCGCAAGCACATCGGCGACTATGCGTTGTTTGTGGCCGGGATGTATCCCGAGGCCATGGGATCGAGCCGCCGGTTGCGCCGCCACCAGCCGAGTCTTGGCGAGTTAATCCAGGCGGGCAAGGAAAGCTACTACATCGTTAGCCAGTTCAACCTGTTTGAGTATGAGCAGGAGGCGCCCTTGTTTGCGCGGCTCTCCGACCGCTTCGAGCGCTGCATTCTGGGGCTGACGCTGGTGCGCGAGGAACTGGGTCCGCGCAAACCGCTCATGCTGCCGCCGCAGGTGAACTGAGGGTCTGGGATCGCGAGTGGAAAAGACGCCGGGTTGAATCTCATGGTTTCCCACCCTTGCGACAACAAGCAAGAACGTCGCAAGGATGGGGCCCCCGCAGTTCATTCGAGAACTGACGGTGGAACTGGCCTACTCCGACCACACGGCGAGGACGTTGCCCAGGCCGTCGGAGAAGTGGAAGCGGCGNNTTCCGTGGCTTTCAGGTCGGCTGAGTAGAGGACGACGAGCGCCGCGGGTTTGGCTTGGACTTCGTGGGGCTCGACTTTGCTGAAGCCGCCGTCGATGCCGGCGTCCGCCGCGCTGAAGCCGATATAGTCTGGACCCCAGTCCTGAAAGCTCCAACCAAAGACTGCCGAGTAAAAGCGCTTGGTCTGCTCGATGTCTTTTGTCGTGAATTCGATGTAAGTGATCTTGTGGTGCTGTGCTGGATTGCTCATGGCTTTTCTCCTGTGCTCTTTGCTGCGCGGAGTGGGGGAAGAAGGCGAGACGGGCTCGCGGGGTACTNNACGCCGGTGATCTCCTGGTAGCCGGTGTTGGAGAGGTTGCTGAGACGGAGATAAGGGCGAATCTTGCCGGAGTCGTGCGTGATGGCGGCATTCCAGACCGGGTAGACAGTCTGCTGGTAGCGCTGGGCTAGCTGCACTGAATTGCTGACAACGAAGGAGTGGCCGAGCGCGGCTGTCCATGAGGCGTGAATGTTCTGGACTGGATAGTTAAAGACGTATTCGGATTGAAGGCCGTGGAG
>PLOG01000180.1 GCA_003142935.1 Acidobacteriaceae bacterium
AATAGAAACCGGCCTGCAAAGCAGGTGGGCGATCAACGCTGGTTGAACCAACATTCAGTGAACAGGGGCTCAACTCGACAATCGGTTCTGTGTGCCGTGTCCGCCAGTCCGGAATGCCTAATGAACCGCGGAGAGCTCCACCGTCTTAGGACGGGTTCACCAGCGCATCAACCACGGCCCCGTGGGTCGGATTCTACTTCCCTTTAAGACTCCCATCGCTTCTGCGCCTGATCAGGCGAATGCCGTATCCTCAGGCTAATGCCGTATCCTTTGACTGGTGCATCCAGTTCTGTTCCACATCGGCGCATTTCTCATTCCGGCATATGGCGCGGCGGCGGCCATTGGCGTTTTGCTGGCTCTCTTCCTGGCGCAGCACACGGCGCGGGTTGCCGGGCTGAACTGCGGCCACGTGTGGAATCTCTGCGTGGTGTCGCTGTTTGCGGCGCTGGTGGCGCAGCGCCTGTTGCTGGTGGCGATGAACGTAGGCAATCTGCGCCATCATCCCGCATGGGCGCTCTCGCTGGCCATGGTGCATCATCCGCTGCTGAGTGCGGTGGGCGCGCTCGGGGGCGGCGGGTGCGCGGCGGTCTGCGCATGGCGGCTGAAGATGCCCTTCCGTCAAACAGCAGATATGCTGGCTGCTCCGTTGGCCCTGGGGCTGGCGTTCGAGCAACTGGGCGCGCTGCTGGCTGGTTCAGGCTATGGAACCGAGACAGCCGTTCGGTGGGCCGTGACCTATGACCACCCGATGGCTGCGATTTGGAGCGGAACGCCGCTGGGGATTCCGTTGCATCCGGTGCAGGCCTACGCGGGGCTGGCGTTTCTGACGCTTTCCATTTTTCTGCTGGTGTGGCAGCCGGCGATCCGGCAGGCGGGCGATCTGGCGGGAATGGGGTTGATGGGCGGCGGAGTGGCTGTCTACATCACCGAGCTATGGCGCGATACCGAAGGGCGCGGCGCGATGTTGAGCGGCGCGCTTGACGGGCCGCAACTTGGGGCGATCGTGCTGGTGGTGGCTGGGGCGCTGTTGCTGCTGGAGCGGAAAGACAGGCGACCCGATAACGAGGCTACGCATGGTTGAGGCCGGCGATTTTCAAGAACAGACGATCAACGTTCCAGCCGAAGCCGTAGGGCAGCGGCTCGATCAATTCATTGCCGCGCAACTGGAGGGGGTGAGCCGGTCGCGCGTTCAACTGCTCATCGACCAGGGCGATGTGCTGGTGAATGGGGAGCATGAGAAGGCTTCGCAGAAGCTGCGGGGCGGCGAGCGGATTGTGCTGACAGGCGAGCCGCATCCGGCGCCGCTGAAGGCCACGGCTGAAGATATTCCGCTGGACGTGGTGTTTGAGGACGCCAACCTGGCGGTGGTGAACAAGCCGGCCGGCATGATGGTTCACGCCGGGGCCGGGCAGAACGACGATGAGCGCAGCCGGGGAACGCTGGTGAACGCGCTGCTCTATCGCTTCAAGAAGCTTTCATCGAGCGGAGGCGATCTGCGGCCCGGCATTGTGCACCGCCTGGACAAGGACACCAGCGGGCTGATCGTGGTGGCCAAGAACGACCGCACACACGCGGCGCTGGGCGAGATGTTTGCGAACCGGCAGATGAAGAAGACCTACATTGCGCTGGTGTCGGGAGCGGTGGAGCGGGAGAAGGGCACTATCACGGCGGGCGTGAGCCGCGATCCGATGCGGCGAACGCGGATGACGGTGCAACCGAACGAAAACGCGCGCTCGGCGGTCTCGCACTACGAGGTGGTACGGCGGCTGGCGACGCGCTTCGGGAAATTCACCCTGGTGAAGGTGCGCATTGAAACCGGCCGGACGCATCAGATTCGGGTGCATATGGCGTCCATTGGCCATCCGGTGGTGGGCGACACGCTTTACGGCGGCGCCGGGCAACTAACAGACCAGGTGGCGGCACAGGCGGCGCAATCAAAGGCCGCGCGGCGCAAGGCCGACCCGGAGGTGCTGCGGCTGGGGCGGAATTTTCTGCACGCGGCCAAGCTCGAATTTGCCCACCCGGTGACCGGAAAGGCGTTGCAATTGGATGCCCCGCTGCCGGAGGAGTTAGAGGGGTTTCTAAAAAGATTGGAAAGCGAGTCGGGCAATTCCAGAAGTGCCTAGCGAGACCTGCCAATGACTTAAGTAATAGCCCAGGTTCCGGTGGTTGGAGTTGAATGCCTTTTGAAGGACGCAATTGTTAAGATAGAGAAGCTATGACAAGACTGATTTTTGCTACCCCAGTGACCGTTGCTCGCCGTTGGGGGCTTGGGGTTTTAGGCATCGCGCTCGCGACCGGGCTCCAGACCGGCTCACTGCCCGCGCAACAACCCGCAGCTGCTGCCGCGCATGCCCCACAGGCCGCGCCGGCCAACCCCGCACAACAGGCTGCAGCGCAGGCTGCGGGCCAGCCCGGAACATCGGGAACCGATGTGGGCGTGACGACGCTGAAGACAAACGTGAATGAGGTCAACCTCATTTTTACGGTCACCGACAAGCACGGCCACTACATTCCCAACCTGCAACTGCACGACTTTGCGCTGCTCGACGACCAGAAGGCGCCGTCAAAGGTGACCTCGTTCCACCAGCAGATCAACCTGCCGCTGCGGGTGGGGATTGTGATCGACACCAGCACCTCGATTCACTCGCGCTTCAAGTTCGAGCAGCAGGCGGCTCAAGAGTTCCTGCTCCAAGTTCTGAAAGCCCACAGCGACCGGGCCTTTGTGATGGGATTCGACGTAACGCCCACGGTAACGGCAGACTGGACCAACGATCTCGACAAGCTCGAATCGGGCGTAGACCGCTTGAGCCCCGGCGGCGGCACGGCGCTGTACGACGCCGTGTATACCGCCTGCCGCGACAAGCTTCTGGATGTATCGCGCGGCCAGGAACCGGTGCGCAAAGCGATCATCCTGCTCTCAGACGGCGACGACAACCAGAGCCGCGTTCACCTGGACGAAGCCATCAAGGAATGCCAGCGAGCAGAGACCATCATCTACTCCATCAGCACCAATTGGACGCCCAGCCGCGGCGAGGGCGACAAAGTGATGGCGCAGTTGGCGGGCGACACCGGAGGCCAGGTCTTCTTTCCGCCTTCCGTAGAAGAAGTTTCCACAAGTTTCCACGACATCGAGGAGGAGTTGCGCAGCCAGTACGCGCTGACCTATGCTCCGGCCGACTTCAAGAACAACGGCGCCTTCCGTACCATTTATCTTTATTGCAACGATCGGCGCTACCAGGTGCGGGCCAAAAAGGGCTACTTTGCACCACGGGAATAATCTGAAAGATCCCCAGGAAATATCCAGATTGCTCAGCGCATTCTCATCCTTTCAGGAGCGGGGCATGGCCTCGCTTCTGAAAAGATTGGGCTTACTGCAACTGTTCTCCATCCCCGCTCACCATATGTCCCGTTACAGGACAGTTGCGACCTTTATATCTAATTTCGGCTCTTGACAACATTCCCACGCCGTCCGCCTCACCTATTTTCCCATCCGCCCGATGAAGTAAGGGAAGACGCTTCCGAGACTGTTCCATCCAGGGTATCTGCGCGGCCTGCTGAAAGTCCGGTTGGCCCGCCATAAAGCGGCTGGAGCAAGGCCCGGAAACGGCGAAGCCGCGGAAATGCTTTGCGGACTGGGGGCAATGCTGTGATTAGGCAGGCAATATCGTGCGACATCTGCGCAACTGAGAAGAGACAGACGAACCACTGGTTCGTGGCCTATGAGCAGAGTGGCGAGCTGCGGGTGAGCGGATGGCAATCGCGCAATCGGCTGCGTCCGGGGTCGAAACACCTGTGCGGGCAAACCTGCCTGCACAAGCTGGTGGACGACTTCATGGCAAAAGCCATCGCGGTGCGGGGGCAGGTTACATCGGTGGACGCGGCAGACGTAGCGGAAGTGCAGGAACGTGCTTTGAGCGTGGACACCAGCCTTACGTCGAGCGCGGCCTATACGGAGTTGGAATCGTCTGCGCGGGTGGTTACGCCGAAGACGCCGGCGGCGCCCGCACCCACGTTCAAGGCTCAGGCTGAACTGGTTACGATGCCGGGAAGGCCGCACGCAGAAGCGTTAGCGGCGGCGGTGGACGAGCCGCCGCGCTATGCCTCGCGCAACTGGCGCGCGGAAGCCTGGGAGCGGGAGCGGAAACGCGAATTGAACGCTATCGACCAGCAGCCTGACACAGCTGCCCGGCGGCGGGCGCGTGCATAAGCTCAGACGCATGAACGGGAGTTGGCTATGTGGATGGATGTGTTGTTGCTTCTGATTGCGGTGTTGCCGCTGATAGCTGAAAATAGGCCCGATGCGCTACGTGCCGGTGCAACCGCATTTGGAGCGCCCGAGCAGCGTCCTATTCTTTCAACGATCCAGATTGAAGCATCGCCAGCAAGCCAGCTTCGTCGATCACTGGAACCTTGAGTTCGAGTGCCTTGTCGAGCTTTGAGCCGGCGTCCTCACCTGCCACGACATAGCTGGTCTTCTTGCTGACTGAACCGGCAGTCTTTCCGCCGGCGTCCTCGATTCTTTTTTTCGCTTCATCGCGCGTGAGGGTGGAGAGCGTGCCGGTGAGCACAAACGTCAAGTCCGCGAGTTCTGTGGAGCGCTGCTTTTTCTCCGCGGTCATATCGACGCCGGCCTTCTTGAGACTTTCGATGAGCGCAATGTTTGCCGGCTGGGCAAAGAATTCCAGAATGGCCTGGGAGATGCGCGGGCCCACTTCTTCCACGCGCTCGAGCTCTTCGGCGCTGGCCTTCTCAATCGCTTCAATGGAGCCGAATTCCTCGGCGAGCAGCTCCGCGGTGCGTTCGCCGACAAAGCGGATGCCGAGTCCCATGAGCACACGGGCGAGACCGGCTTTCCTGGATCCATCAATTTCGGCGATGAGGGCGCGCGCGGATTTTTCAGCAAAGCGATCGAGGCCGGCCAATTGCTCTTCAGTGAGCGCGTAAAGATCGGCGACGCTTGTAACCATTTTGCGATCGAGCAGTTGCTGCACCACGGCTTCGCCCAGGCCTTCGATGTTCATTACTTCGCGGCGGCCAAAGTGGAGAAGACTTTCGCGCAGCTTGGCCGGGCAATCGGCGTTGACGCAGCGATAGTCCACTTCGCCTTCGGCGCGGACTACTTCGCTCCCACACTCCGGACATTTCGATGGGAAAACGAAACGGTGTTTTCCGCGCGGGTGCTGGGCGTCTTCAATGACTTCAACCACCTTGGGGATGACGTCGCCGCCGCGCTCGACCTTGACGGTGTCGCCGATCTTGAGGCCGAGGCGTTCGATGAAGTCGGCGTTGTGGAGCGTGGCGCGGCTTACCGTAGTGCCACCGATGAAGACCGGCGCGAGTTCGGCCACCGGCGTGAGCTTGCCGGTGCGGCCTACCTGCACGGTAATCGCTGTCACCTGGGTGATGCCTGACTTGGCTGTGAACTTGTAGGCTATGGCCCAGCGCGGGGCGCGACCGGTGTAACCAAGGCGCTGCTGGGTGGCGTGCGAATCCACTTTCAGGACCACGCCGTCGATTTCATAGCCGAGGGTTTCGCGATCGGACTCGGCCTTGTCGATGAACTTCATCATGGCTTCGACGGAGTCGACGCGGGCGCGATGCGTGTTGACGCGGAAACCGAGTGCAGACAGCGCATCGAGCGTGGCGGTTTGGCCAGCGGCAAAGTACTCGCCTTCGACGAGAAGAAAATAGGCGAAGAACACCAGACGCCGGTTGGCGACGATGCTGGGCTCGAGCGTGCGCAGAGTGCCGGCGGCGGCGTTGCGGGGATTGACGGCCGGCGGCAAGCCCTCGCGCTCGCGCTCTTCATTGAGGCGCAGGAAGGCGGCCGCGGGCATGACGACTTCGCCGCGGACTTCGAATGCCTCCGGCATCTTTCCCTTTTCGAGGAGCCGAGAGGGAATACTGAGGGGCACGCTGCGGATGGTGCGGATGTTGGAGGTAACGTCTTCGCCGGTTTGGCCGTCGCCGCGGGTGACGCCGCTCGACAGGCGTGCTCCGCCCGCGCCGCTCGCTTCATACTGCAACGCAACGCTGAGGCCGTCGAGCTTGAGTTCGGCGATGTACTCGACGGGGAGATTGCCGGCGAGCTCGCGCACGCGGCGGTCCCAGTCGGCAAGCTCTTCGGCGGAGTAGGCGTTGTCGAGCGAGAGCATGGGACGCGAGTGGCGGACCTTCTTGAAGCCTTCGGCCGGCTTGCCGCCTACGCGCTGGGTGGGCGAGTCGGGAGTGAGCAGCTCGGGATGCGCGGCCTCGATGCGCTTGAGCTCATTGATGAGCGCGTCGTACTCGGCGTCGGAGATTTCGGGAGCGTCGAGGACGTAGTAGAGGTGCTCGTGGCGGCGGAGCTGGGTGCGAAGGTCTTCTGCGCGGGCGGCTGCGGAGTCCGGGCTTTTGGGTTCGGCCATGGGGTGAATTATAGGAGGCGGCGGGGGAGTTTCGCTGGGGCAGGTTGTTGGGTGGGTCTAAAGCTGTTTGCAGAGGCAGACGAGGTTTTTAGATAGAGGCAGCAAGTTAGCCTCCGCTGCGCGGAGATGGCGAGTTGGCTCGTTGGCGTTGTGTTTATGTAGGATGACGAGTTGGCCGGCTAACTCAGATTTGCGGGGATTGCGCGCTGGCAGGTTAGGATGGTTGGCAGAGAACATGGAGCCAATTACACATTTTCTTACCGGGGCATGCATTGGCCGCGCGGGTCTGAATCGCAAGACGGCCTACGCTACGCTGACCGCGGTGCTGGCCGCGGAGGCCGCCGACCTCGACATTCTCTGGTCATTCGCCGGGCCGGTGGAGGAGCTGAAGCACCATCGCGGCATTACGCACACATTTCTCGCCGCGCCGTTTGTGGCTGGAGCGGTGGTGGGCGTAGTCTGGCTGGGCCATCGCTGGCGCGAACGGCTGCGTGCTCGGAAAATCGATGCACCCAACCAAAACGCAAAAGCGCCCCAGGCGCTGCATTGGGGCTGGCTTTATTTGACGGCGCTGATTGCCGCGCTGAGCCATCTGCTGCTGGACTGGACTAACAACTACGGATTGCGGCCCTTCTTTCCCTTCAACCCGCGCTGGTATGCGGGAAGTTTTGTGTTTATTGCCGAACCTTTGCTGTGGGCGCTGCTTTTGCTGGCCATGGCGATGCCCTGGATCTTCGGCCTCGCCGACAGTGAGATTGGCGCCCGCCGCAAGCCGTTTCGCGGACGCGGCTGGGCGATCTTCGCGCTTGCCGGGATGGTGGTGCTGTGGTGCTGGCGCTGGGGAGAGCAGGCGCAGGCGCGGAGCCTGCTCGAGAATGTCCAGGTGACTTCGGCGCCGGTGACGCGGATGGATCTTGAGCCTTATCCGGTGAACATGTACCGCTGGCACGCGATTCTGGAGACTGCGGATTTTTATCAGACCGCGGAGATCAATACATGGACCGGCGAGATCGACAGCGATCCGCGGCACGACACAATCTTCAAGCCTGCCGATACTCCTGCCGTGGAAGCGGCCAAACAGACCTTTTTGGGCAAGGTTTACCTGGACTGGGGGCGCTGGGCTTTGGTGCGCGATCTGGGTCAGGAACCCGAGGACGGACTGCGACCGCCCGATCTGGCTCCGAATCGCATCTGGACCACGGTGGAATTCTCCGATCTGCGGTTTGCCTATTCCTTTTTGTCCTCTCGCCCCGCAGCCGGCCGAGCGCCGCTGGGCGGATGGGTCTATATCGTGGACGGCCACGAAGATGCAGGCGAGGGGATGGGAAATCGGCAGCAAAAGTAGGCCCTTTTGCTTGGGATGGAAAAATTTGTTGGCTGAGTGGAACGGTTAAGGTTGACCACGCGCCCCGCGCACCGCAGAATGAATAGGAAGAGTAAAGCCGCCGGACAAGTCCATCCCTGCTCGGGCCCTGCTCCGGCCCTACTCCGGGAGACCGTCCCGGAAATCTAGAGAATGAGGTTTTCATGGTCGCATATGTGTTGTTACTGGTCGCTGTCCTGACTCGTCTTCTGCCCCATGCGGGGTGGCTCAACTTTACCGCGGTGGGCGGAGCGCTGCTCTACTTTGGCGCGCGGCGTCCGTGGCGGGAAATGCTGGCTCCGCTGGCCGTGCTCGCGGCCACCGATTATTTCCTCACCGTTTACACCTACCACTACGCCTTCCAATGGACGGCGTACCTGCCGACGTGGGCGTGGTACGTGATGGCGATGGCGCTGGGACAGATTCTGCTAAGCGCGCGGAGCGGGTTTGTGCGCGTGGCGGCGGCAGCCCTGCTGGGACCGACTTCATTCTTTGTAGTTTCGAATTATGCGGTGTGGGCGGCGGGCTTTATGTATCCGCACACGCTGGCGGGGCTCGAAGCCTGCTTTGTGGCGGCGATTCCATTCTACCGGAACGATCTGGCGTCGACGGCGATCGTTCTGGGCGTGGCGTTTGGGGTTCCCGCGTTGCTAAGGCGCTTGAATGCGGCCCCTGCGCAGACGGCGCTGGCGGGGAAGTAGGTCGTATCCCACCCTAGCCGCAAAAANNTGGGGCACCCAGAATTGGTGGAACAATTCCTCGCTGGGCGCTAGTCTTCAAGCAGTTTGCCGGAGCGTTTCTTCTTCATCCACCACCAGGCAAATCCAAGCACCGCCAGCAGGCCAACTACGGCGACCAGGATGATGGCGTGGTGCGCGACAAGATCGGCCGCGCCGGGGCCCAGTTTGAGCACCAGCATGGACAGGATCAGCCAGCGCACCATTCTTCCCGTGAAGACGGCGAACATGAAGGGAAGAATCCGCATCTCGAAGACGCCGGCGGCGAAGATGAACATCTTCCACGGCGCGGGCGGCGGCAGCATGGATGGAATCATGACGGCCAGAAATTCCTGACGCTCGAAGCGCAGGCGTATGCGGTCGAAGCGCTCGCGATCGACACGCTTGAGCAGGAACAGCTCGCCGCCGGCGCGGCCCAGGCCGTAAGGAAGCAGGCCGCCGATGGCCGAGCCGATGGAGGCCATGAGGCAATAGAGCCAGAAGTGAGACTTGTTGTTCCAGACATAGACGGCGAGAATCGCGTCCATGGGGACAGGGATGGTGGAGGAATCAAGCAGCGCAATGGCGCCTATGCCCCAGAAACCCAGTTTGGCCATCGCGGGCAGTGCGACGAACTTCCACCAGCCCATAATTCCTACAAAAAACTGCTTCAAACAAGTTCCCTTTCCGGCTTCCGGCACGTCCATTCAGAAAGACCATTGTACGAGGCTGACCGTCAGGGCAGGAGTTGGGGTGGTGGGTCAGATTGAAGGAACGTTCCCTCAGGGGCTAAAGCCCAAGCTCATTTGGGGTGGTTTATGTACGGGCTAAAGCCCGTACCCTTCAGACTAACCACTGCTGAATCCGGCAGCGTTGTGCCCGGCGCCAGCGACGGAAGCCGGGGAGAGCACTGGATGAGGGTTCAAGCGGGATGAGAGAATAGATAGGAAGGACTCGAAGCGGAGCCGGCGAGACGGAAAGCCCTCCGCGAGGCCCATCAGGAACGAATGCCCACAAGCGAAGCGCCAGCCGACGTGAACGAGCCCAACAAGCCACCCCAGGAGAGTCCTGCGGAGGGGCATGAGCAGGAGAGCTCTGTCCTGGTAGAGGAAGCTCGCGAGCCTTTGCCGCTGGCGGCGCGCGGCTCGCGCTGGGTGGATTACGACACCCACGAACTGCTGGAGATGATCGGCGATCTCGAAGACGAGCGGCGCTGGGCACGGCTGCGCGAAGGAGCCTTATGGGCGCTGCTGGTGCACCTGGCCATCCTGCTGGGGCTTTTCCTGTTGCCGAAGTACATCTTCGTTCCGCCGGTGGTGGACAAGACGGCGAAGCTGGACAAGGACGAGTTCACGTATATGGACACGCCGCGGTTTCGCCCGAAGGTAGAGGCCAAGCCCGCGATCAAGCCGCCGGTGATCGACAAGCAGACGCTGGATGAGATGCGGAAGGCATCTCCGCCTGCTCCGCCGCCTCCGCCTGAAACCAAGCCACCGGAGCCGGCGCCGGTTCAACCGCAGCCGATACCGCAGAGCCAGCAGTCGCAGGTTGAGACTCCGCGCCCGACGGCCGTACCCGCGCGGCCAAACTTTGCCATGAACTCCGTGAATCCGGCGGACCAGCTTCGCGAGGCAATGAGAAACGCCGCGCACAGCCACGGCGCAGGCGAAACAGGTAGTTCGAACTCCCGCGGACTTGCCATGCACCCTGGGGCCGGTTCTGGCGGCGTGCAGGTGCTCTCCGACACGCAGGGCGTGGACTTCGGCAACTGGCTGCAACGCTGGCATTGGGAGACAGAGCACACCTGGGACCCCTTGATTCCCGATGAGGTGAATCCGCCTATCTACAAGTCCGGCATGGTCGCCATCCGCTTCAAGGTGCTGCCGAATGGGCGACTGATGGATGGGAGCCTGGTGCTGGAAGGCCGCTCCGGGGATGTGGCTCTGGATCGAGCCGCGTGGGGGGCGTTGACGGGCTCCAACTATCCGCCGCTGCCCAGGGAGTTCCAGGGGCCCTACCTCGAGCTGCGGGCCTACTTCCTTTACAACATGGAACCGCGGTGAGGCAGTCGTTAGTGGTTAGTTGCATCACATGCGGAGATGGTTCGCGGGAATTACGTCGAGAAAAACCAAGCCCACGCATCGAAGGTCGACGCGTGGGCTTTCCGCTGAAATAACTTTCAGTACGATGGCTATCCGTTCAACAAATCCTGGAGCTTGTTGAGGGTGCGGTGCAGATCCTTGTCGGTGCGGCGCTGCTCGTCGATTTTGGCGATGGAGTGCATCACCGTGGTGTGATGCTTGTTGCCGAACTGGCGGCCGATCTCCGGCAGGCTGGCTTCGGTCATCTGCTTGGCCAGGTACATGGCAATCTGGCGCGGCACAACGACGTTGCGGGAGTTGTTCTTCTGCTTGAGGTCGCTGACCCTCATGCCGAAGTTTTCCGACACGGCGCGCTGGATGGCCTCGATGGTGATCTTGCGTACCTGCATGTCAATGAACTGCTTGAGGCACTGCTGCGTGGAGGCCAGCGTGATCTCCATGTGGTTGTGATGGCACCAGGCGATCAAGCGCACCAGGGCGCCTTCCAGCTCGCGCACATTGGTGCGTACGTTGGAAGCGACGAACAGCGCCACGTCGGTAGGCAACTGCACCTGCTCGCTCTCGGCCTTCTTGAGCAGGATGGCGACCTTGGTTTCAAGATCGGGCGGCTGAATGTCGGCGATCAGGCCCCACTCGAAACGCGAGCGCAGGCGGTCTTCAATCTCGGCCAGCTCCTTGGGCGGACGGTCGGAGGCGATGACGATCTGCTTCATGCTTTCGTGGAGGGCGTTGAAGGTATGGAAGAACTCCTCCTGGGTGCGNNATCAGGTGGGTCTTGCCCATGCCGACGCCGCCATAGAGGAAGAGCGGATTGTAGGCGCGGGAAGGGCGCTCGGCAACGGCGAGCGAAGCGGCGCGGGCAAACTGGTTGCCGTTGCCGATGACGAAATTGTCAAAGGTGTAGCGGGAGTTGAGCTGGGCGGCGGTGGACCAGTCGAAGCGGCTCTGCTCGGGGGTGCGTGCCGGCGCCTGCGGAGGCGCCGTGGGCGCGTGCGCCGGGACCGGAGCAAAACCGCCGTCCCTGCGCTGGGGCGGAATGGAAGGATCTTCTTCGGCGGTGACAAAGCTCACATCGTCGAACTCGAGCGCCTGCAGATCGATCGCTTCCTGAATGAGATCGCCGTACTTGTCGCCAATATGCTGAAACTCGGGCGAAGGCACGCGCACGTAGAGCGTCCTTCCTGTTGCGTGGCTGAAGCGCGTGGGCTTGAGCCAGGTCTCGAAGGATTGGCGGATCACCTTTTTCTCAAGAGCTGCGAGAATCTGGAGCCAGGGATTAAGTGCTGTACTGGGAGAGGTTGCAAATGACATCGTACAAATCCTTGCCTGCGCGGACTGCGGAAAATTACGTTGGTTTTTTCTTGTTGAATTCTGGCAATGATTCTCTGACGACGGGAAATGTTGATTTCCGTCTTGCACACGATAACCTATTGCCTGTCTGTTGCTGGTCTGCCCGAGAAAAACTGCATTCGGGCGGTGAATAAAAAAACGTTCTGTGGGACGCTGTAAACTTTCCTGAACGGTCCCGATAGTAGCACATTTAGCGTTCATTGCAATCACTCTTTCACATAACTTTTCGCGAGCGCGAATGAGTTGCACCATTGCTGGTGAAACTTCGCAAAAAAACAGCGGAGTCGCACTTGAAGAGTGTCAAGACTCCTATCGAGTCTCGTTGTCCGGTTCGATGTGGCACATTCAATTTGCGTACAACTGGAAGCAGCGCATGTTCCGATTCCCCGCGCTCAAATCATTGGCGCTGGATTCCTGACGCGTCCTGCGATATACTCAGAGATGCTGTCAAAGCGCAGATTCTTTAGAAGAAACAGGAGCGCCTTTCGATGCCCAAGCGCACATTTCAACCCAACCGCCGCCACCGTGTGAAGACACACGGGTTCCGGGCGCGCATGAAGACCAAGGCCGGCGCTGCCGTGTTGAGCCGCCGCCGCGCCATCGGCCGCAAGCGCGTTGCAGTGAGCGCCGGCTTCCGCGACTAGAGCTTCCCTGCCGTTCAGTCCGCGCTTCCATTTACCCTCGCTGCCGATCCGGAATGCGCAGACAGGTGCGGCGACTCCAGATCGAGCACTCGCAAGCCAAGCCATGAAGTCCCCAGCCACGCCTGCCGAGCCTGAAAAGCGTCACGAGCCTGAAGAGCGCCAATCGATGGCGGGCGCGCGCCTGCGCAAGCACGCCGACTATCAACGTGCCTACGCAGCCAGCCGCAAGAGGCAATCCGCGTCGATGAGCTGGTTTCTTGCATCGCAGTCACCTGACGGAACTTGCGCGGCAGGTGCGCGCATCGGGCTCACTGTGGGCAAGGTGCTGGGCAAGGCGCATGAGCGTAACCGCATCAAGCGCCGCATGCGCGAGGCGCTGCGCCGCCATCGAGAGATCTTCCCCACGGGTTTCGACCTGATCCTCCATCCGCGCCGTACGGTGCTTGCCATGGAGTTTGCGAAACTTGAGGCGGAGATTGTGCGTATTCTTCAACAGGCAAAAGCTGAGGCGTTGCGCAGTGCGCAAAAACCAGCCATGCACGCCGCCACGGCGACGACTGCTGCGAAATCCGACCTATGACGCGCATCCTGCTCGCGCTGCTCGCCTTCTATCGCCGCTGGCTCTCGCCCCTGGTGCATTCGCTGGGCACGGGCGGATGCCGCTACCTGCCCACATGCTCGGAATATGCGGTGATTGCCATCTCCACGCATGGGCCAGTACGCGGCACGGGCATGGCGATCTGGAGGGTGCTGCGCTGCCATCCGTTTACCCGCGGGGGTCTTGATCCTGTTCCGCCAATTTCCGGTAATTCCTGTATACTTCCGTCCAAGGAATCAACCTCTCAAGAATGATCTTGTCAACTCCAAAATGGGTTGGGCTAGTTGTTGCATCGATATTTGGAGCTTGCTGCCTCGGGCTTCTTTGGGAGATCAATCACGTATTGCTCGCTCGACTGGATGGTCCATCGTATTCGACGGACCAAATGATAGCCAGCCTCGGAGTCATGGTCACCGGACTTGGCCTTTTTATCGCTGTCGCAGCAGTGGGCATTGCGGTTGTTGCCATTCTTGGCTTTTCTGAACTTCGTGAAATGGTTGAGCGTCGCATCAGACAGGAATTCGAGAAGAGCGAGAAGAAGTTGAGCAATGAAGTGCTCGCGCTTTCCCGCAAGAAAATGCTGCTGAACGATAAGGACGAGGACGAGAAAGTCGCCGACTTGGCTGAAAGAGTCGAACCGACCCAATCGCAATTTGGATCAGAGACGTCTAAGGATGCAGGAGAGGGACAAGCCCCGGAACCACCGGAAAGCGTTGAAAAGGGCAAGGCTGAGGCTGGTTCGACCATACAGACCGCTCCCGCTATGGGGATCACAGAGTTGGGAATCCTGCCCAAGGGGAACTCATCTAAACGTGAAAGCGTATCAGATACTAGCGCAGAGCAGCCAATTGCGGGAGAATATCCTCAGGGAAAGGAGGGCGAAGAGCCATGAGTACAACTGCAGCATACGACGCTGAAAAGGTGTGGGACAGCGATCTTCGCGCGCTCCAAACTCAAGTTCCGGTAGACGTGGTTAGAATGGCCGAGGCCTTCGGCCTTAAGGTGTGGATCAAAGAAATGCCCGAAAACGTCGCTGGCATGATCAAGAAAGACAATAAGCATGGTGGGCCTGCGGGCTATAGCATCGTCGTTAACAAAGCGCAACCTCGTGTGCGGCAAAGGTTTACGGTAGCACATGAGATCGCCCACTTCCTGCTACACAGAGATAGGATCGGCGATGGACTGGAAGACGATGCGCTTCTAAGAAGCGGCTTGAGCACTATGGAAGAAGTACAGGCGAACAAGCTTGCAGCAAAGATCCTCATGCCCTTTCATCTTTTGAGGAGAGAGATGAATGCTGGAATTCGCACGGTTCCCGAGTTAGCCAGACGATTTGAAGTATCACAACAGGCAATGTCGATCCGACTTGGCCTTCCAGAATAGAAATCGCCGCATTTAACGAAGCCGCAGGGCTGTAAGCATGCGGCTTGTGACCTTCGTCAGCATCCCCGCCATTTATCATCAAAGATGACTCTGCCAAATCCATTGGCAGACCCACTGACAGGACGTATCCTTTGCCCGAAATTCGTAATCCAAATCTTCAGACGCAAGGTGCCGGCGGCGGCACTGGCGGCGGCGATATGCGTTCGACCATCGCCTTCACGCTGGTAATCCTGGTGGCTTTGCTGGGCTATCAGTACTTTTTCAAGCCTGCGCCTCCGGCAACGCCGCAGACGCAGTCGCAAGGAGCGCAGCAGGCGGGCCAGCTAGCTGCACCGCAAGCTGCGCCGGGACAAGCGCAATCGACGGCGGCAGGGGTACAGTCCTCTGCCAGCGCGCCGGCAATGACTCCTTCAATCGGGGCTACGAGCGAATCCGATATCACGGTCGAGAACGAGGTTTTCAAAATTGTTTTCACCAATCGCGGGGCGCGGGTGAAGCAATGGATCCTTAAGAAGTACATAGACACCGCAGGCAAGCCGCTGGATATGGTGCAGCCGCAGGCCTCGGAGTACTTCGGCTATCCGCTGTCGCTGTTCACCTATGATCCGCAGCTCAGCACGCAGTTGAACAGCGCGCTGTACCAGACAACGGTGGAGGGCGCGCAGCCTTCCTCGACGGGCCTTGTTGTTGCCCCCACGACGCTCACATATCACTACGCCGTGAATGGGCTCGACGTGGTGAAGACGTTCAAGTTCGATTCCAGCTACGTGGTCAGCGTGGAAACAGCGGTGAAGCGCAACGGCACCCCGGTGCGCGCGCTGGTGGAGTGGCCGGCGGGCCTCGGCGACATGGAGGAGTTCCTGCCCTCTTCGTCCACGCGCTCGGCGGTGCGCACCTCTGCCGCGTCGCAATTCGCGTGGTCGATCGACGGCAAGCAGGATTCGATTGCCGCCAAGAAGGTGAGCAACAACGCAACTCTCGACCAGCCTTACAGCTACGCGGCGGTCATGGATCTTTACTTTGCTGCCGCCTTTTTGCCTGACAATCCGGAGCGGACCACCGTGGTTACGCTGCACAATGCGATCGATCTGCCCAGCAACCTGAGCGATGCGACCAGCCAAAAGAAACCCGCGGACGTAATCGGACTGGCCGTGGGCGACACCAGCGGCACAACGCGCATGCACCTTTTCGCCGGACCCAAGGCGACCGACATTCTGGCTTCGATCCACGCCATCGGCCCGGACGGCAAGCCGACCGGCCAATCGCTGGAGCCGCTGATCCAGTTCGGCTGGATGACCGTGATCGCCAAGCCTCTCTACATTGTGCTGCGCTTCATGGTGGAGCACGGCATTGGGAACTGGGGCTGGGCCATCATTGTCTTCACCGTGATCTTCAGCCTGGTGATGCTGCCCACGCGCTTCATGNNAAGATGATGCGCATCCAGCCCAAAGTGGATGCCATCAAGAGGCGCTACGCGCATCTCAAAGTCAACGACCCCAAGCGGTCGGAGATGAACACGGAGATGATGGCGCTCTACAAAGACGAGGGCGTGAACATGTACGGCGGGTGCCTGCCGTTGATCTTGCAGATGCCGCTGTTCTTCGCTTACTTTCGTGTGCTGCAGAACGCGGTGGAACTGCGCCAGGCGCATTGGTACTGGCTAACCGACTTGTCGGCGCCGGACCCGCTGCACATTCTGCCCATCCTGATTATTCTGACCATGTTTCTGACGCAGTACATCACGCCTTCGCCGGGCATGGACGCAGCGCAGCGGCGCATGATGGCCTTCATGATGCCGATCTTTTTCGGCTTCATGCTGTGGCAATACGCGTCGGGACTGGCGCTCTACTGGGGCACGAGCAACATTATCAACCTGGGCATACAGGTGGCCATCAACGAGTCGAAGCTGGGCAGGGAGATGCACGAGATCGCCGCCAAGCGAGCACTGAAAAAAGCCGGCATCAACCCGAAGACCATCCAGGGCCGCAAATAATTGTGACTGTCGGGACGGGCACCTCATTTTCGACCACGAACGCTACGACTTGGCTTTCGCAATCCAGTGTTGTACGTCCATTGGTACAAGGCTACGGAAAACTCTTTCTTTTAGTGGTCTGAGCCGGTATAGTTCCGTGAAGAAAGGTTCGTTCAGGACTTTGATATGAGCAGCGACTTCTCAACGAGTGATTGGCCTTCCCGGCGCTTGCCGGAGTACCGTAGGCCCCCTGTCATTGAGACGGCATTGGCAATAGAGTTCGCGCCCATTAAGGGATGGAACATCGTTCAATATGGCTCACTTTGGGAATGCTTCAAATCTCGCTATCCAAAGGTGGAGGTGTATCCAGCCCCTCAGGAAGTCCTTACAAGACCAGAACTAGACTTGGCAAATCCTCCTATCCGATGCTTTTTCATTGGCTCAGGAGATAACCAACTGGTGCAAATTCGGGCTGGCGCATTCGTGAGAGGCTGGCGAGCAAACCAAAGTGATCAGGAATACCCCAGGTACAAGAGCATTCGCCCCTCATTCGAGGAGGATTTGAATTTGTTTCTTGGCTTCTTACAGCAAAATGGCTGTGAGAGTCCGGAGATTTGGAAATGCGAAGTTACTTATGTGAACCATTTCTTACGCGGAAGAGAATGGCACACGGCGTCTGAAGCTTACAAAATCTTCCCGTCACTCGCTAAACCGATTGAATCGGAAGTTCTCTTCAGTCTCCAGAGGGTCTTCTTTGCAGGAATCTATACGCTTCCTGGCGAGGTTGGCCAAATCCAATTCCAGCTGCAGCCTGGAGTGCGCAGCGACGGACAAGAGATCTTTCAACTCACAATCACGGCCTTCGGAAAGCCTAAGGGCAATAGCATCGCCCAGATTCTAGACTGGATCGATCTGGGTCATTTTGCCGTTGTACAAGGTTTTACCGACTTCACCGCACCGATTATCCAAGAATCTATTTGGGAGCGAACATGGCCACTTTAGCATCGACATTGACTTTTCCCGAAGTCGTTGGACATTACAAGCCAATCCGACCTGTCAACGTCTTATTTAAGTCAAATTGGGGAAACACCGTCTCCCTCGATGGGCCCTCTTGGAGAATAGTTGCTTTCTCCGCAATTGCAGATCTGGAGAACCGGGAACCCAAGGTTGTTCCAGGACTTGGCGAACTAGCAGCGTCCAAAAGGGCTGCAGATTCTCTGCGTGCATATCTTCTTCCTATTAACGAGTCGTCGCTGCCATTTCCGAGGATCGTGCCGGCTACGGGAGGAGCAATTCTCCTTGTATGGAGTAGCGGAGATCGGTCTCTTGAGATTGCCTCCTTCCCGGACGGAGAGATCGTTCTTGAAGCTCTCGATCATGGCGTCCTTAACGAGGAACTATCTGAAAAGGGACTGAACCACGCGATTGGATGGCTCATCCGAGGCTAAGCAGCCCCCATTTGGAAAGAATTATGGCGCCGTGGGACGATGTTTCAATTCCGAACGATTCGACTCTAGCCAGGGGAGTTCGGACGCCCGAATGGATGACTGTTGAGAACGGTAAGGAGAGACTAAATTCAGCTTGCTTCCTTGACGGCGTAAATTATGAGACTTCGTGTTTCGTCCTGGAAGAGGTGGGTGGGATAGATGGGTTTTGCGCGGATATTCTGCCAACACTCGAAGCGAAGCTGGGCAACAAGCTCCGCTTTGCCACCATTACGGTCAACACTGTGCGTTCAACCGGCCTATGGGTATATCGCAAACCTGAAGAATTTGATGGAAACTCGGCGCATGTTGTCGTCTGTGCGTCAAGAGATATGTCAAAAAGCCAATACAAGAAGAGGGTACGAGAGCTAGCGGGACTGGCAACATTGCAGCCCTAAGATATTTTGTGGGTCCATCGCCCCTATGGCTATAACGTTTACTTTGCGGGCGGCAACGCGCCTCTCGATGCAATCGGCTCCATTGGTGTATCTTCCTACCGTATGGCATCTTCTAACAGCGTTCCGCATCCCGCGCCCGAAGCAGAAGAGGTTTACCGCCGCTGGCTCCAGTTTCTGGACGACGAACTCATTCGCCACAGTTCTCCTGAACGCCGATCGGAGATTGTGCGCGACCAGCTTCACCAGCTCTATCTCGGCCGTCCGCACGGAACCAAAACCGTCGTCACGCTGACCTCGGAGCTGCCCGGCACCATCCTTGCGCTCTCGCTCGACCCCGCCAATGTAACTCTGGAAGCGGAGTACTTTGCCGACACCGACCGCGAGCGCTATGCCCAACGCAAACCGCTGCTCTGGTTCTGGAAGATGTTCGACCGTTCGCCGATCGGACTGAACCACTGGCTGGGGCTGCGTTTCCGCTGCATGCTGGGCCGGCACATCTTCGAACACCTGGGCTCGGGCGTAAAGATCTACCACGGCGTCGAACTCACATTCGGGTACAACCTGTCGATCGGCGACGGAGCGACNNTCTGAAGACCTTGAGAAGGTCACCCTGGCGCCGACGGTCATCGGGCCCCGCGCCCGCATCGCCAGCCACGCGATTGTGCTGGCCGGGCATAACGTGGCGGAGGGCGAAGCGGTGGGCGCCTTTCCGGCGCGCGGGATGTAGAGCCCACCGGACCCACCATGCTACTCTGAGCTTTCCAGCTTGTGGAGAGTTCGATTGCTAGAAACACGCTTTCTTATTGCCGTTTTCGAGTTTGTTCTGCTGCTGTTTTCGCTCAGCTTTCACGAGTGCGCGCATGCGTGGATGGCCTCGCGCCTGGGGGACCAGACGGCGCGCCTCGAAGGCCGTATCACGCTCAACCCCATGTACCATGTGGACCCGGTGGGCACGCTGCTGTTTCCTGCACTGATTATCTTCGGGCCCTTTATCGGATTCACCTTCTTCAGCGGATTCCTGGTGGGCTGGGCCAAGCCGACGCCGGTGATCACGCGCAACTTCCGCAAGATTGTGCGCGACGACAACCTGACTACGCTGGCGGGTCCGCTGTCAAACGTGGTGCTGGTTCTGTTAGCTTTTAGCGTTCTGGCTATTATGGCCGTTGCACTTCCCGATGGCCGCATGATCGTGCAGTCGTCTTTCATTGCCGCACTGAGCCCTGGGGCCCCATTAACCATTCAGCCGGTGGCGTTGCTGTGCAGCCTGGCCGTACTGATCAACTTGTCGCTTTTCTTTTTTAATCTGCTGCCGATTCCGCCGCTTGACGGGAGCCGTGTGCTGCGCAATCTGCTCCCCTACAACGCCATGCAGGCTTACGACCGGATTCCCATATGGGTCAGTTACCTGTTCATGATCTTTGTGGGAGGCTTCATTATGTCGATATTGCTGCGGCCGGCGCTGGCGCTGGTGTACTTCGCGCTTATCCACATCTAGGGAATCTCCGATTGAGTTCTATTTCGCACCTAGTGTTCCCCCAGGGGCTAGAGCCCACAGTCATTTTGGGCCGTTTGCGGCACGACTCAAGCCACCCCAGCGACGAAGACCTGTCGCCGGGGACCCCGTCAAGTCATGCCCTGTTACAGAGCTTTCGAGGATCTGTGCTGGATCCAATTTTTCGCAGTCAGTGAATTCGTGCCCTTGCAAAACGACGGCTTATTCAGAGGTTCTTGAGGTTTCCGACTGCTCGCTTGCCGGTACAATGGAATGAGCCTTATTGAGCCATTTTCTTTAAAGACGGTGGCACCTTTGTGACGCCACCCTGGAAGCGAAGATCAAGATGCCTGAACCTCAAATCCCATCTCC
>PLOG01000074.1 GCA_003142935.1 Acidobacteriaceae bacterium
CATAGAATTAACTCCGCGCAGTTGAAGCGGATGCTCTTCTTAAGCAAGCCTTGTATCCTCAATCAATTTCGTTGTAATTAACTCGATATTCGAGCAATTTTTTTGGCGCCAGATTGCAATCCGCATTCCTACTCGGCCCGGGAGAAACCATCCGGGACAAACTAGATGCTGCGGACAGGCTGCGGGCAACCACCCGCCAAGCGCCATCATAAGTTTGCCGGTGACCATACTGCGAGGGATCACCCGTTCCCATCCCGAACACGGAAGTTAAGCCTCGCTGGGCCGATGGTACTGCACGGGCGACTGTGTGGGAGATTAGGTGATCGCCGGCATTAATATCCAACAAGAAAGCCATCCTTCGGGATGGCTTTTTTGCGTGTGCGCGCAAATCGCTCACTAAATAGCTTGCCGTCTCTTCTTCAGGCCGCGTCCTTTCCCCACCGCGTCTATCCTGCGCGTCAGGCCTGATCGATCGGCAAGGTGGCAAGTCTACTCACCAACCGCACCGTCTCCACCGATACTCACCTTGAGATCTGGGAAGCAACGAGGGCGCCTTCATTTAAGAGCATTCCAGGTTTGGTGATTGTTGCTACAGGATCACCTCAAACCCCTTGCGGCGAATCACGTTGTGATGTGACTTGCGAAACAGAGTGAGCTGGCCGAACTTGCCATCGTTAAATCGCGTGTTGTATATCAGTTCGCCGGACTGTACTTGTCCTGGGCGGAGTAGACTTTAGGGAGCTTGGCGGCCTATCCCTGGAGAACTCAATCAGTTGAAAACCGGAGTTCTCTCGAACCTGAAAAGAGGCGGCGGATAAACAGGCAATGCCTAACTTTGCTTGAATGCTTTCGGTTGAGCTGTTTTGGGAAACAGGAAAACCAGAAGGAGAATAGGAGTCTTTATGTCCAATACCCGTCGAGAATTCTTGCAGTCGACGGCTGCTTTGGCCGTGGGCATGATGGGCGGAACGGCAACTGCGCTTGCAGCGGAGCCAGCCTCGGGATCCCCGGTCCAGAACCTACCCGCAGCATTACAGGCATCTGCACCAAGTGCGGCACCGTCGGACAACGAGGAACAGATCCAGATTCCAAAGATGAAGTTTGGCAATGCCGAGGTCAGTCGCCTGGTTCTCGGTGTCAACCCATTCTATGGATTTGCCCACTACAACAACAACTTCAGCAGCTCCATGAGAGAGTGGTACACGCAGGATAGAGTCTGCGAGGTGCTGCATCGCGCCAGCAGCTTTGGTATCAATGCATTCAACTACGTGAATGTTGAGCGCGCACCGCAGGACTGGGCGCGGTTTCAAGCCGAGGGTGGCAGGATGCACCTGATCGTCCAGGTTATGGCGAAAGACGATGAGGCCGCGTTGGTTCGGACTCTCAAGCCACTGGCACTGCAGAGGAGGGGCGAGGAGATCGACTCAGCCTATCGCAATGGCACGATGGCCAGCGAGCGAGAGTGGTGTAAACGAGTACGGGACTTGGGCGTGCTGGTCGGTGTAGGTACGCACAAACCTGAAGTGATCGAACTCGTGGAAGAGCAGGGTTGGGACGTCGATTTCTACTCAGGCTGTGTCTACAATCGCACCAGAACAGAGGAGGAGTGGAAGCAGATCCTCAATGGCGAGTTGCTCGAAATGCCCCACGACATTTATATGCAAAGCGATCCGCTGCGCATGTACAAAGTCATGCGGCAGACCCCGAAAACGTGTTTTGCATTCAAGATTCTGGCCGCCGGGCGCATAGCCGACAAGGGCATTGCTCAGGCCTTCCGCACAGCATATGCGAGTATCAAGCCAAACGATGGCGTGTATGTCGGTGTATTTCCAAGGAATAAGGACGAAATCAGGGAGAACGTCGAGATTGTCCATAGTATTTTGACCGGTGCTTAAGACAAAGACCGCGTTTCGCGAGGATGCCATTTGCCTGTATTTTCATAGTTTCCCAACATGCACGAGTCCGTGGGATCCAACCATGAAGCCGCTGTCGCGCTTCACTACATGCACTACAATTTCTGCCGGATTCATCAGACATTGCGGGTGACACCCGCAATGGAGGCTGGACTTGCTGGGCATTTGTGGTCAATTGAAGAACTGGTCGGGCTGCTCGATTAGTTCAAACTTTACCAGTACCGAGATCCAGTGGCTCTTGACTGGAATTCAAGAAGCAACTAGAATTCATAGTTAAGAATTCATTGATCTACGATGTAATGCAAACGGCTGGTGGGTGGTTTGGCGCGTCTCCGGAAGCTGGTTCATTGCACTACTTAGTAATGAATACTAAGAAAGGCAGAAAACTGTCGATTACATTAGAGAGGGCTGGGGCAGTCCCGTCACATTTGCTGGGTTGCAAGGACGGGAAGCTTTTCTGCCAGCAGCGCGGCGCTCGAACTGATAATCGCGGGCTTTGTAATGAACAATTACATAATGGCGTATGATCTGGGGACCGGCGGTATCAAGGCGTCGCTATACCTTGAGGATGGTGTCCAGACGGGCCGGGCCTTTGCAGAATACTCGACCGCGTACCCCAAGCCCGGCTGGCACGAACAGCGCCCCGAAGACTGGTGGCAAGGAGTCTGTCAGTCGACCACAAAGCTCCTCGCCGAAAGCAACGTGCCGGCCCGAAAGATTGTTGCTGTCGGTTTAAGCGGCCAGAGTCTCGTCGCCGCGCCCCTCGACCGGGGCGGGCACCTACTTCTGGACCGTGTACCCATCTGGTCCGATGCCAGGGCGACGGCCGAAGCCGGAGAGTTCTTCGCCACCGTACCCAACGAGCAGTGGTACCTCGCGACAGGCAACGGCGACCCACCCGAGACCTACTCCGTAATGAAGTTGCTATGGCTGCGCAAGCACCACCCCGGCATTTGGGAGCGGACGGCGAAGGTGATTGGCAGTAAAGACTACGTCAATTTCAAACTGACCGGTGAAATTGCGACGGACTATTCCTACGCATCCGGCTCCGGTCTGTTTAGCCTCGCGGACTGGAACTACTCGGATGCGCTGCTGGCCGCAGCCGGAATCGACAAGTGCATCCTGCCCCCGATTCTCGATTCCCATGCCGTGGTGGGGAAGGTGACCAAGCGGGCTGCGGCGGAATGCGGACTGGAAGCAGGAACCTTGGTCGCGTCGGGCGGTGTGGACAACGCGTTGATGGCGCTGGGCGCACGGGGCGTGGGAGAGGGCCGTGTTTATACGTCACTTGGTTCCTCCTCGTGGATCGCGGTGACGTCACGGGAGCCGATCCTGGACGTGAACACACGCCCTTTCGTCTTCGCCCATGCGGAGAAGGGTTATTACACCTCCGCTGTTTCCATTTTTGCAGCGGGAAATGCGTATCGGTGGGCCCGCGAAGAACTCTGCAAAGACCTTTCGGGCAACGAATCATACGCGGGGATGGACCGGTTCGCCGCCGCCTCCCCTACCGGAGCAAACGGAGTTCTATTCAATCCGACGCTTTCCGGCGGCAGTTCTCAGAGCGCCGGTGCGGACCTGCGCGGCTCGTTCGCGGGAATCACGATGTCCACCACGCGGAGCGACTTGCTGCGCGCCGTTCTCGAAGGCGTAGCGATGGACCTGAATTGTTATTGCTTGAACGTCCTGCGCCAGAAGACCAATCTCGAGGACACGATGCTGCTGTGCGGAGGTGGCGCGATGAGCCGGCTGTGGCGTCAGATTTTCGCGGACGTCTTCGGGATGAACATCCTGAAGACCAACATCGATCAGGATGCGGCAACCCTGGGAGCGGCGGCCGTGGCCGCCCGCGCTGCCGGTCTGTGGCACGACTACAGCCCAATCGAGAGACTGCACAAGATCGAGCAGTTACATGTGCCGGATCCCGAAAACAGGAAATGCTACGAGCACATCGCGGATGTATATAAGGCGTGGACGCAAGGCTTGGCCGACGTCGGAAGAAGGATGGCCGGTGCCTGAGCTGGCATTTTATTTTGGAAGGAGGCATCTGTGAAAGTCGGTTTCTGTGTTGTCAACTATTCGGAAAAGCCCGTCAAAGAGGTCGTAGAGCTCGCGGCGCGCAAGGGGTATGAGGCCGTTGAACTCCCATCCTATACCGGCAACGGCCAGGTGGATGCGGACGAACTGCTGAAGGGCAACAATGCGAAAGAGCTGAAAAAACTCGTGGAGGATGCCGGCTTGTTCATTTCCGGCATTTCCAACCACGCGGACTCGCCTCTGGTACTCGGTCCGCACGGACGGGACCTGGCTAGCGTCTGCGACGGCACGCCACCCGAACAGATTGTCTTCGGGACCAAAAGCATGATCCGATCGGCGCAACTGGCAAGCGCGCTGGAAGTCCCGGCGGTCATCGCCTTCTCTGGCATCGGCAATTTCGGCCGCTTCAATGACTGGCCGTATCCAGGCGGATGGGCCGATGAAGAGGCGGCCTTTGTCGAGCATTGGATCCCGATCTTCGACGAGTACAAGAAGTACGGCGTGAAAGTGGCATTCGAACCGCACCCGAACAATATCGTTTACGACATTCACACCACACAGCGGTGCCTGGCGCTCTGCGACAATCACCCCAGTTTCGCCATCAACTTCGACCCGGCCAACTTGTTCTTCACCGGCATCAACGTTTGCAAATACATCGACGAGATTGGCAGCCGCATCGTGCAGGTGCACGCAAAAGACTGCGAGATCGTGGAGCACAACCTGGCCAAGGGCGGCTACTGGATGCTGCAACGCGACTGGGGCGCACTTGACCGCTCGTTCCGCTTCCGCGTTCCGGGATGGGGCTCCATCAACTGGAAGAGCGTGATTACGGAGCTCTTCATGGTCGGCTATGACGGCGTGCTCTCTTACGAACACGAGGACGTCACCATGTCCAGGGCAGATGGCGTAGATAAGACGATCGATTTCCTGAAGCCCCTGATGATCCAGGCTCCCTACGAGGGCCGAAACGACAAGTTATTTCAACGGTAAGGAGGCCCCATGGGCACGATGAAAGCGATGGTTCTCGAAGAACCAAAGAAATTTGTATACAAGGATGTGCCGATCCCCGAAATCAACGATGACGAGGTGCTCATCCGCGTCAAATACTGCGGCATCTGTGGATCGGACTGGGGCTCTTACACTGGCAAGTATGCCGACGAGGTAGCCTGCCTGCCGATCGCGACCGGCCACGAGTTCTGGGGCATCGTGGAACGGGCAGGTAAGAACGCCCAGGGCATTCAAGCGGGCGACCGTGTGGCATGCGATATTTGCTTGACCTGCGGCACCTGCTATTACTGCCGGCGCGGCGAGCCGCTGCTGTGCTCCGCCTTCAAACAAATCGGTATCCACACCAACGGCGCCTATGCTGAGTACGTGAAGGCTCCGTGGAAGAACTGTTATATCGTGCCTGACGGAGTGGACGACTATGCCGCGGCGTTCATCGAACCCCTGACAGCCTGTATCAACGCGTCCCGAAAAATGAACTGCGAGCTCGGCTCCTCGGTAGTCATCATCGGCGCGGGCCTCGGCATTATCCACGGTTCGCTGGCGAAGCTCCGCGGCGCTTTCCCAGTTATCGTCATCGACTCGCAGCCGGCAAGGCTCGCATTAGCCAGGAAGATGTGCGCGGATTATGTCATCGACATCACCAAAACTCCGGATCCGGTGGCGGAAGTGATGCGGATAACCAACGGTGTGGGAGCCGACTATGTTCTGGAAGCCGTGGGCAGAAGCTCGACGTATGAGCAAGCCTTCCAGATGCTGCGCCGGGGCGGAAAGCTCGAAGCTTTCGGCATTTGCTCCGACGACGACCTGATGCGTGTACCGCCGGTGCAATTCGTGATCCACGAGAAGAAGGTCGGCGGCTCCTGTGCAGGCATCGGCCATGATTGGGAAGTTGCAATCGGATTGCTGCAGTATGGCCGCATCGACCCTCGGCCATTGATTTCTATGATTGTGCCGCTCTGCGAATTGGAAGTGGCGCTGCATGAGCTCCAGGAAAACAAG
Organism: Acidobacteriaceae bacterium; assembly: GCA_003142935.1. GTDB lineage: Bacteria > Acidobacteriota > Terriglobia > Terriglobales > Acidobacteriaceae > Telmatobacter. The sequence goes on from PLOG01000074.1 coordinate 5,958, forward strand.
AATCTGGTCAAGGTTCTGGTCTCGCCGGAGATCACCCAGCGCATCGTGCTCTAAGCAAGAAAGGAAAATCATCGTGGATTATAAACAGACGCTGTTGTCTCCGATTAAGATCGGCAATTTTACGGCTGCGAATCGTTTCTTTGCGCAGCCCATGGAATGTACCGACGCCGACGCCGATGGCAATCCCTCGGATCTGACCTACGCCCGGTATGAAAACCTCTTCAAGGGCGGGTTTGCCCTGATCGACCTCGAAGCCATCACAATCACCGGCGAAAGCCGCGGGCGGAAGAACCAGCTCGAGATCATGCCGAAAAATGCCGCGGCGATCGCCAAGTTCGTCCGCACCCTGAAGGCAATCAATCCAAAGGCCCTCTTCGTCTTCCAATTGACTCACGCCGGCGAACTTTCCAATCCCGCGTTTTCACGCCGGGTGACCGTAAAGAACCTGCCCGGCTACGAAGGAGACTTACTCTCCGACGAAGAAGTCGACAGGATCATGGATGAGTTTGTGCTGGCTTCGCAGATCGCGCACGACGCCGGCGCCGATGGTATTGACATGAAGTTCTGCCACGGCTATCTCGGCAATCAGATTCTGCGTCCTTACAACGACCGCAAGTGGAAGTACGGCGGGAGTTGGGGCAACCGTTCCCGGTTCGCCTACGACCTCTACGAGCGCATTCAGAAGGCAGTCAACGATCCGAACTTCCTCATCGGATCCAAGGTGTCGCTGTGGGAGGGCTTCCCGGGCGGCTTCGGCTCTGCCTCGCCGGATTCTCCGGTGATGGATATGACCGAGCCGATCGACTTCATCAAGAACCTCGAAGCCCGCGGCGCCTCCTACTTCGTGGAAACGATCGGCAATCCGACCATCACGATCTCTTACGTAGAGGCGGACCGCGATCACGAGTACATGACGTTTATGCACGCCTACTTTGCGAATCTCCTGAAGAAGATCTGCAAGCCGGAAACGGTCATTATCGGCTCTCACTTCGCTCCGTTCCGGGATGGCAAAAACACGAGACTGGGCGCGATGAATCCTCGAGACACGGCGCTATTCGCGTACGCGGCCAAATGCATTCAAGACGGTGTGATGGACATGGTGGGCCTCGGCCGGCAGTCCCTGGCTGATCCATTAACCCCGCAGAAGCTCATTGACGGAAAAGAGAACGAGATCAAGTATTGCTCGTCCTGCCTGAATTGCCTGGAGCTGATGATCCAGCAGGAGCACATCGGGTGCGCCACGTTCAACAAGCGCTACACGAAAACCTTCGTGGAAATGCGCAAGCGGCTTGGCAAAGTGGGAGCGATGCACACCTGAGTTCAACCGTGAGGAAAGGATTTTATGAAACTGACAGCACACGACGTTGCGCGTACGATCGATATCAGCGCGCTGAAGATCGACACATCCTACCAAGACCTGGAGGCGATGGTGGGCGCCTGCAAGAAGTACGATATGGGCTGCGCTTTCATCTGGCAGGGCTTCTCCGCGGACCTGGCTCGGATGTTAAAGGGTACCACTACTCAGTTGGGCACATCGCTGGCCTTTCCTTCCGGCCAGGAGACCACCGAAAACAAAGTGCAGCAGGCCATTTACTTCATGAGTCTCGGCGCGGACCAGATCGATATGGTCATGAACGTGGGATATCTGAAGAGTGGCTTTTATGAACGGGTCCACGATGACATCATGGCTGTGCGCAAAACCGCCCGAGGCTTCTCGCTGAAGGTAATTATCGAAGCGATGCTGCTCACCGACGAACAGATCGTCAAAGCGAGCGAGATTGTCAGGGACTGCGGATGCGACTATGTCAAGAGCGGTACGGGTTTCCAGGCCGCTCCGACAACGTTGCACCATGTCGCACTCATGAAGAAGACCGTCGGCGACCACTGCAAGGTGAAGGCAGCCGGCGGTGTTCGCGATTTGGATACGCTCGTCAAGATGTACGCGCTCGGCGTGGAGCGGTTCGGTATCGGAATGGCGAGCGCCATCAAGATCGTAGAACAGGCAGAAAAGTTCCCCAGCGGCGTCGATGTGCCTGTGCTCGACATCAACGAGTACGCCGAGGCTGAGCTCAGCGCGGTCAAGTAGTTGGATTTCCGACCAGCTGTCGATCATCCCATCCGTCAGACCGGAAGCTGTTCAGAGCGGCATGAAGGGCACACTGGACTGCCCGTTAATTTGTAACGGATGTGTGTTAGTGTAGCGCAGTTAGAGATTTCATCATCTCGCCGCCGTAGTCGAGGGTGTGGAAAAGTTGAAAGCGCTTTTTGCTTTCTACTTTTCCATGCCCCGCTTTGCTTTCGGCCTGCCATGCTTCGGGCGCTGGTGGTCGATAGCCCAACGAACAATGAGGCCTCACGGTCACCATCGCCAGGCGGAGGCCGGCGTCCGCCGCATCATGGGACGTGGCATCGCGCTTCAAGCGGCATCCCGGCGGTCCACGGACTGAGGTCGATCTAACCGGCGGCCGGCAGGGGAGCCGCGGCGGCAGAGCGGCTGATAGCGATCGGACAACCGGCTCGCGCTCATTATTGTGTTGTGCTGTTCGCGGCGGGCGTGATGGCCTGCGGGGCGACGTTCCAGCCTTCGAATTGCACGATGGGAGTGGCGTCATTCTCCGGGAACGACGCGGTCATTGTCCGCGACTCCCCGGGCGCCAGCTCGATCCAGTTATCGGACCAGAAGACAGGTGCGACGAGACCGCCGGACTGGGTGCGGAGAGCGGCGCGCAGTTGGAAGGCCAGTACCGTGGATTGATTGTCGAGATGGAGCCGAAGCTCCCGGCCCTGCGGTGTGTTCTCAATATCTGCGCTAGCAACAACCTTGGCTGGCGGCAAGCTTGTGAGCGCTGTCAGATCCTCATGACGCGCAGCCGGCGTGTGCGTGTAGTCGGTCCTTGCCCAATCGAAGGTTGTGAGCGTGGCGGGCACCCAATAGAAGTTGCGGCTGAGAACGCGGCCGGAGCCGTCGGACAAAGTCAAATCGATAAAGAAGATTCTATCGGTACCTGAATAGAGACTTTCTGGTAAGGAGAAAACACGCTGCGCACTGTCGAGGCCTGCATTCAGGCTCGTTTCGGCACTATAGAGTTCACTCCATGCCAGGTTATGAACATGGACGCTGGCATGAAGTCCGGCGACGGGCTCATAGGTGCTGTTGACCACCACGATCGAAGCGTCGTCGTAAGAGTACTGGATGTGCAGCGGTTCACATGCCTTCTTTACTGCGAAATATCCGGCTCCGGCGTCGAGATAATAGTCGTAGAGGTGCCAGATCATCGAGGGCCACGCGTTGTTAAGCATCCACTGAATCACACCCGTGGACACATACTTGTTCTTGCTGTAGGCCTCAAACATCGCGCGCTCGGAGTCGTACTCCATGGTTTGCGCCAGGCGCTCATACTCGGCGGCAGAATGGGGTTTGGCGTAGATGGCTTCCATGCCCCCATCGAAGACCTTGAGGTTGACGAATCCTCCGCCACCATTGTGGAAGCTCCATGTGGCCGATGGCGGCCATGCCTCCGGATCTGGCAAAAAGCGCCGGCGGCTGGCGAGAAGCGGAATAGCCGGCCCTGGGCTGGTCTCAGTGTTGAACCCGAAGGCGCCGCCGTTGTGCTGGTCCACATACCAATAACTGGGCGCGACATAATCATAGGGGCCCGTCATCTTGACGCCGCTGGAACCAGTTACAGTGGTGTGCGCTCCGGTGGCGGATGAAAGCACGGGGTTCGGCCAGTGTGTCTCGGACTCGACCTTCAGATAAGCGCTTTCCACGTCGGCGGGGGGAGGATTGTCGCTGCCATTCAGCCAAGCCAACAGGCTTGCGTGGTGGCGCAGGCGCAGCATTTGCGCGCGCAACGAGGCTGTAGCGATGGTCAGGTCCTCTGGGGTCCAGTCCTTCCAGCGCTCCCAGTGGTCGCAACAGCACCAGCCAGACATTACCAGGATTCCCTGCTCGTCGGCCAAACGAAAGAACTCATCGGTCTCGAGTTTTCCTTCCAGGCGGATAGTGTTGAGATTCATATCCCGCACCATGCGGAACTGGTCGCGGAGGCGGTTCATATCGGAACGCAACAGCATGTCCTGTGACCAACCCGCGCCACGAATCAGAAGGGGCTTGCCGTTGACGCGGAAAAGACGGCTTCCGTTGGCCGTCAACTCCGAGGTAATCTCGCGAATTCCGAAGTCCACGCTTTGCTGATCCGTGATCTGCCCTTGAGTGGCAAAGCTTATCGAGAGGCGCTCCAGATGCGGCTCACCCATCTGGTAGGGCCACCACGGCTTGGGATCGCGCATGCGCAGTTGGGAGAACTGCTCGGGAGAAAAAACGACAGTCCGGTCTTCATGCGCCGAAAGCTCAACCGTTTGCTGAAAATGGATCCCCGCTGCGGAGCCGGCGACCAGACCTTTGACGTTGTGATCGCTGCCGTTGCGCAACTCGGCATACACCGTCAACTCCGCGGTGCTGAGTGCGCTGTCAGTAAAGTGCGTGACCGCCAACGGCGATCGCACTGTCACCGGGCCGGTCGCAACCAGGTCGACGGGGCCCCACAGGCCCATGTCTTTATCCGGTGGGCACGGATTCCAATCCACCCAATTGATGCCCAAATCCTTTTCAGTGGGGGCAAAGGTCTCCACCGCCAGTACGTTGGTCTTGCCGGGCCTCAGAAATTCGGTCACATCGAAGTCATAAGTGCGATACGCTCCGGCAACGGTTGCCGAACTCTCAATCTTGCGGCCGTTGAGCCAAATATCGGCGCGATAATTGATGCCGCCGAAGTGCAGCCAGAATCGTGCTTCATTCGCGGATGCGTTAGGAGCCGCAAACTCCTTGCGATACCACCAGCCACAGTGATAGGGGCTATCCTGCGGCATGGATAGATTGGAAAAATCTTGGCCTATGGGATACTCGGTGCCGGCCAACTGGCGAAGGTTCATACCGAAGTAGGGATCGGGGACCTGACCCACGGCGGTCTGCGCGGCCAGCACTGTGCTGGGCACAGCGGTCTTCAACCAGCCCTCGATTGGGAATCCCTCCGCTGCAATCGAATCGCCCGTGGCCTGAATCTTGCAGGCCGATTGCAACGCCCACCCTTCATGAAGAGACGTTACCGTTCCCGCTTCGAGAGCTGCCGGCAGCGCCAGAAATGCGAGCACGCAGGTCAAGCAGTTCTTCCAGATCGGCAGCATTGCTTCCACCTTCTTGAACATGGAGTCCCCCCTCATTCAAATCCGGTAAGTGTACAGTAATAACCTTAAACCAGATTCATGTGGCCTCCAGATCTATATGACGGCCCGCTCTTGTCCAAGACCGCATTTTCTGTGAATTGAACGGTTGACTGTCACCGGAGGAGCTTTTAGATTCCCGGCATCCTGCTGTCCAAGTTGTAATTGTGTAAGTGCTGCGCTGCGGCTTCAAGTGGATGCTTGCATTTCTTCTGCTGTCCAACTCTCGGCTACCACATCAGCGGCATGGGTAACTGCTCGGCCAGTTGCCTTGCGGCTGGCGGTCCTGTTTTTCCGCGTTCCAGTATTCGATCCGCCGGAACAGGACCGGCGCCTCGCCATCCTTGTCCAGGGCGGGCAGAGAGACGATCTGGTCACGGAGTACGTTGCCCTCTTCCGGAACCGCGCACACCTCGACCGTCGTGTAAACCGTGTTGGTCTTCATGCGCGTGACGAAGAAGACCCCGTCCCGCGTCAGCTCCGCGAACCACGCGTAATCGTTGTAGCCGCGATCGATGGCCAGAATCGTACCTGCTTCCAGACACAAGTCCCGCGCCACTTTCAGTTCGCGATATTTGCCATCGGTCACTACCGCGAACGAGGGCAGTTAGCCGTCGTGATCCAACAGAAGATGCAGCTTGATCGCGCCCTTTCGCTGGCGATACTTGGCCCAGCGAAGATGGTGGCCGATAACTCGACGATACTGCCATCCAGGCTCATCACTGCCACCAACTCATCTGAAGAAATGCCCTCGATCAGAGCCCGCGCAGCAACCAATTGCAGGTTTCTCAGCATCTATTTTGCGGAGGGCACCGCAGGAAATGCGTCCACTAGAGAAACGACTTTCATCTGCCGTCTGAGATCTTCCAGGCTCGACTGGCTGGTAACGTGAATCGTTACCGGTTCATTCGACAAAAGGTCAAAATAGTTATCTGAAAACCGGACATCCGCATCGCCAAAGGACACATAGACATCCCGCGCAAACGCCGGTGAACTGAGCTTTACATCGAATCCATCGCCGGCCTGCGCGATTTCAGCATTCACCGAAACCTGTGGCAGGTGAAGCTGCTTGTCCGGCAAAAAGAAGACGACGTTTGACGACACCTTTTGATTATCCACGGTAAGATCGACGGCGCCAAAAGCTGTCGTCAGGTCGTCCGGGCCGTTGCTCCCAAGCTCCGTGAACGGTACGCGCAGATATACCTTAGACGCAAGAGGGCTAATGATCACAGGTTGCATAATCTCTCGAATAACGTGGCCCGAAAAGGTCATAATCCGCAGATGAAGCTGCCCCTGCTCCGGTTGTGTCTTGTCTGAGACGACATACACCGCGAGCGATTTGTCTTCGATGTGCGGCGACACGAGTACCGGCGCATAGAATCTCCGCGCGTAGTATTGCAGGGCCTTCCAACGTCCGTAGTAATCGATGCTCGACCATGAAGCTACCGGCCAGCAGTCATTGAGCTGCCAGAAGATAGACCCCATCGTGCGAGGCCGCTCACGCCGGAAGTCTTCGGTGCCCGTCTTCACCGCTTCTGCCTGCAGAACCTGACTTGCATAAAGAAATGAGGCAAAGTCCTTAGGCTCGCCGAAATACCGCAGCATATAGTCGTGGATGATGCCGTTGCCGTCACTGTTCTTCTGATGCGCCAGCATGACCGGCGTTAAAATGCTGGTTCGGTCCTGCGGCTCGGTAAACGATTTGATGGTTTTCATCTCAGGAAAAGACTGGAAACCGTATTCGGAGACAAATCGCCAGTGGTGTTTCTCAAAGTCGTTGAAATTGGCATTTCCATGCCATACGCTCCAATCATGGGCGTCTCCTGACTGAAAGCTGTCGTTCAGATCTTCATAATCTGCGCTCGGAGAACTTGGCCAATACGGAGTCTCAGGATCGAGCCTAGCGGCGGACCGAGCCAGAATCCCGCTGAACTCGGTCAGGTAATCCTGCCACACGCGAAGGCGCACTTCCGGAGGTAGGTTGTCGCGTCCATCCAAGTTGCGAACCATCTCCATCTCCATCTCGTTGTTTCCTGACCACAGCACAATGCTGGGATGATTGCGAAGCCGTTCGATCTGATACTCAGTCTCGCGCTCGACCTGTTGTTTGAAGCCGTAAATACCCGGCTGCTGATTGCTGAACATGAACTCCTGCCAGACCATCAATCCCAGTTCGTCGCACAGATCATAGAATTGTTGCGACTCGTAATAACCGCCGCCCCAAAGTCGGATCATATTCATATTGGCATCTTTTGCCGACTGCAAAATCCGTTGCTGCACCGTGGCTACGCGACTGGGAAAACTATCGAAAGGAATGACATCGGCTCCTTTCGCAAAGACGGGGATGCCATTCACGACAAACTCGAATGAGCGTCCCCACTGGTCCTGGTCCCGCCTCAGTACGACCGAGCGCAGACCGGCCTTGGCGTCCGCTTCGCCCGCAGGCTTTCCATCAATAACAACCTGTGCGTGAAACTGATAGATCGGTTGAGAGCCGTATCCAGCCGGATACCAGAGGCTTGGATGATCGACTTGAATCGGCAGATCAAAGTGATTGATCCCGGTATTCAGCGTCACGTTCTGCTCCACCTTCGCGGTGGCACTCCCTAAACCGTAGGTAAGAGTAAGATGCGCAGAAGCGCCGTGCGAAGCGATCACTTCTGTCTGAACATCCAGATGCGCTGAGGCAGCAGAGATATCCCTCTGCTCGACAAACAAATTTGAAATCCGCGCCTCATTCCACATTTCAAGATACACCGGGCGCCAGATTCCACTGGTCACAAAGCGGGGTCCCCAATCCCAGCCGTATTCATAGTCCGCTTTCCTAATGTAGTTTTTGGGAGCCGTGTGGGTGCGAGGCTGCCAAGGATCTTGCGCGGCGACCTCTTCCGCCGCTTTGATCGGCGAAGGGAAAATGATCAGAAGTTCATTGACTCCGGGCTTCAGCTTGCCTTTCACGTCGGTTCGCCACTCCCGGAACATATTGTCCGGCGACGCAATCTTCTGTCCATTCAGATAGACGTCGCACACTGCATCGAGGCCTTCAAAAGCCAGATCGAGATGCTCGTGTGCGAGCATTTGCGAATTTGCCTGTACCGTTGTCCGGTATTCCCAGCTTGCATTCTCGATCCATTGCAGTTCCGCTTCATTCATGCGGTAAAACGGATCGCCAATCAGCTTGTTGCGCAGCAGATCGAGGTGAACGTCCCCCGGTACGGTAGCGGTTCGCCACTCTGCCACAGGAGCGACTTTGCCGCTGTCATTGGCCGCATACTGGCGAAACTGCCAGCCGCTGTCGATAGACAGCTTTTCAAGTGTCTGCGCGAAGCCTGTGACAGTGAAGACGCTTACAAAGAAAATCAACCCGGCTAACCAGGCACAAGTGCGGATAAAGCGAATCATGCAAACTCCAGAATATTGACCTTCGTCAAAAGTCGCCCATTCAGGGCTGTAAAGGTTCCAGAACTGCGCCGGCAGCGATGTTTTGCTGCCGGCGGTTTGGAATTGGCGTCACCACGTGAAGCGCGCGCCCAACTGGCCAGTGCGATATCCCGAGACGCCGGTAACGTGTCCAAAATAGGCGCTACCAAAGGTGGTATTCGGGCTATTCCAATAATGCCGATTGAACAGCTTGTTCTTTTGACTACATCTCATTGAATCTTCCACGGCCGGATGCGATTGATCTGTGTGACCCCATCTGAGCCTCCTCCACCGTCCATGGGCCGGCTCATTTTGACCGAATGCCTGCCCGCAGATACCCGATACCGGTGACGCATCACTGTTGCGCTCCAGAGGATTTGAGACATGTCACTTTCCAGCCCCGATACAGCCAGGGGAGGGAAAAATGAGACGCCTCAATATCGATGCCAGAACCGTACACTATCTAGAAATCTGTTGTCAAGAATTAATTTTCCGGGATCTATTTGATTGGGAGAACCCCCGGCTTTGCCGGAGGACACTCACTTCATCTCCAGAGATTAAACCAGCCCACAACTTTGCCCACGCTCCCGCGTAGCGGGAGCTAACTCATTGCATATGGTTCCGACGAGCCGCCCCTTCCTTCTGCCAAGCCTCACCCGCACAAGCCCGTTAACCACTACTTGCGGGTCACGCTCTCTTCCGGTAAGTACTCATAACTCACAAACGCGAGTCTCTTGCTGTCCGGCGACCAGGAGGGAACGTTTATGGTTCCCTGTCCCCCAAAGAGCTTTGCCAAAACGTGAACCTGCTTGTCTTTGAGCGACATTAGCCGCAGTTCCACATCCTTGTCCGGCGGGTGACCGTTGACACCCTTTTCGTAAGCCAGAAATACCATCCATTGCCTGTCGGGCGAGATGTGCGGAAACCAGTCGTTGCTCTCGTCGGAAATGACTTGCTCCTGCTCGGAGCCGTCAGGTTTCATGCGCCATATCTGCATGTGCCCGGTGCGCTCGGAATTGAAGTAGATGGATGCGCCGTCAGGCGAGTATTCCGGTCCGTCGTCGAGCCCAACAGCAGTTGTCAGCCGAGTCTCTTGGCCACCGGCAGCGGGGATGGTGTAGATGTCGAAGTTGCCGCCGCGCTCTCCCGTGAATGCCAGTGTCTTGCCGTCCGGCGACCACCCATGCCAATACGACGGCGCATTCCGTGTAATCTGTCGCGGCGTTCCTCCGGCAAGCGCCACAACATAGACGCGCGATTTTCTGTCGTCGCCCGACGAGTCGCTGATCGCCAGGAACTGACCGTCCGGCGAAATGCCGTGATCGTTGTTGCATTGAGTCTGAGGCGCGGTGGAAATCGGCGCGGGCTCGCTGCCATCGAGCGCCAGCCTGCGAAGGCCACCGTCCTGGTTGAAGACCAGAAACTTGCCGTCCGGCGACCAGTTCGGCGCTTCAAAATGCGCGGCTGCAACATATTCCACGTGACGATCCGTCGACGCGATGGTGACCGTCTCCAGCGTGCTCACCAGGATACGCCTGCCTTCCGTCGGCGAAAGTTGCTCAAACCTCACATTGGAAAAGACCGCCTTCTCCACCGCATCCTTGTCGTGCGCGCAAACACCAATGCCGATGTAGAAGTCACCGCTGAGCGGCAGCCTGGTAGCCGCGCCGGCCGGCTGAAGTTTGCCGTCCTTCCCCGAAACAAATGCGTAGATGAAGTCTCCGCGTTTCTCGATTCTCACAGTCCTCGGAGGCAAAACATTCGACTCCACTTCATGCGTATCAGCGCCAGCAGGGTAGCGGTATTGCAGGGACGTGAGGCCGCTCCCATGAACAGCGATGTCAACGGCAGCCGAGTTTCCATCCAGTGTCTGGCGGATCATCAAAACGGCCTTGCGGTGCGCATTGCCGCCCGCGCCGACAAAGTCAATGTTCGAGGCTAAAGCTACGTCTCCAGACACCTTCTTCCATACAAAGTGGAAATCGTCAATGCCGAACCACATGTTCTCGCCACTGCCGCTCACTTTATAAGTCTGCTTGCCGCGGTCGTATTGCACGGACCCTGCGTGCAGCACCGTGCCAACATCCTGGTGACCCTCGAAGATTCCAACTCGCTGTGCCGCTGACACCCCTGCAAAAGGAACAAGGGCGAACAGGGCGATGATTCCCAACTTACCGATCGAACGGACAATGGAAGCAGACATAATCAACCTCTCGACATGTGGTGAAGATCACTGTAAACGTTCGGCGCGGATCAGCTCGATTTCGCTGGTAGGGGTATACGCCCAAACCGCCGATTTTTCCGTCACGCGAAGCTTTCCGGTTTACGATGCTTGGGGTGGATTAATCTGCGCCCGCGCTGCTCTGATTTGGCTGCGATTACTCTCGAAACTTTCCGCTTTTAGGGCCAATTATGGAAAGTTTGCCCTGGAAACGATTGTGGAACTTGCCTCCCGGATTTTTCGGTGGTTTGGGCGTAGGTCCCTATTTTTTGCGGAAAACTGATTTGACAACGAATATCTGAAAAGAGTATATATCACATTGTCGTAGATGAGACGTCTCACTTATTTGTTGATTGAGGCACCTCATACCGTTCACGATCTGTCTTAGTCCAGGCAAGGAGGAACTCGCGCAAATAAGTTATTCCCATTGCACGGCAAAGAGATTTATTCCCGCCGACCCGAGGCACATGTCTGGACCCAGTTCGGAAAGTGCTGTTACAGGTGCTCGGTGCGGGGTTGAACCGTTCTCTCCGGGAATTGAAGTCGGCTCCTTGGTGTCTTCACCTCTTGTTTCCGATGGTGCTTTATTTCCGTAATTTGACGCGTTCCCGTGAAGATTCGTTCCTCGAAATCGTCTGCAAGCATTCTCGAGCAATACCGAGTTTGATCGGATCAACGATGGAAGCAGACAGCATCACCATGAACCGCTGCGACTGCCCCGAAGGATTAGAGGAACTGTATGGAGACAAGAAATATGGCGACAGTCGAGAAGACAGACAGAATCGCCGCTATGAACCGAACAGTCAAAATCGAAGCATCGCTGGCGTGCGCCAACTTCAAGAATCTCGAGGCTGATATTGAGCAGCTAAGCGCCGGGGGGATAGATTTTCTGCATGTTGACATCATGGACGGGAAGTTTGTTCCTAACTTTGCCTTGAACTTTGGCATCATGCAGACGGCACGAGAGCTCTGCAGCATTCCTCAGGAATGCCACCTGATGGTGGTGGAGCCTGAGCGGTATATCGACAAGACGATTGCTTCGGGAGCGGAATACGTCGCGATCCATTTCGAAGCGACCTATGACGTTCAAAAAGCCTTGCAGCAGATTCGCGGCAACGGAGCAAAGTCTGGAATTGTCCTGAATCCAGCTACACCCCTGACAAACTTGGAATACATCATGGACGACATTGACATGGTCACAATCATGACTGTAAATCCGGGCTCTGCAGGGCAAAGACTCATTCCGGCAATGCTGCGCAAAATAAAAGACGTCAGCGCACTGCTCAGCTCCACCGGACATGACAATGTCGAAGTCCAGGTCGATGGGAATGTGAGTTTTCAACATATACCGGCTATGGTTGCGGCTGGCGCAACCATGCTTGTCGGGGGAACATCCAGCGTCTTCCACAAAGACTATTCCATCGGCGATGCTATTGCTGCTGTAAGAGAGATCGTGAAAGGGGTAGAGGCCGCCCAGTGGTAATCGTGCATTCATACGGAATTGCCGTAGCACTCTGTGTGCTGACGATGATGTGCTGGGGTTCGCACGCGAACACGCTCAAGATGGAGCCGCGCTCCTATGGATTCCCGCTGTACTACTGGGATCAGGCGATCGGCTACTTGCTCCTGCCTCTGCTTGTCGGCGTCACGTTCGGGTCGTTTGGCACCGGGGGCAGATCCCTGCTGAACGATCTGGCGCAAGGGAGCCTGAGCAGCTATGAATGGGCCATTTTGGGTGGGTTTGTCTTCAATCTGGCCAACATCCTCTTTGTATCCGCCATCGACGTCGCGGGGATGGCAGTGGCCTTCCCAATCGGTATTGGAATCGCCCTCGTCGAGGGTGTCGTCATCAACTACATTGCCCTGCCCAAAGGCAATCCAGTACTGATCTTTACTGGCGTTGGGCTGATCACGCTGGCGGTCATCCTGGATGCGCTGGCCTATCGTAACCAGCAAGGCAATGGAAGGGCACCGGGCGAACTCACTAAAGGAGTGTCTCTGGCCGTGGTGGGCGGCATTCTGATGGGTTTGTTTTACTATCTTGTGCAGAGGTCGATATCCATCGACTACGCCCACCTCGATCGGAATAAGTTCGGACCTTACGCCGCTGTGTTGGTGTTTTCAGCGGGATCCTTTGTCTCAAATCTGGTTTTCACCAGCTATCTGATGTCTCATCCTTTCAAGGGATCCACGGTCAAGTACTCCGACTACTTCCGCAAGAACACGGTCAAGTATCACCTGATCGGGATATTGGGCGGATTGATCAACGGTACCGGCATAACGTCCAATTTCATTGCCTCGAAGGCCGCTAGCCCCGCCATTGCGTACGGACTCGGGCAGGGCGGGACAATGATCGCGGCTATTTGGGGCGTCTTTGTGTGGAAGGAATTCAAAGGCGCGTCCTATGTGACTCGAGCCATGATTGCTGCCATGTTTGTGCTCTTCCTGGCGGGATTGGTCCTGCTGGTCACGGCAATGTTGTAAAGAAGTGCGGCTTGAAAAACGGGAACAAGAGAACAATATGATCGCTATCGGTTCAGATCACGCGGCATTCGGATTCAAGGAAGAGATCAAGGCCTACCTGATCGCAAAAAATTGCGAGATTCATGATTTTGGCACGTTTGGACCGGAACGTGTCGACTATTGCGACCTCGGCTTTCGGGTGGGAGAAGCGGTAGCCCGAGGCGAATGCGAAAAGGGTTTGGTATTTTGCGGGACGGGTGTCGGCATCTCAATTAGCGCAAACAAAGTGAGGGGCATAAGAGCGGTTGTGTGCAGCGAACCCTACTCCGCAAAGCTTTCCCGTGAACACAACGACACAAACATTCTTGCCCTTGGCTCGCGAGTTGTAGGGATCGAGTTGGCCAAAATGATCATCGACGTTTGGCTGAACACAGAGTTTGAGGCAGGCAGGCACACAACCCGAATCGAGAAGATCGCATGCTATGAACAACAAAGTGAGAAGTAGGACGAAGTGACACTGCCTGTAACGTATTTATTCGCCTAAGCGTGAACCTGCTTGAGAGTAATCATTTAGGAGTAATTCGGTGCTTAATGTCGGCGTGGATGTTGGCGGGACAAATATCAAATTCGGAGTCATCGACGAAAATGGTGAGATCTTGCTGCAGGAGACGATAAAGACTGAGCCTGGTCGCGGCAGCCGGGCGATTGTCATGTCCATCATTCAAGGCGTTGGCGCGATTCTGGCAAGAACCTCATTAAGGCATGAGGACGTCACAAGCATCGGTATTGGCATACCCGGCACGGTGGATTCTAAGAATGGTGTGGTGGTTTATGCTCCCAATCTCTTTTGGCGAAATGTAGAGATTGTCAAGGACATTCGGGAAGCCTTCAACGTCCCCACTTACATTGTGCAGGATACGCGCGCGGCCGCCTGGGCCGAGTATCTGATCGGCGCAGGCAAGGGGCTTCGCAGCGTAGCCAGTGTGACGATCGGAACAGGTATTGGCTGTGGCATGGTATTTGACGGGAAGATCTTCCACGGTGCCCTGAACACCGCTGGAGAGTTTGGCCATCAAATTATCGACCTCGATGGTAATCTTTGCAATTGTGGCCGTCGCGGCTGCCTGGAAGCATACGCCGGCGGTTTGGCGATTGTGCGGGATGCAAAGAAGAGAATCCCCGGAATCCATAAACTCTTGCACACGAACCCTTCCACAGTTGGAGTCCACGATGTGTACCAATTGGCACAAGAAGGAAATGCGCAAGCACGCGAACTGACAGACAACGTGGTGAAGTACATCGGGATGGGGCTCGTCAATCTCATCAACATAACCAGCGTGGACCTAATCAGCATAAGTGGCGGCATCAGTAATGCTCCATCCGAGTTGTTGTTGGATCCGCTGATTGACTTCGTTCGAAACAGAGCCTACGAATCTGTAGCCGATCAGGTTCGCATTTGCAGGTCGGACCTAAGCGAAGATGCGCCATTGATTGGAGCGGCATTGCTCTTTCGGGAGACTTCGGATCAGACCGACAGCGCGCTTGCTGTATCCCCAGGAGTCGGCAGCCAGGCGAGCCAGAGCAGCTGAGACACGAACGGATATGTATGCGGTGGCGAAGCAACGTGAGGGGTTAACTCCTGCAAATCTTACATTGTGATGTCCGGATCCCTGTCAACGCGGGATACATACGGTCAGACCGGCGCTAGAGCATATTCAGCGATACTATGAGGCTGCTCTGCGTTTCTTCGCGGTGCATATGCCGCGACCTTACGATAACGATTTGCGACGAATGTTTTTGGCTGCTTATGCGGCGGGCAAAGGCACGCAGGCAGAACTGGCCTTGGTGTTTGGTGTCAGTGTGGGGGGGCAGAGAAGTTCTGCCGACAACAGCGCTGGAGCGGCCAACCAGAACGCATCGAGCTCATACCATGCTGCCGAGCCAGCGAAGCCACAAACAAACCTGACGATAACGCCTGCTCCACAATCCGCCGCTTTTCTTCAGTCGTCCAATGCCGCCGACGTTCAGATGCGCTCTTTACATCCTCGACATCCCCATCCATCAAAGCCCCTCCGCGGCCACATCGTGGCCACAAGTTGAGCTTGACTCCTCAGCAGCGCCATGACAAGGCGGCCAGAGAATCACGCTTACCAATACCTAAAGATGGATTCCCTGACTGGTGGTGCGGATTCAAAGGGACCGGATTCAGCGCCGGCGCGGTGCGGCCGTGCGCGCGCGGCTCAGCCGATGGCGTTCTCCTTAATGACGCTCCGGTAGAAATCGAATGAGAGCTTAGGCGTGCGCGTTTCAGTTTTGAAGTCCACGTAGGTGATGCCAAAGCGCTGACTGTAGCCCCGGGCCCATTCAAAGTTGTCGAGCAGGCTCCAGAGGAAGTAGCCGCGGACGGGCACACCCTCGGCGATGCCGCGCTGGAGCTGAAGCAGGTAGTTGCGGAGATACATGATGCGGTCGGAGTCGAGGACGCAGGCGTCGGGACGGAGGACATCGGCGGAGGAGTAGCCGTTTTCGGTGATGTAGAGGGATTTGACGCCCCAGATGCTGGAGACGAGCTTCGGCGTCCAGTACATGGCCTGTGGATTGATGTAGAGCCAGTCGGATTCGGCGTGGGGATAGGTAGCTGGCCGAGGAACGAAAAGGTAGCCAGGCGCGGAGTCGGTGGCGACAACTTCGCGGGTGGTGTAGACGTTGATGCCCATGAAGTCGACAGGCGTGGAGATGATGCGAAGATCCTCGGGGGTGAAGTGCGGGGCGTCGGGCCCGAGCGCGCGGAGGTACTGTTCGGTGTAGCGGCCTTCGAGAATCACCGTCGTGTAGGGGGCGTTCTGCTCGCGAAGGGCGACCTCGGCAGCGTGGATGTGCGCCAGATCGGCGATGGCGGGCATCGCGCCGGAGACGTCTTCGACGAATCCCACAAGGACTGGACGGCGGGCTGCCGCGCGGATGGCCTGAACGGCCAGGCCATGGGCGAGCACGGCGTTGTGGCGGGTCTGCGCGAGCTCGGCGCGCGGGAGATCGAGACCGGGGGCCATGCCACCTCCGCCATAGCCTCCGTCGATGAACGAATCGAACTCGTTCGTGGTCATCCAGTGCGTGATGCGGTCGGAGAGTTGATCGACTGTGTAAGCTGCGTAGTCGGCGAAGGCGTGGCTGGTAGCGCGGTTCGCCCAGCCGCCCTTGTCCTGCAGGGCCTGGGGGAGATCCCAGTGGAAGAGCGTACAGAAGGGTTCGATGCCAGCGGCCCGTAGCTGGTCGAGAAGGCGCTTGTAGTAATCGAGGCCGCGGGGATTCGGAGCGCCAGTCCCTTCAGGGAAGACGCGCGGCCAGGCGATGGAGAAGCTGTACACCGTGACGCCGAGCCGCTGCATGAGGGCGACGTCCTCGGGATAGCGGTGGTATTCGTCGTCGGCGACGTCGCCGGTCTGGCCGTCGAAGGTCTTGCCGGGCGTGTGCGAGAACGTGTCCCAGATGGAGGGTCCGCGGCCATCGGCGTGGACCGCGCCTTCCACCTGGTAGGCGGCGGTGGCGGTCCCCCAGCGAAATCCCTGCGGGAAAGCGAAGGGCCGAGCGGCCATAGCGTCAAGATTAGGCATGCTCTGGGCGCGCAGAGCATCGGGAAGGAGGGGAGCCGCGGTGAGAGCCGCGGCACTCGTGAGGAACGTTCGTCTTTTCATCCAGAGCCTCGCCGGGAAGCGCTACTTACAAGGCGCTTTCCAAAGCAGTAGTGGTTTAGACCAAAGCCTGTACCCTTCACGCAAAATCAAGCTATTCGCCCACTTCTACGGCGTTAACTTCAGAAACGCCGCACCATAGCCAGGCAGCGTGATGGTTATACGGGAGGCCGGCGTGACGCCAACCGCCGACGGGCCCGTGCTGACATTGGTATTTGCATCGATGGTGAGCAAACTAGCGGCGGAGAAGGGACTGAAGCTGGAGAGATCGACCACCAAGGTGCGCGGATCGCCGTTGCCGTTGTTGTCGTTGGCTGCATGTACCGCGCGGTCCACGACCATTATATTCACGGTGCCGTTGGCGCCCCTGGTCGCCAGCGTCTCTACCGACGAAGTGTCAGTAGAGGTCAGCTCAAGGATTTGTGGCCCCGGTGAGGTCGGCGTCGAGCGGTAGATACTCGACAACGCCCCGTCCACCCAGTAACTCAGGTAGGGGCTGCCATTGCTATCCACCTCGCCGTATTGCTGGTTCCCCGAGTAGTCCCACTGGTAGAGAGCTTGGTTCCCTGCTTTGCCCAACTGCGAGAACACATAGGGCCGCCATGCGGCAAAGAAGGCGCTGGTCCCGCGCGGGTCGATTACAAACTCTTGGGCGGGATTGCATACGCTCATTCCGTTCGAAGCGGCATTGTCGGCGTTCACATTGTTTTCGGATACCCAGACCGGCACACCGGCTAGGTCAGCGCGTTTCTGCAGTTCCTTGTAGACATAACTCACGCTGGCAGCGAACGGGGACACTGCGCCGAACAGGGTCGCATCCGTATACGTCTGATTACAGCCGCCATAGAGATGGATGGAAACACCATTAACCTGCGTGTTCACTCCCCCAGCATTCACAGGCGCAAGGAATGTAGGCAGGTACAGCATCGGATCGCCTGCTCCGCCCGAACTCACCCCGAAGTCGTTAAACTCCAGCGCGGAGATTTTGATGGTTGGGTCCACCGCCAACATCGCGGGAACCACAGTGTTGTAGATCGTCACATAATCGCTGGCGGTGATCCCACCGCTGTTAAACTCATTCAAGATGCCCCACCAGGTAATGGGCTGGCTGCTGGCCGACTGAAAGTGCGTTCCGCCCCAATCGAAGCCACCCTTGTTGTAATAGCGCACCAGATTGGCTGCATAAGCCGCAAAGTCGTTCAGGTGGGTGGTTATATCCCCATTGCTATCGTACATAAACGTGGGCGCGATAATTTGGAGCAACGGACTCTTGTCTCCCACGGTCAGCACCGGCTGCATCATCTGATCCAGGATGGTGAAATTCCAGTCGCTGGCATTCCCTGTATCCGCAGACATGGGAATGCCATTAGAGACCGACTGCAAATTGATATGTTGCGGACCGAGCGCATTCAGGGTGGCTTCACGCGCCGTTGTGTTGGTCCCGAAAAAGTCGTTGTCCCACGACGCCACCTGGATCGAGGTGGACATGAACTGATGGAGTACGCCGTTAACGCCCAGTGTCGTATTCGTCGCATTCCCCACTTTGGCCACCACTGCGCTCACCAGCGTAAAGCCCTCTGACGCATTCTGGCCGGCCAGGGTCACCGTTACTGTGGGCGCATAGCTGCCCGCCGAGGCTGAAGTACTGCCGGTAAACGTCAGCGTTCCGGAAGGCCCGCCATTCGCGGCTGCGAATTGCTCCGTGACGCCGGCCGGCAAGCCCCTTACGGTGACGCTCGGCGACCCGCTGGGTGCGGTCACTGTAACCGCCACAGGTGCCGCCGTTCCGTCCTGCGGCACAACCACAATCGTGTTGCCAAGAGAAACGGCCAGGCTTACCGGAGGCGAAGTGACAGCAACCGACGCGGTTCCGAGGGTCGTAATGTAGTTGCTGTCCCCCGTGTAGCTGGCTGTTAGTGTGTCCGTCCCAGTCGCTAGGGACCCGGCGGGAATGCTGATCGTGGCGCTGCCGCCGCTGAGAGTTGCCGCTGCGGAGGTGTAGCCGCCGCATGCCAGTGTCACCGAGCCAGTCGGTATCGGCTTGCCGTTTCCACCGCTCACCGTCGCCGTCACTGATAGTACTTGCGCCGCGGTGATACTCGATGAAGACGGCGTCACTGTCACCGTCGGCGTCCCCTGCTGCGTGCCCTGCTGTGATGCGGAACCGCCTCTGGATCCGGTTACTGCCAGCACAAATCCAACAGCAGAGATGCGCAGAATCGGGCCAAGCAATCGAAGTGTGAGTGTCATGAACCGTCCCTCCCCCGAAACGAGCTCATCGTGTCACCTCGTGACTCATAAGCCTTCCGGAAGTTGACGATGCAGGCCCCGACCGGAAGTTGCTGCAACGAATAGAAACCAAGATTATTCGATACGCTTTTTTTCGATGCTCCGGTCGCCACCTGGGTAGCCATCACCACAACCGATGGAATCACCGATCCCGTGGGATCGGTGATTCCATCGGCAATGGTGCCGAGGTCCACCTGTCCGAGCAGGAATGCCGGAAACGTGAACACCAGCAATAGCGCGATCAAAAGCCGCAAGCAATTGGAACTGCTTGAACTTGTTCCCCCTGCAATATGCAGGAGATCCAGAACTGCGAATCGAATTTTTGTATCATTTTGCAATGCTTCCCTGGCAAAATCCAGATCTGTATGAAGTGAGCGAAATCATTTGCCGTTGCCACTTACCAGGACCTGACCACATCTCATTCGCGCGCACCGCACAAGGGCCATTGAGACGACTCAAACACGACAGGAGCCAGACTAATCTCTCTCGATTCCATTTGTCAAGAATCATTTTGCGAGCTTTTTGCTCAGAAAGTTTTCTCTGGCCGAGCGACGCAATTGTCCAACGAGAACATGCTTTACAAGGGCCGGTCTCATAAACATATCCGGCCTACTTGCGGCGAATTGGAGATGCTCATCGCTTTTCCGCTGCCACGGAGGGCAAGCCGTTCGGAACTGACGGGCGAACTGTGAGAGTTGGTGAAGTCGATCCCTCGTCCAGCGCAGTACACGGATCAAGGCCGTGAAGGCATGACACAGTTTCGCTTCGGTTTCGCCATCTGTATCATTCCGGCAATGTACGGCAGCGAGTCTGATCTCGAACCATGGGCAAACCTTTTGTTTGATGGGCCTCCGGATATACAGTAATCTCTAAATTATGGCTACACAGAAAGAATTAGCGGAAATCGCGGGCGTGTCCGCAGGGACAGTATCCAATGTCGTCTCAGGTTCTACGCGGGTGAGCGATCACACCCGCAAGAAGGTTCTGGAAGCGATTCGGAAATTGGACTATCGCCCGAATTTGATTGCACGAAGCCTTAAGACCAACAGGACGAACACGCTGGCCATCGTTATTCCGGAGATCACGAATCCGTTTTTCCCAAAGCTGGTCTGTGGCGCCGGATTGGCCGCGAGAGAACACGGCCGATTCCTAATCGTCGTGGACACAGATGAAGATGCGGCGCTGGAACTGGAGTTGATTTCGATTCTCCAGTCTCAGCGCGTCGATGGCATTCTGCTGGTGTCTGCGACCGGTGATTGGAATGTGGGTGATAACTTGGCACTGCTTCAATCCGGACCGCCCATCTTGTGTTTGGACCGTGTGCCGCGTGGGCTCAATGTGGATTCAGTAAGCGTTGACAACCGTGCTGCGGCGGCGATGGGCGTTGCACACCTTTTGTCGATGGGGCATCGGAGGATTGCGGTCATTACCGGACCTCTCAACTTGACGCATGAGAATGAGCGTCTGAGCGGGTATCGCCAAGCTTTGCAAAGGGCAGGTATCAAGACGCAGGATTCACTGATCTGGGCAAGCACATTTGATCCCAGAGCAATTGAAGAAGCCTGCCACAAGGGCTTGCTTCTGGGGAGCGATCGACCATCTGCGCTGTTCAGCACCAACGGATTCGTGGCCCTGGAGGCGCTCCGCAGCATTTACGCGGCAGGTCTGCGGACACCTGAAGACATCGCTTTCACAACGATCGATGAAATCGCCGCCGCTGATTTCTTTCAACCGGCAATTACCTCAGTCGTCCAGCCAATCTTTGAGATGGGCTATCGAGCTGCTGAAGCTTTGCTGGAGCGAATCGAGAAGGGCGATGCATTAGGGGCTCCTAGAAAGGAGCGACTGTCGCCGAAACTCGTTGTGAGGGCATCGTCGAGTTTCGTCCATCGGGCGCCTTCGCGAGGGCGAGTATCCAACGAAGGATAAAGCACGTAGCGGTAAAGGAACAATAGTGCTCTGCGCTAAGGTCGCAGAACCACAACGGCTGACGATCGCGTTGAGCGCCGCGCAAGAGAGGAGCCAACGGTAGACAGGTCACCCGGCCCCGACAATCGCAAAATCGACGATAGCGGTTGGGCGCGAGCCAGTGGAAATGCGGGGGGGGAATCCTACGGCGCAAGGAACTTGACAACAAAAGGATGCTGAGCTATGCTCTCGGCATTTGAGAGAAGAGAGTAATTGCGACTCACACTGAGACGTCTCATGCACGATTTGAGTCGTCTCGATAAAGAACAACGGAGCATTGTGTTCCTGCAGTTTGGGCACGCTTCATATCGACGCTCACATCGTACTGTACGCCAGAGCGTGCAACACCGAGAAAGAGAATAGGATGCGTTCAGCTTTGGTTATTGCAAGCTTGTTTCTTCTCGCCGTAATTGGCGCGCCCTTGGCTGTATCCCAGCCTTCCGGTACGGTCGCTGTCTCCGCCCATTGGGATCACATCTCCCGGGTCTCGGTCACCGTGCCCACCACGCAGCACTTGGCGAATGCCCTCACGTTGCGCAGTAACCCGCTCAACAGGGCTTTGCTAAAGGATCTTCGCAATCTGCACACCAACGACACCCGGCTGCAGTTGTGGTACTCGGTTCCGAACCAGGTTGTGGCGGAACTGAAGGAGCCGACTTCTACCGCAACCTTCTGGAACTTCAAGTACATGGATCCAGTCGTGATTGACTATTTTGCAAACACAAGTGGTCAACACCATGTGAACATCGGCACGATTCCGCGGTGGATGTTCAGGGTCCCAGAGGTCAAGGTGCCTACTGACCCCGCGGCGACTTTCTATAGCTATACCGAGGGAACCAGCGGAGACAAGCTGAAGGACCCAACCGGAAAACAATTCGCGGAATATCAGGCACGAATCTACGAGTGGTACACAAAAGGCGGGTTCACGGACGAAATTGGGCGGTATCACAAATCCGGCTATCACTTCAAAATCGACTATTGGGGTATCTTGAACGAGCCCGATTTTGAAAACTATCTCAACGTCGAGCAATACACGCGAATTTGGGATGCCGTAGCGGAGAACATTCACAAAATCGATCCGAACGTGCAATTCTTCGGCCCTGAAATTTCTGGCGCCGAGCTAACCTGGGCCCCTTACTTTTTGAACCCAAAGAACCATAATCCGAGTGCGCCGCCGGTACAATGGTTCGCCGTTCACAATTACGTATCGAGCAACAACGACCCTGCGACATGGCAAGCAGGCTTTTTTACCGATCCGGCGGGCCCAGCCGGTTTCTCGGTTCGCACCTTTGGCGAGCAGCTTCGTGAATTGCTGAAAACGCGGGATGAATTATCGCCGAAAACTAAAATCGCAATCGACGAGCTAGGCACATTCGTCCGCTTAAAGCCCAACGACAGTGGGGGGCCGGACGACTCGCCCTATTCGTCCTATAACCCTCTCTATTGGGTTGCATCGGGAGGCAATTGGGCAAATAACTTCATCATCGCGGAGCGATTTGGTATTCCCCTGATTAGCATGACCCAGATGTTCGGTGCTCCTACGCAGTCCCCTTCCTGCACGATGATCAATCCAAATACCGGGCATCCCAATGCGCACTACTGGGTCCTGAGCCTGGTCAATCGGAGCTTTGGACCGGCGGACAAGCTCGTCGATACGGAATCTTCCTCGCCGGATGTTGCTGCGCAGGCGTCGATCACAGCGAAGGGCAAGAAGCTGCTGCTGGTGAACACGAGCGACCGCATCGTAGCCGTCGATCTCTCCCGTGTCTTCGCTCGCGATAGGCTGAGGGTGGAGTTGGTCGATGCAACATCAGGTGAGAACCCTCCTCGCACCGAACCAATAAGGAACCAAGCTGTGGACTTGGCGCCCTTTGCCGTTGCAGTCGTCAGTCGAGATCGCGAGTAAACGGCAGAGGTTGCAAAGGCAAAATTGGGTGGTTCCACTGACCTTGCCCCCGCAAGACGTATCCCTTAGCGAGCTGTTCTAATGCGAAAAGGGTAGCGAAGACGACGAAGTCGAAGTGGGGACGTGACACGTTTGAGCTCAAGCAGGAGGCGGCACGGCTTGTTGAGTCGGGCCAGAGTCAGGCGGCAGTGGGACGCAGCCTGGGCGTGGTCGAGCAGACCTTGGGCAACTGGGTCAAGCAGCATCGCGCAGTAACCCTGAAAGGCGCCACGAGCAAGCCGCAGGTGACCTCGGCGATCAAATGGCGGAAGGGGGGAAATGGGTACGGGGTCATCGGGGAACTGAGTCGATTATCTGAACGGCCTGCCCTTCACTTTCCCGACACCCTCCCGAAGAGTAATAAGCTGGTTGGCCGCTACGGACTTGAACGACTCGACAAGCTCGGAGGGCCAGCGGACTTCGACGTCGGCGCTTGTTGCGAGCCCCAAGCCAAAGTGCAGCCTTGGGTCGTTGACCGAGCAATAACTGGACTGGCTCATGACTTCCTGCGCCTGTACCTTGCCGCCGTAGCGCACCAGCACGCGGGCGCCGATACCACTGCGGTTGCTTTTTGTTCCTTCCAGACGCACCTTGAGCCAGTGGTTGCCCGTGGGCGCGTCGTTGCGAATCAGGGAAGGCGGCTCGTTCTGGTTCATAACCAGTATGTCCAGGTCGCCATCGTTGTCGAAGTCACCAAAAGCGCAGCCACGGCTGCAGTGGCGGGCAGTCAGGGCCAGTCCGGCTTCCTGGCCCAGTTGGGCAAACTTGCCGTTGCCAAGGTTGCGGAAGACGATCGGCTGGCTCCGTGCGGGAAACTTGGAGAAGACACGTTCCAACTCTGGATAAACGTTGCCGGTGACATAGAAAATGTCCGGCCAACCGTCATTGTCCAGGTCAAACATTCCTGCGCCCCAACTCACGAATCGCCGTTCGGCGCCGACACCGGCGGTGGTTGAGACGTCATCGAAATCGCCTTTGCCGGTGGAGTGGTAGAGGCCGCTGGACTGCACCTGATAGTGAGTGGTGAAGATATCCAGGTGGCCGTCGAGATCGTAGTCGCCAGGGGCAATGCCCATGCCGGCCATTGCCTGTCCATCGCCGGAGACAGCCAGGCCGCGCAGCAATGCTTCTTCGCGGAAGGTGCCGTCGCGATTGTTCATGAAGAGCAGGCTGGGCGTGGAGTCGGCGGCGACGTAGATGTCAGGCCAGCCGTCTTCATCAATATCCAAAGCCACCGCGGTAAGTCCGTAGGATGTCCGCACCGAGTCGATTCCGGAGGCCCTCGACACATCGGTAAAGGTCCCATCACCGTTGTTGTGGTACAAAGCGTGCACGGGGAGAGGCAGTCCGCGCGGTCCGCAGTAAACGGCAACTCCCTGGTAGGAGCAGGTAGCCACCAGTGTGCTTGGTTTTGGTGCGGTGGCCAGGTCGAAGTCCACGTAGTTCGAGACAAACAGGTCCAGGTGGCTGTCGCGGTCGTAGTCCAGGAAAGTGCATCCGGCCCCGAACCGGTTGCCTATATGCAGCAGTCCTGCCTTCGATGTCACATCGGTAAATGTGCCGTCGCCGTTATTGTGGTAAAGCCGGTTGTGACCGTAGTAGGTCAGGAACAGATCTTCAAACCCGTCATTATCGTAGTCGCCAATGCACACCCCAACTGCCCAACCTGGGTCGGCGAGGCCGGCTTCGGCCGTGACATCGGTAAAGCTGCCGTCACGATTGTTGTGGTAGAGGCGGTTGCCAGAGCCGGGCGGTGTTCCATCAAGGGTTCGGCCGCCGAGGAGAAACAGGTCCATCCAGCCGTCATTGTCGTAGTCGATGAAAGCGCAACCGCCGCCCATTGATTCCACAATGTAAGTGACCTGGCCTGGGGTTCCGTAAACCATTGGCTGGGTAAGGCCGGATTGTGTCCCCACATCCGTGAATCGGGAGAATGGCGCCGAGGCGGGCGCTGCAACCTGGTCGGCGTCGAGCCATCCGGAAGACAAGATGGGAACAGCAGCCAGAGAGCCGTCCCTTAGCAGGCGGCGGCGCGACCAGAGAGTTTGCGAGCGATTCGGCTTCACGGCGCTAATGGGGAACCCGGCTGGAGGACTGACCGGGTGAGGTGTGCGGGGATGGAGAAGAGGTGCCTCCGGCCTTTGCAAGCATCTGTTGAAGCCGCAAGGCATCGGGGTCCTGCGGAGCAGTCTTGAGTGCGTTTTCGACGGCGTCCTGTGCTTCAGAGAATCGGGACTGACTGGCGAGTGTTGCCGCCAGGTTGACCCAGGCCTGGGTATAGCGAGGGTTGGCTGACGCCGCTGAACGGAAGAGGACTTCGGCCTCCGTGTCGCGACTCTCCTGGCCAAGCAAAGTGCCAAGGTTGTTTAAGGCTTCGGCAAAGCGCGGGACAGCCGCCAGAGAACTGCGGAAATGCTGCTCGGCCGCGGCGGTGTCACCGGAGCGAGCCTCGATTAATCCCAGTTGATTCTCAGCGGCCGCAAAGCCGGGCTTGAGCGTGATTGCCTTTTCCAACGCGGCGCGCTCCTGAACCGGATCGCCGATCGCTTCCAGCGCCTTCGCCAGGTCGTATTCAAAATTGGCGTTCTGTGGCTGTGCTTCGACCGCTTCGCGGTAAAGTGCGGCTGCCTGATCGGCATGGCCGTCTTTCAACGCCTGTGCAGCTTGGCCCGCTTTGGTCTGGCCGAGGGCCAGTTTGACGGTGGCTTGCTGGCATTCCTGGAAGAGTTTGAGCTGCTCCTGAGCCCGATCGGCCTGGCCTAGGGATCGAAGAACCTGTGCCAGATGAAAATGGGCTTCAGCTTGCGTCGGATCCAGAGCCACGGCCTTCTCGAACTGCTCGCGGGCGGCTTCATTCTGTTGCAGGCGTGAGTACGCCAAGCCAAGGTTGTAACGCGCGTTGTAGTGATTGGGATTCATCGCGACGGCGGCCTTGAGATGCTCGATGGCCGATGCGTATTCCTGTGCGTCGTTCTCCAGAATGCCGAAAAGATAAAGCGCATCGAAGCTGTTAGGGTTTGCCGCCAGCATCCGCTGTGCAAGTGGACGCGCGGTCGCGTCGTCGCCTTGCATCACCAGCAGCTCCAGGTAAAGCAACTCAGTAGCTGGATCGCGGGGATGGAGTTGCAAGGCCGCTTGCAGCTTGCTGGTTGCATCCTGGTAGCGGTGGGATTGTACATAAACCGTTGCCAGCGCGGAGGTCAGGTGCAGATCTCCTGGGGCCCTTTCCAGTGCGGTGCTCAACGTGTCCGCTGCCTTGTCGAAGAAGCCGGCTCGGGAATAGGCCAGGGCCAGATCGAGCGTTAGCTCCTCGTCCCGTGGAGCCGACAGCAGAAGATCGATAGCTGCCTCAAACTGGCCGTCGTCGATCCGTGCTTTCGCCAGCCAATCGATGGCAATCGTCGAAGCTGGATCGATGCGCAGTGCGGCTTCCCATGATGCTTCCGCTTCGCCGCGCTGGCCTGACTCATTCAGGATTACACCCGCTAAAAGACGAGGTTGAAATTGACTTGGATCCAACTCGATGGAGCGTTTGAGCTCCACGAGGGCTTCGTCGGATTTGCCGGATGAGAGGAGCGCCAGGCCCAGGTAGTAGTGAAGGCTGGCTGAACCGGGATCCACACGCAACGCCTCCCGAAAGGCCGGAATGGCACAGGCAAATTGGTGGTGCTCTCCAAACCAGCCGCCCAATGCGGCCCAGTTCCTGGCGGTGGGTTGATTGCGAGTTGCAGCTTGCAGAGGCTCAGGGCCGTGACAATTGGGGTGGGACTGCGCCACTCCACCGGGACAGCAAAAAAACAAACAAAACCCAGCGAGCACAAAGGCAAACCACACCTGCGTGCGAGTTGTTGGCTGCGAACTGAGGCAATGGACCATCGAGACAATTTAAGCATACCCGGCGCATAATAGAAAAAATGATTTGACAACGAATATCTGGCAAGTGTATAAGTTTTTCCATCCGCATGAGACGTCTCATGTTGAATCATAATGAGACGTCTCATAGATGGGCCCGAATCCCATCGCGAACCAACTCAAGGCCGTACCCTGCACTATGCCTGCGAAATCAGGCATTCCAGGTGGCTGCATGAATGAAGGAGGCTGTATGAAGAATATTCGCTGGGCCATTTGCCTAATCGCAATCGCCTGTCTCGGGGTCTTCGCTATGGCGCAGACGCCCACCGGAACCATAGAAGGTCTAGTCACCGACAACACTGGCGCGGCGATTCCGGGCGCTTCCATCACCATCGTCCAGACTACGACGAATACTACGCATAAAATGACGACCGACTCCGGCGGCCGCTTCAACGTTCCATTTGTCGATCCGGGCGTCTACAGCGTCTCTGCGGAAGCCCATGGCTTCAAAGTGGCCCAACAGAACAATATTCTGGTGCAGGTCACCGAAACACGTCCGGTGAATTTCAAGCTTGAGCTCGGTGCCGTGACCGAAACCATTGAGGTGAACACCTCGGCGCAGAGTCTCGACATAGATACATCGAGCCTGGGCGAGACGATTCAGACCGAGACGATACTTGAACTGCCGGATAACGGCCGCAACATCTTCGATTTTGCGATGCTGGTTCCGGGCGTGAACAACGAGGGAAGTGGGTCTACGCCGCACATCGGCGGCAGCCGCAATTCCAATAACGAGCAACTGATCGACGGCATGACAAACATCACGCCGGAGAACAACGTCGGAAACAATATCAGCACTTACATGCCGGTCGAGGACTCGGTGCAGGAAGTGAACGTGCAGACGAGCGTGCTGCCAGCCGAGTACGGCCGCTTCTCCGGCGGCACAGTCAGCCTGATTACCAAGAGCGGCAGCAACCAGTTCCACGGCAGCTACTTTGAGTTCCTCCAGCAGGGTTCGCTCGATGCCATTCCGTTTGGTGCGCCGGGCGTCCAGAATACAGGCTCCAAGCCCGATATGAGCCAGTCTCAGTCTGGTGGCTCGGTGGGCGGACCGATCATCAAGAACCGGGCGTTCTTCTTCTTCGACTATGAGTATGAAAATCAGCTGGGGGGCGCTTACGAGTCCGACATGGTTCCCACCGACATCTCGGACTTCTCAAACGGCGACTTCACCAGCTTGTTTGGCTCGACGACGCCGGTCCTCTATGACCCCGACACAGTGGCCAAGAATGCTCAGGGAGTCTATGTGCGCCAGCCGTTCATCACTGGCGGCAAATACAACGTCATTCCTTCGGCCCGCATTTCATCCGTAGCGAAGGCGGCGCTGTCGTATTTCCCGGCGCCTAACATTGCGGGCGCCGCCGTCGGGAACAATAACTACCAGATCAACTCGAACACAAGCTACAAGTCCTGGCACTTCGATTCGCGCGAGGACGTGAACGTGACGCAAAAATGGCATTCGTTCCTGCGCTACTCGATGAACGAGGAGCACAACAACTATTTCAGCGACTATAACAATGCAGCCTCAAACGGCGGCTACAACGGCGACATCCATGGATTCACCTACAGTGGTTCGTTCAACAACACCGTGACCTTCTCACCCAAGCTGTTGGGCGAGTT
Source organism: Acidobacteriaceae bacterium (assembly GCA_003142935.1). Classification (GTDB taxonomy): domain Bacteria; phylum Acidobacteriota; class Terriglobia; order Terriglobales; family Acidobacteriaceae; genus Telmatobacter. The sequence continues at coordinate 34,708 of PLOG01000074.1, forward strand.
CCGCTATGGGTACTCCAAGCAAACCGCTAACGAAGTGCCCGTGGCAGGAACCTTCGATCCCGGCAAGCTGGGGTTCGATTCGGGCTTTGTTGCGCAAGCGGGGAAGCAGATGGAGATCTTCCCGCACTTCAACTTTGGCGGCGCCAACAACGGCGGCTTCTCCGATCTTGGAACGCTGGGCTATACAGGGCTGCAGCAAGATCCGTTGGCGCAAAGCATCAACGCTAGCCTGATCAGGATCGCCGGCGGGCACAGCTTCAAGGTGGGCGGCGAGTTCCGTACGCTGCGCACCAACTTCTATCAGTTCACTTATCCTTCCGGCTCGTTCTACTCCGACGACAGTTGGACGCGCCAGATGCCGCAGAGCTACGATGGCAGCACCGGTTTCTCTCTCGCATCGTTGCTGCTCGGCCTGCCGCAATCCGGCTATATCACCGACGATCCGTACTACATCTCCACCAGCCAGTACGTTGCCTTCTACGGGCAGGATGACTGGAAGGTCTCTCCCAAGCTAACTCTGAATATCGGGCTCCGTTACGATTTCGAGATCCCACGCAAAGAGCAAAGCAACCAGTTATCCTTCTGGAATCCCACCGCTGTCTCTCCGCTGCAGAGTTCCAGCAGCACAATTACCTCAAATCTGACGGCTGGCGAAACTTGCCCGTACTGCGGTAATCTGCTGGGCGCCGCGACCATCGTGGGCTCCCCTGGCGCCCAGTATGGCCGCAGTCAGGGCCCTATCCAAAAGGACGGGTTTGGTCCGCGCTTCGGATTCGCCTACAATGCAACGCCAAAAATTGTTCTTCGCGGCGGCGCCGGCATCGTCTACCAGCCCTCAGCCATGCAGGCCGCCGGAACCTCGGGCGGTGCGGGCGACGATGGATTTGATGTGCAAACTAATTTCAACTCGAGTTTGGACAACCAGACGACGGCGCCGTTGGCAACTCTCTACAGCCCCGATCCCTCGCTGCCCGCCTCGGCCCAGACCCCTTTCCCGACAGGCTACGCTACCGCGCAGGGCAAGTCCGCAAGCTGCCTCGCTTCTGCGGCATGCATTCAGGGCATTGATGTTGGCAACAGCATCTCGCAAAATTACTTTGACTCTTACCGCACGCCGTATTCGATTCAATGGAATGGGAACGTGCAATTCTCCGCTCCATGGGGCATCAAGATGGAGCTTGGATATTTGGCCAACAAAGGCCGATTCCTGATCACCAACTCTGGTAGCAAGCCTCATGATCAGTTGTCGCCTGACACGCTCGCCGCGTTTGGATGCACGCCAGGAGCATCAACAGCCTCATGCGCGCTCTCGCAGCAGGTTCCCAACCCGTTCGCATCGGTGATAGGGCCGGGAAGCCCGTACTACCTTCCGGGACTCGGTCTTGGAGGTTCTACGGTGTCCTTGGCCCAACTGCAGCACCGTTACCCGCAGTACGGGGGCGTTATGAGCGGCCGCAAACCTGGCGGGGCTTCATCCTACAACGCCTTCACCTTCCGTGCGGACAAGAATATGTCCCATGGGCTGACGTTTACTATCTCCTTTACTGAGGGAGCCGAGTATGACAATAGCGCTACCGCGATTGGCTTTGCTGGACCCAGCAGCAGCACTTATGCCAACCAGTACAACCCCAAGGGAGAATGGGGAATTGGCGAGCAGAACGTCGGACGCTACGCCGTGGCGAGCTTTGTCTACCTGTTGCCCTTCGGCAAGGGCCAGCCGCTCCTGAACACCGGCGGATCCTTCGTCAACAAAGTCGTCAATGGATGGCAGATCAGCGGCATCGAGAACTGGAGCACTGGCGTTCCCGTCCTGATCGCCGGCGCCGACAACGGAACCACCGCGGAGACGCTCGGCGGTGGCCCAGGGCAACGCCCGGATTGGAGGGGCACCTCTGCAAAGCTGGCCAATCCTACGTACAAACAGTGGTTCAACACCTCTGTTTTCTCCATGCCGTTGTCCTATGAAATCGGCAATGCGCCAAACACCATGGGCCACCTGAACAACCCCAGCTACCAGAATCTGGACCTGCAGCTTGCCAAGAACACGCACTTCGGGCCCGAGGACCGGTACAATGTCGAGTGCCGCGTGGAGTCGTTCAACGCCCTCAACCACCCGGTGCTGGGCGGTCCGAATACCTCTGTGACCTCCGGCCAATTCGGCCAGATTACCGGGTACTCGAACCCCGCGCGCCGTTATCAGTTTGCGGCCAAATTCGTCTTCTAACCAACGATTGGAGCCCAGAGAAACCATTCTGGGCTTCCAACCAAACCTCTCCGCCAGGATCCGGATTCACGGATCCTGGCACACCCAGGCACGCGGAAAATTCACTACCCCCCGCTTGCACCCCACTCTTGTCCAAGACAGCATTTTCTGTGAATTGAACGGTTGATTTTACTTGATATAGGTATTCTCTCCCGGCGATAGCGTCAGGTTTCTTCGTTGACTCGCACTGGAGGAGCTTTTAGATTCCCGGCATCCTGCTGTCCAAGTTGTAATTGTGTAAGTGCTGCGCTGCGGCCTCAAGTGGATGCTTGCATTTCTTCTGCTGTCCAACTCTCGGCTACCACAGCCGAGCACACCGAGTACATGCCGCTCTGCTGCCCTTTCCTGTTTTCCTTCAGCAACCTGCACATCTCGTCTACATGCGAAAAAGAAGCTGTCGGTTCGTCAAAGCAATTCGGGATATCTGCCCTTCGAACATGTCCCTCCCTTGATCCTCATCCACCACAGCAAGAAAGCTAGTAAACATTTGGTCGCTGGACTAAGCGAGAGTCGAGCGCGGATCAAGGGTTATTGCCACGTCGACCTCCGCTTCTTGTAGCGGTTCACCGGTCATGCGGCCCCTCTGAAACGCGGCAAATATTCGAGTTGAGCTTCGATGAGTTCGTTCACCAGTAGGGCCCCCTTATCGATATCCGTGCAGTGGGGATCGTTGAGGATCGCTTGAATTGCTTTCTCACGAGACCCCTCTATTGCAGCTTCGATAATGAGATCGATGGAAGCAAGTTTGTGTGCCATTACAGGGACGATCGGAAGTGGTAGATCTCCAAGCGCCAGTGGGTGGATCCCGGCTTTGTCGACCGTTGCAGGAACCTCCACAACGGCTTCGTCCGGAAGGTTGTGAATGTAGCCCTTGTTGGGAACATTCACATGGAACACTTGCCCGAGATTGCCCTGCTGGGAGGCAAGAATATCGAGGAACTGGGTATGTTCCCAAGCGAGCTCCTTGGCAAAGTCCTCGGTGTCAATGGGCGCGTCATGAGTTCCAGTCGCAATCATCTTCTCGCGCAGTTTAGGGTAGGACTCATACACATACTTGATGGCCTCACCTTGATAGTGCTCGACATTCCCGATCAAGGGTGTCATCAATTGCGGAAAAAACTCGGCCACGTGCCCATCGCCGGGTCCTGGATATGCATTCAACATGTGAAACAGGCGCGTACAAAGCGGCTGATCGGCGCTCGGTTCGTGGGGGCGTTTCACCAGTCCTCCGAATTCTTTGCGGAATTTGTCTGCGCGGCCAGAGTCGCCCTGCATCTCGTCAAGCGCCGCATGGAGCAGCGGGAAAGCATCCTGGCCCTGGATGCGCAGGTCCATTACCCAATGACAGTGGTTGATGCCGCCGATAATCGCGGTCGTTTGCGCCTTATCTACGCCGATGATGCGGCATAGGTGCGACCATGTGATATCTGGACCGATGCACAGACCCACGCAGCGGATCTTTGTGAGACGATTCACCGCCTGGGTAATTGCCGTAAGTGGATTAGTGAAGTTGAATAGCGTGGCGGTGGGACATAGATCCTCCATGTCCTTGGCAATCTCTACATGAAGAGGTATGTGACGCAGAGCGCGAGCCAAGCCACCGGGGCCCGAAGTGTCCCCGACAGGCTGGATGACGCCGTGCTTATAGGGAATGTCCAAATCTTGCTGCCAAGCTTTGACACCGCCTACACCAATCGAGGTGGTGACGAAATCGGCGTCGCCGAGAATGTCGCGCCGGTCCGTGGACGCCTCGATCTTCCAGTTTTGATGAAACTCGCGAGAGATTCGATCGGCGAACTTGCGAACCAGTTCCAACATCTCCTTGTCGACATCAATGAGCCCAATGGTGGAATTCCTGTACCGTTTGTCAGTGCTGAAGCCAGATAGGATTGCTGGCGTAAACGCAACGGATCCTGCACCGATGATGACAATTTTCATGCCTATATCCCCTTGCTCAAAATGGCAGATGCTTTTGAAGTAACTGCCGACTCAGCCCGTGAGTGATTGGGCGGACTTTTGCCAGACTTCTGCCCTTAGGCAGTGCATCACTGAGATGTCGATAGAGTTTTCGTTGGCGAGTAAAAACACTTGTTAAGCGCTAGTCCGTTCAGCGAACCTAAACGCCACAAATCAAGCTTTTGGTTCTTAAGCAGTGAATCGGACACGGTATCGCTTCCCCGGCAAACCGGTGGCGATCTCAAACATCGCGCGAATGAAGTACGGCCGATCTAACCCCGGACGAATCGCCGAGCGCACCGAGTAACTGCCGCTTCGACTTCCTGCGCAGTTTTCCATCAATAGCGGGCGCATCTCGACGACTGAAGAGGGAGAAACCGAAAGCTCATCTGCGTCGTCTGTCATAGGTCATCCTAAGCATGCTATTGCGATCGTTCTCGAGCTCATGTGTGCAGAAAGGAAAGCTGCAAATCACGTTTGTATAGGGCAGAAGCAGTCACTCGCCGCACAGGAATCTCACGTGCGCAATACTACCCCCTATCAATGCGATTACTAAACTCGCTCGGAGCCGGCAGCCATCTATGTTTTGGTCATCTGGATGGCTACCGTCGCGTCTCTCGTGATTACTGGTATCACTGCCACAGCTCAGAACTTCAGCTTTAAGCCGCCCTGCATGACACGGGGCGGGATCACTCCGATCCCTGTGATTTGTCCGGGATTTCCCGAGCTTGGGTCATTGCTGGGCAGGCCGAAACTCGGGTGGTTGAGTGCATTGAACATTTCGACGCGGAACTGAAGTCCGTAACGATCGGCTGCCTGCCAGTTCTTCATGAGTGCGAGGTCGACACTCTGCACGCCGGGACCGGTGAGGATATTCCTACCACTGGTTCCGAATGTTCCCGGAGCATTGATGGCAAACGCTGCCGGATTGAAGTACTGATTGAGCCAGTGCGACTTACTGCCTTGATGAACATTGCGGGCCTGGCCAGGAACAACGTCCGCGCGATCACCGTACTGTTGTGCTCCGGAGTTGTTGTTACCGTCACCGCCCACGATGGAAAAAGGCTGTCCGGTGTGAACAGTGTAGATTCCCGATGCTTCCCAGGATCCAGCAACTTCGCGCAGAATTGCGCTACGGCCGCGCAAAGCAGGAGACGTGTAGACGAAGTTTGAGGTGGATACTGCTGCAATGTTCTGGTCTGCGATACCACGATTAAAGCGCGGGTAGAAGGGGTCGGGGAGAGCGTGACCGAAGACGCTTCCATTCGATGACAAATCTAGCGTCTTGCTCCAAGTAAAGTTCGATTGAAACTGAAGACCATGCCACGAACTCATCTCCAACTGAGCTTGAAGCGAATTGTAGGACGTTGTTCCCAGGCTCGTGTATTGGGTAATATTTGAGAATAATGGGAATCTCGTGCGATTGCCTCCATCGGCAAAGATCCCCGGATTAAGATCAAGCTGTACCGGCTGGTGATAAGTCTCGCTACCTACATATGTAATATGCGCTATTAAGCCGGCGTTTATTTGATGCTCCACGGATACATTCCAGCTTTGAGTGCGCGGAATATGGAAATTCCTGGCGAACACATCTGGCAAGCTGATGGGCGTGAGAAAAACGGCTGAGCTGGCGGGTACATTTGGATTTTGCTCGAAGGAGGAAGGCGTGGAGAACGGGCTTACCCCGCCGGTAGTTGTAAAGTCCGACCAGGGGTTCTGGAAGCTGATCGGCCCCGTGAATGGAGCGGAGTAGGAGTTCAAATTGAAGAATGGACTGAACGGTGGGACTGCCACCACCGAGTTGTAGAACGAATACTGAATCGGGCCAACAAAAATACCGAAACCTGTGCGGAAAACCGTCTTTGGCCCTCGCGGCTGCCAAGTGACGCCAACCCTCGGCTCCCAAATGTTGTAGTCACTGGGACGTACAGCATCGTTAACGCCATGGTCGCCTGGAAAAACAAGGCCGGTGGGCGCCATCGCGTAGCGAGCACTCTGCTGACCCGGAACGAAGGCAGCGCCGCTATTAATTGAGACCGCCGCCAAATCAGGTTCCCAGCGGAGACCGGCGCTGACGGACAGCTTTGGGTTGAGCTTATATTGATCTTGCGCATAGATTCCAACCTGCCATCCCTTGACAGGCGAGTTTTGAAAGGCACCTTGAAAGACGTTATCCACGTTTCCCAGCAAGAAGTCGGCCAGCCCGAAACCCGTGGTCTCGCCATAAAAACTGATCCCCGGTTGCGCCGGATAATCTGTCTGGGTATTTGCCCATTGATGGGCAAGGTTGAGACCAACCGCAAGCATGTGCTTCCCACGAGTCAGGGTTGCCTCGTCGGACAGCCACCACATTACGCGAGCGTTGTTGTTGGGTTCATCCCACGGCGCTGAAAACCCATTGCTTACGTAAAAACCCTCGGTGAAGCAACCGCTGGGCTCAACGACATTGATATAGCGCGATAGACAAAAGGGTTGGCCGGAGCTGTCGAATACCTGATTGCCAGAGGTAACCGCCATGCGCGTCCAGGCAGCCGTCAATACATTGGCGAAACTTGAGGTTGGCGTCCAGGTGTGGCTGATGACCTCGTTGTAGTACTTCCCTGCATTCGCTTCATTAAAGCCCCAGGCGAGAATGTTGCCTTTAATCTCCTTAGCCGGAATATCAAATTCCTGAATAAAGCTCCTTGCGAAGAGGCGTTGGGTGGAGGTGAGATCGAAATCGATCCGCAATGTGCCTTCATTGAAGCTTGTCAAGAATGCGGGACCGGGAAAAGTGACTAACCCAGTTGCCGGACCCTGTCCGAGAGGCAGAGCAGTTTTCGCAATCGTCACGGCAGCGGTACTAAATAGCGATGGATCGACCTGGTTAGGTATCCCATTCACTGTCTGGAAGGGCGTTGGCAACGCGATTGGGACTGCGCTGAAGTCGCCGGCCAGCATGGCCGCCGTTGGTGTATACGCAGTGTTCGTCTGCGCGGCAAGGCTTTGGCGTGTGCCCTGATAATTGGCAAACAAGAAGAGTTTGTCTTTTAGAACCGGACCGCCAACGAATCCGCCGAATTGGTTCCGCTTCAGCGTATCCTTTGCGCCCGAAAACCAGTTGGCGGCGTTCAGCGCCTGATTACGGATAAACTCGAAAGCGCCCCCATGCAATTGATTGGTGCCGGCTTTTGTACTGATGTTGATCACGGCGCCTGGTGCGAATCCATACTGTGCTGTGAAGTTGTTGGTAGTGGCACGAAATTCCTCAGTTGCATCGGCATTGGGAAAGGGCGCCGTCAATCCAAGGTACGAGTCCATGTTAGGTACGCCATCAAGTAAGGCAAAAGTGCTGCCTTGTTGCCCGCCTCCCGCTGAAACTCCAGTCTCATTGCCAAAAGAATCAGAGTTCTGCGTATACCCGGCGGCCGTATTCAGAACGTTTACCACACCTGGCGATAAAAAAATCAAGCTGGACGGATCGCGTCCGTTCAATGGCAACTCTTTGATGGTTGTCTCGGATACCACACTGCTAATCTCGGCATTACTTGTATTCAGGAGCTCTTCACTCTCGTTTACCGTCACTGTCTGAACCTGGCTGCCAATTTGAAGGCGAAAGTCCACTGATGCCTGCTGCCCGACAGTCAACGTGACGTTAGTGACCTGCTTTCCAAAGCCAGACTGCTCCACGGAAATGGAATAATGCCCGGGCGGAAGATGGGCACTGGAGTATGCCCCTACAGTATTTGTTTCGCTGACCTGGATCAGGTTAGTGTTTAGATTCTTGACTGTCACTCTCGCCCCCGGAACTACCGCGCCGGTCGAATCAACGACAAATCCGGTCAAGGTAGCATTTGTTTCCTGCGCGATCACCCAGGAAGCCGGCAAGAGGATCAGCAAAGCGACTGCTAGGAAAATGACCAAACGGCGAGGAGATGACATCATTTTGGTTCCTTTCGTACGTCCGAATTGGCCTCAGAAGCTGGAACTCTGCTGGACCGGGCCTCACATCCAATCGAAGAAACTACACTCGCAATTTTCACAGGACGAAGTAGAGCATGGAGGCGACGAAATGTCAAGCGCTTGAGTACATAAAATACTCGACCGCGTGACTCAGCAGTCAACCGCTTGACCGCCAAATCCAATATAATCTTCAGGTTGAACTTCTCCACATCCGGCAAGTTCAATCATTGTTTTCGACCTTCCTTGACATTGAGAATCGCTTCTGCCACAATCGCAACGAGTCAAGCGCTTGATTGCGGCGTCGCAGCGGGCGGTTTGTTTCGGCGTGGCCGACTTCGATATTGATTGGTGCTCACACATCCATGGAAGATCGCGAATCCCAGCAGAATCGATTTGATGTTGCGCTTGCCTCCGATCTTTGTGTCGACTTGATTCTCCGCGGTAATGTGCGTCCCAAGTTTCACCAGCAAGAACAACTAGTCGATAACTATGCGCTCGAACTGGGCGGGTCCGCCAACATCTTCGCATGTCAGATGGCGAAGCTCGGTGCGCGCATAGCCGTACTTGGCTGTATTGGAACGGACGTGTTCGGAGAATATGTTCTGGAGCAACTGAACCAAGCCGGAGTAGATACTGGTTTGGTCAGAACGGATTCGCAGGTCAGCACTGGTCTTGGCGTTGCACTTGCTGAAGGTACTGACCGGGCAATCTTGACAATCCTAGGTGGTATCGCCGAGGTTTTTCCGGAGAATCTCCCGCTGCAGCCTGAGTTGCTCTGCAGGCACTGGCATGTCGCAAGTCCCTTTCTTCTTTGCGGACTGCGCTCTGCGTGGATTCACTTTTTGCCTCACGCGAAGTCAGCCGGCGTCACCGTCTCGCTCGACACCAATTGGGATCCGGACGAGCGATGGGACGGGATTGTCGAGCTGCTTCCCTCAGTGGATGTCTTTTTCCCAAACGAAGCTGAAGCTATTGCGCTTACTGGCGAGAGAGACACTAGAGAAGCGGCGAGAAGGCTCGCGCAAAGCGGATGCCTTGTTGTGGTGAAGTGTGGCGCTGACGGTGTGGTGGCGGCAAGTAAGGAAGGCGAGTGGGCGTTGGGTCCTTCGGAAATGGCCGAGAAGCCCTCTATTGTGGTGGACACCGTCGGTGCCGGCGACAACTTCGATGCTGGATTTCTCTGGGCATGGTTGCAGGGGCAGGACGTATATCAATGCATATCGCTAGGCCACAGCTGCGCCGTTGCAAGTCTGGGCGAGGCGGGCGGTATTAGAGGCCAGCGAACAAGGATGAGCAAGGGAAGGGAAAAACAATGACGAAGTTGCTGCAAGACATACTTCGAGAGCCGACTCAACTGGCGGAATGTGCGAATCGCCTGATCACCCGTAAGCAGGAGCTACTTCAACAGGCGGCAACGCTGCTGAGTCGGGATGTCGTCACCTATGTCGTTGGCGTGGGAAGCAGCTGGAATGCGGCCTTAGCAGTTGCCTCTATGCTCAATTCGCTTGGCTACCCTGCGATCGCCGCAGATGCGTCCGAGTTACAGCATTTCACCGATCTACCACTGGGCAATAGTGCGATCGTACTTTCGCGGAGCGGGAAAAGCGTAGAGATTGTTCAATTGATGAAAAAGTTCGAACAGGCGCAGACAAGGCTGATCGGTATAACAAACACACCCGAAAGCCTGCTCGCTGAGAGGTCAGATGTGACCTTCCTTCTCGATAGTCCCTTCGATCACCTGATCTCAATCAGCATGTACTCCCTGCTTGGTCTCGTAGGCTGCCTCATTGCGGAGACCTGCAACGGGACAGATTTGGATGTACTCCGGCAGGACATCGCAGACGGGTTACAGCAGGCACATGATCGGCTCGGCCTCTGGCAAGCGCAACTTGAAAGTGCCGATTGGATTGCAGCAGGCGGCCCTGTGTACTTCATAGCGCGCGGCACAAGTCTGGCAAGTTGTCATGAGGCTAGACTCCTTTGGGAAGAAGGCGCAAAGGCTACTGCTACGGCACTAACGACTGGCTCCTTTCGCCACGGTTCACAAGAAATGATTCGGCTTGGCGTGAGAGTTGGACTCTGGATTCAAGATGAGACAATGCGGGAGCAGGATCTTGAGTTGGCTGCGGACCTACATAGTGCTGGTGTGTCGGTATTGCTCGTGGGCACACATCTGGAGTCCTCTCTGGCGGATCTGGTGATTGATGTTCCCTTGATGCCACGGGGATGGCAATTCCTTACTGATATCATTCCCTTGCAGCTCGCTGCGGAACGCACTGCTAGGGTCCGCGGAGAAGACTGCGACGCTTTTCGCTTCTGTCCTTACATTATTTTGGATGAGGGCGGTCTTATTGAGAAAAGCGTTTGATCTCATTCCTGGATGAGTGCCATATCCTTTTTGCATGGCTCTCGTTTTTGCCCAGTGAATAGCTTGTTTGGAGATATACTTTTAGCATGGCTGTAAGAATGAAAGACGTCGCAGAACGAGCGGGTGTGTCTTTATCCGCTGTTTCACTCGTTCTCAGCGGGCGGCGGCCTCGGTCAATCTCTCTGGATACGCGCGAGCGCATTCTCAGCATTGTTGAGGAGCTCGGGTACCGGCCAAATCAGCACGCCCGCAGCTTGGCAAGGGGCTCGTCTAACGCTCTGGGAGTTATTGTTTCCGAGATCGCGAACCCCTTTTTCCCGGAGATCATCCACGCCTTCGAAGCTTTGGCGATGGAGCACGGATTCGAGAATCAGCTGGTCAATACTGAGTATGACGAGCAGCGTGCTCGTTTAGCTGTGCGCAAGATGATCGACAACAACATCCGCGGGGTCGCTGTGTTCACCTCACAACTTCCTGACAGTGTGATCGAAGAGATTGTGCAGCACCGGATCCCTATTGTTAGCGTGGGATCCACCCCGCCAGGGCCGTGGATCAGTCGCATACGCATAGACTACGCGCAAGGTATTGAAGATTTATTGCGCTATCTGGTGAAGCTGGGGCACAAGCGCTTTGCTGCGATTGTTGGCCCGGAGGATGTCCCCTCCGCCCGTGCCTACGCCATCACCTTGGCCAAGGTGGCAAAGACAGTCGGAGTAACGATTCAGGATGTCATCTCCTGCAACTATCGACACGACGGAGGTATGCAAGCGGTGCATACGCTCGTTGCAGGCAAACAAGTTCCAACTGCAATTCTTTGCGCAAACGACCTTGTAGCGCTGGGAGCAATCAGCGCACTAGAGCAGGCCGGCATGAGTGTCCCAAAGGATGTTTCCGTCGTTGGATTCGATGACATCATCTTTGCGCGTTTGGCTCGCCCACCACTGACGACCTCAGCGGTACCTCGCCAGGAACTCGGTAAACTCGCCTTTGAAATGCTTAGCAAAATGATGCGGCTGAAGCGGCCGAAGGGAGAGATACGGCGTCTAATACCGACCCTCGTAGTACGTGATTCCGCCGCTGCACCACGCAAGATCGTCGCAAGATAGATTGAATAGAGGCATAAATCACGCCGGGAACGATCAGCTTGTCTCCAAAGTCAGCGTATCGCTCGGCTTCTGAGATATCTCTGACAGTACAATCAAGAGTATGGCTGCGATCGCGATGACGAAACCGAGGAAAGTTCGGAAAGTCGGTAGCCGGTGGTACAGCAGCAGCGAAACCACAATCGTGATGACCGGATAAAGTGCAATGATCG
>PLOG01000002.1:0-3670 GCA_003142935.1 Acidobacteriaceae bacterium
CGGCACTCGTGAGGCGGGCCGGGAACGAGCATGAGCAGCTTGCGATAGTTTTGCCACGTGATGTCGAGCCACTGTCCGGGAGCACTGCCGTTGGGGTTGGGCAACAGGGTTGCGCCTTCGAGCAGGTCGGCCTGCTTGAGATTGTTTTCGGGCATGGGCATTCGCCATGTGGCAGCGCGCGCGGCCAGAGCCGCCACCTGGGCGGCGTTGCGACGCAGGGTGAGCGAGAGAGTTTCGGCCACGGCCTCGCGCGTGAGGTCGTCTTCCGTGGGGCCGAGTCCGCCCATCAGAACCACAATGTCAGCGCGGCTGAGTGCGGCGGCGATGGCGTTTACCAGGTCTTTTTTGCGGTCGCCGACGATGGTCTTGAAGGCGACGGTGACGCCCAGTTCGTTGAACTTTTCCGTCAGGTAGAGGGAGTTGGTGTCCTGACGAAAGGGGGTGAGCATCTCGGAGCCGACGGCGATGATTTCGCTTTTCATAGGGCAGTTGTCAGTTCACAGTTCTCAGTTTTCAGTTAAAGATTTATAGCTTTCATCGTCAGTGTACCGTCTGCCTAGGGTTGGTAACGCCAGAGGTCGTTAAGAACGCCAATCGTGTCTGTTGAATCTACGCCAAGTCCACCGAAGAGCCAGAGATTGCCATTGGTGTCAATCCAACTGATGGCGAAGGACCGGTTTCCCGGAACATTGGTGATGGCGGGCACACCCTGTGTGCCATAGATGCCAGATGCGTTTACCATACTGTTACCGCTCATCCAGGTCCATACCTTGGTTGTTGGGTTGAATTCCCAGAGATCGTTGAGGCCGGCTAGGTACCCGTTTGAATATTCGCCAGCACCACCGAAGAGCCAAAAATTGCCACTGCTGTCAATCCAATTGATAGCGCCGAATCGGTTTCCCGGAACATTGGTGATGGCGGGCACGCCCTGTGTGCCATAGATGCCAGATGCGTTTACCGTACTGCTTCCGCTTATCCAAGTCCATTCCTTGGTTGTTGGGTCGAATTCCCAGAGATCGTTAAGGAAGCCGTCTGCCCCGGTTGAATCATAGCCATCACCGCCGAATAGCCAGAAGTTGCCATGACTGTCAATCCAGCTAACGGACTCAAACCGCGCTCCAGGAACGTTGCTGGCGGAGGCGACACCTAGCGTGCCGTAGACGCCTTTGGAATTGGCAGTGCTGCTTCCGCTGACCCATGTCCAGGTTTTCGCAGTAGGGTTGAACTCCCAGAGGTCGCTCAGGTCACCATTTACTCCGGTTGGGCCGTAGCCTTCGCCACCAAATAGCCAGAGATTGCCGCTGCTGTCAATCCAGCTAACGGACAAAAACCGCGCTCCGGGAACGTTGCTGGCGGAGGCGACACCTTGCGTGCCGTAGAATCCGATTGCACCCGGCGTGTTGCTCCCACTCACCCATGTCCATTCTTTGGTTGTGGGGCTGAACTTCCAAAGATCGTTGAGTAAGCCAGTCGTCCCCAGCGAACCGCCCCAGCCTCCAAAGAGCCAAAGATTACCACTTGAATCTGTCCAGCTAACAGCATTGTTCCGTGCTCCAGGGACATTGCTTGCGGAGGCGACGCCCAATGCGCCATAGACGCCCGCTGCTCCTGCCGTGCTGCTACCGCTCATCCAGGCCCATTCATTGGCGGTACTGGGCGGTGGTGGGGGAGTGGTGCCACCACCGGTCGAACTTCCGCCACAACTGGACATGAGTAGCGCACTCGCGACAAGCAGTATAAAGGAAATCTTTCCGTCCAACAGCATAGGGAGCCTCTTGCAGAGTCTTTGATTTCTGGATAGAGCGTCAATGCCAGCCGGTTGCCCAGACACTCTATTTTAAGGCCTGGGATTGTTGCAGATAAAAGAAATTCTGCGTTCATATGATGCTGAAATCATGCTATCCCGCACTGGCCGCAAAAAAAAACGAGTCGAGGGTGGGATACCCGGGTGCGTGGATTTGTTGAAGAATTCTTTTTTACGAATGAAACAGTAAGAATCTATAATGCAAGCATGCAGGGAATTAGAACGCTAAAAATCGTGACGGGCAGCTTGCGGGCCATTTCCCTGCCCACGCTCCGCATACCATTTGGGAACCCGGAAGAACCCAAGAAGGAAGAATTGGTGCAATGGGGTATTAAAATTTTTGAGTTTTCTTTGATTGCACATATTCAGAAGATTCTTGCCGGTTTGGTTCAGCTCGCAGAAGCGGAGAACGTTGCCGCTTCCGCCCCAGTTTGCCGTCACGTATTTGAATGGGCCGCTCTGAGCTGTTTCCTAACAAGTAAGTTTACTGATCAGTTCAAATGGCAAGATTGGGAAGAGGCTTGGAAACTGCTTACAAAGGTTACGCAGGGAAGTCTTTGGAATAGAATACACGGCACCAAGTATGCTGGAATCCCGCCGACGACACCTTCAATCGATTGCCCAACACCGGTGTACATTCCTGAAGCAGTTAAGGAATATGAATACTATCAATCCTCCAACTCAAAATATGCAGATGCCAGAGACAACTACAGCTTTCTATGCGACTTTGCACACGCAAACGCTGCCTGCTTGCAACGGTATTACGAGTATGAGGAAAATGGAGTGGTTGTTCGGTTTATTGATCCAGACCTCGACCCACAAGGTAAATCCTTCCTGCCGTTCGTGAACTGCTGCCTCATTGACCTGTTGACATTCGGCTATGAATTGCTCGGATTAGCCAATGAGAGCGAAGTGCGGCCCAAGATACTTGTTGTACGAAATGAATTAGCGCGACTTGCTCCTGCTCGCTTAACAGGCTCCATTCCGGATTTGCATCTATAGGCGGGTGGCCCATGCCTGACCAACCCAAAATAGATGGGTGGCCCTGGTCTCGTTTTTGAGACCTGGAAGACGATAAACCTCAATTATGCAGCGATGGGATACTTCTTGATCTTGGGCATTTCTTTGCGGCTTGCTTGCCATAAGTCATACTGCGTCTGCAGGGCCATCCATATTGCGGGACGATCACCGAATGCCGCTGAAAATCGCAATGCCATATCTGCGGTAATGGACGCTTTGCCATTCGCTATACGAGAGAGCGTGACGCGCGATACTCCGATGTGCTTGGCGAAGCCGGTTACAGTTACGTTCAATCCTTCAAGCCATTCCTGTAATAGTTCGCCAGGGTGCGCCGGGTTGTACATTTCGCTCATCTTCGCACTCCTACTGTCAAAACAAGTTCAGGCCTTCGACTCCCAAGTCCACATCATAAACGGCTTCGCTGGTGGCGAGGATGGCGGTTCCGAGGGGGGAGAAGGCCAGTCCGACTAGGTTTGCGCCGGAGAGCACGAGAGTGGCTTGGCCATGCGGGGTGATGCGTACCAGGCCGCGTTGGCCGTGGAGGCAGGCGGACAGGTAGACGTTACCATCCCGGTCGAGCGCCAGGCCTTGCGGACGGCCGATGCCGCGGAACCAGGGGCGGGCTTCGCCGTGCGTGTCGATGGCCCAGATGGCGTCGTTGGAAGAAAGCGTAGGACCGGTGACGTAGAGCGTGCCTGCGGCGTCGAGGGCGAGGTGATAGGCCGCGATGCTGGGCTCGAGGGTAGCGTAGACGAAGATCTGGCGCTCGGGATTGATCTTGAAAATGGTGCCGCTGCGGTCGCCGACGAAGAGGTTGCCGTCGGCGTCGAAGGCCGCGCCGGTGGC
>PLOG01000002.1:3701-4112 GCA_003142935.1 Acidobacteriaceae bacterium
GTTCCGCGGCCGTCGGGGCTGACGCGCACGATGGAAACCGGGGTCTGCTTGCCGCGCTGGCCGGAGATGGTGGCGTAGATCATGCCCGAGCGGCTGACAACCGGGTTGGTGACGGGGTGCAGACCATCGGAGAGCTGGCGTGCGACACGTAGGGGTGCGGCGTTGCCTGAGCCAGCGGAGTTGCTCACCGTGACCATGCCAGTGGTGGCCTGGTCGGGAACGTGAAAGGCCAGGCGCGAGGGCCGGCTCATGAGCACTTGCGCGGGCAGGCCATCGACCAGAACGGTGGGCAGAACTGGGCCGAGCGGACCAAGATTCGCACCGGTCAACTCGATCTCGCCTCCGGGCAGCGCAGCGGCGGGCACAACATCGTCAATGCGCGGCGCGGCGAAGGCTTCGGCGGCGGATTGA
>PLOG01000127.1 GCA_003142935.1 Acidobacteriaceae bacterium
CGTTTTGCGCGGGCAAGGTCACTTCCAGAGAGAACGGGATGGAAAAACCCCCACGCTCAACTGTCTTTAATTGCATCCCCATACGCACATTGCCGGTCAACGCCTCTCGGAATGCTAGATATATCATTCGTTTTCTTCGCCATCTGTGATTAAATATACCGTTGATAAACAATAACTTGCCTTATGTGCTATTTAGTTAATTGTTGACATATCAGCCGAGTAGAGGTTAACCTTTTGGAATTGGAGGAGTGCGGATACCACCATGGTTGGTCTTGTTAACCACGCGAAGGAACTTTGTCCTTTAGAGCTTCGGGATGTCCCTGCCTCGGAGAAGAAAATGGGCTTTACCATACCGACCATCGAAACGCTCCATCCCGAGGCGTACGGCGCTCCGAAAGTCGCGCTCTTCGATTTCGACGGGACCCTCTCGCTTCTGCGCGCCGGATGGGCAGGCGTGATGGTGCCGATGATGGTCGCCGAATTGGCAGCGCTCAAAAGCGGTGAGAGCGAGGCCGAATTGCACTCGATCGTGCGAGAGTTTGTGGATCGCCTGACCGGCAAGCAGACCATCTATCAAATGATCGAGCTTGCAGCGCAGGTGGAACGGCGCGGCGGTGTGCCGGAGACGCCGCTTGCATACAAGCACAAGTACCTGGGACTCCTGCACAAGCGGATTGCGCACCGCCTGAATGAACGGCGCTCCGGGCGGGTGAAGCCGGAGAAGTATCTGGTGCCGGGTTCGATTGAGCTGCTCCAGGCGCTCCGCAAGCGAGGAATGCGTCTGTATTTGGCCAGCGGGACGGACGAAGAGTACATGCGGCAAGAGGCGGACCTGCTCGGCGTGACGGAGTTCTTCGATGGCGGCGTTTATGGAGCGCAGGACGACTACAAGAGTTTCTCGAAACGGATTCTGATCGAGCGGATTCTCTCTCGCTCCGAATGTCACGGCACCGAGATCCTGGGCTTCGGCGACGGCTTTGTTGAAATTGAAAACATCAAGGCTGTCGGAGGCATCGCGGTCGGCGTGGCCACGGACGAAGGCGATTGCCTTGTGGTGGACGAATGGAAGCGCAATCGGTTAGCCGGAGCGGGTGCCGACTACATCGTCCCGAACTATCTGAATCAAGCGAAACTGCTGGAAAGGATCATCGCGTCATGAGTTCCCACTACCGTATGTTCGATCGCAGCCGGCTCATCTTGAAGCCGCTTGCGGAACGGTGTCACGATTTGGAGCTTGGCAATTGGCTCAAGCTGGACGACCCCACACCGCCATATCAGCACGCAGACTTGCCCGCCCTTGCGGAACGGCTCCGTCGCGCTCGAGAGACTGGCGCCGCCCGCATCCTGATGTTTGGCGGGCACCTGCTCCGCGCGGGCGTCAATCGCCACATCATCGATCTGATGGAGCGCGGGCTCATCTCGCATATCGCGATGAACGGAGCCTGCGCGATCCACGACTTCGAATTAGCCCTGATCGGAAAAACCACCGAGAGCGTGGGGCGCTACATCCGCTCTGGAGAATTCGGACTGTGGCAGGAGACCGGAAGGCTGAACGACCTGCTGCGCGAGTGCGATGACCGCGGGTTTGGAGAGACGGTTGGCAGTGCAATTCTCAGCGGCGACTTCCCGTACCGTGACTTGAGCGTGCTCGCGGCCGCGTATCGCTGCGGCGTGCCGGCGACCGTGCACGTAGGCATTGGCTACGATATCATCCACGAGCATCCGAACTGCGACGGCGCTGCACTGGGCGCTGCCAGTTATCGCGACTTCCTGATCTTCGCCAATTCGGTAGAAAGCCTGGAAGGCGGGTTGATGCTGAGTTTCGGCTCTGCGGTGATGGCTCCGGAAGTCTACCTGAAAGCACTGTCGATGGCTCGGAATGTGGCGCATCAGGAAGGCCGGCAGATTCGCAACTTCACGACGGCCGTCTTCGACCTGATGCCGATCGCCGGCGACTTCCGCAATGAGTTGCCGAAGTCCGAGCCCGCTTACTATTTCCGCCCGCGCAAGACGATTCTGATCCGCACCGTCGCCGACGGCGGACACAGCTACTATTTCAGCGGCGACCATCGGGCAACGTTTCCGGCCCTCTGGCGCGCGATTGGAGAACAGGCGTGACGATCGAAGAAATCATCACCTCTGCGCCCAAGCTGTCGGCGCTCGTCGTGGGCGATGTCTGTCTCGACCGCTGGTGCTACTACGAGCCGCTACTCGCGGAGGCGTCCCGGGAGACATCCATCCCGCGAGTGGCCGTTGTCGAATACGAGCGGACTCCGGGAGCCGCCGGCACGGTTGCATCGAACTTGGCGGCGCTCGGTGTGGGACGCGTCGCTGTTCTGGGTGTCGTTGGCGATGATGGACACGGATTTGAGCTGGAACGCGCTCTCGACGCCCGCCGTATCGAGCATGCCGCGTTGGTCCGTAATCCGACGGGCTTGACGTTCACTTACACGAAGCTCATTAATCGTTCGAACGGCGTCGAGGATCTGCCGCGTGTGGACTACCTGACTCCTCGCGATTTGCCGGAAGACGTGACATCGCAGCTCGTTGAACGTTTCGAGCGGTTCGCGCCGCAGTTCGACGTCGTCCTTGTCTCGGATCAAATGGAGATTGATGCCGGCGGAGTAGTGACCGCGCGGTTGCGCGACGCGATTTCCCGCTTCGCTGCCAGCCACCCGGACACGGTGGTCTTCGTTGATTCGCGCGCGCGCGGCGAACTCTTCTGCAATGTCCTCGTCAAGCTGAATGAGGACGAGGCGGCACAGGCCTGCGTTCGTCTCCGTGTGGAGACCGATTACGAGAAGCTCCGCGGGCAGATCGGATATGGCTCGTTGATGGTCACACACGGGCCGCGCGGCGTTTCGGTCGTCGGTGCGAACGGCATAACGCTCGTGCCGGCGAGGAGCGTGCCGGCGCCCGTAGATATTTGCGGCGCGGGAGACAGTTTTAGCGCGGGCGCAGCGTTGGTGTTGCGGCTCACCGGCGATCCGGTTGAGGCGGCTCACTTTGGCAACCTGGTCGCCTCTATCACAATCATGCGGCCCGGCACCGGCACCGCTACCCCAGAAGACGTATTGAGGGCAAGCAATCAGGAGACGAGACAATGAGCTACTTTGCATCCTACCGACAACGCCTTGAATCGGTTCTGACTGCGCTTGATTTGCACGCCGTCGAGACTGCCGCGCAGTGGCTGCGCGCGTCGCGCGATGAGGGCCGGCAGATATTTGTCTGTGGCAATGGCGGCAGCGCTTTCACGGCGTCGCACTTCGCGACCGATCTCGTGAAGGGAGCCAGTTATCAGCGTGCGCGCCGCTTCCGCGTCCTGGCCCTAACGGACAACATCGGGACCATCACCGCATACGCGAACGACGTGGGCTACGACGTTGTGTTCGAGGAGCAACTGAAGAACTTTGCGGTTGCGGGTGATTTGGTTATCGCCATCAGCGCCTCAGGCAACTCGCCAAACGTCGTCCAGGCAGCGAAGTACGCCAACGAAACCGGATGCCGCACAATCGGACTGACAGGACGAGACGGCGGACGCCTGGGACAGGAAGTACAGTTGAACATCCTCGCGGCCGAGCCGCACATGGGACGTATCGAGGACGTTCATATGTTCGTGTGTCATATGCTCGCTTATTCGGTCATGGAGGAAAATCCTGCCTCTTAACAGGGCCACCAGGAATCGTGCGCGATCGCTCGCGCAATCCAAGCTCCGGCTGCGAAAACGCATGACTGACGGGTGGATATTTTATGGATCAGTTGTGTGTCGATCGGAGTATGACGTTGCTTGAGTGGATGCGATAGTCGCATGGAGGCGTGGTGAGTGAAATCCTCGCCGCGCCACGCTTCCGGAAATCGAGGCGGAATGCGCTTCGTTGGTCGCGTAATCGAGAGCAACCGCTGCGAAAGTAGGGTCGAGTTCTAGAACTGGCCTTTAAGTCCATCTTTGAGAGGGCGCGAGTTTAGTCGTATCGCAAACGAACGGAATCAACATAGCTCTTAGGCCTGTGCGATGCTTTTCTTGGATTCTAGAAACACTCCTGTCTTTTTCCGCAGCCTTATTAGCTGTGGCGGACATTTTCAAAAGCAGGAAGCTACGTATGCAATTAGTTTTTCAATCTGGCATCATCGAAAAGCGTCGGCAACATGCTGAGCGTCTTGATGCTTCGCAGACGATTTGAGAAGATGCCCCGTTTGGGCTCAAAGAATGAGAACTGCAGATTTGAGGAGTAGCTCCAATGGTCACAAAGAGAATCGTTGAGTTCGCAAAAGCTATGCTTATCTTCTCATTAACCCTTCCGGGACTTGCGAATTGCGAGGTGACAATGTCAATTTGGGGTCACACGACCGGTGGGGAAGCCGTACCGATCTATACGCTGACGAGCGGTGCCGTCGAGGTCCGGGTTACGTCCTATGGGGCACGGTTAGTGAGTGTTAGAACTCCGGACCGCGCAGGTAAAGTGGCGGATATTGTATTGGGCTATGACACGCTCGAGGATTACCTCAACGACCCAGGTACACGTTTCGGATCAGTCATAGGGAGATTCGCGAATCGCATCGCGATGGGGCGTTTTTCGATCGGCGGAGAAGCTTTCCAAATTCCGGCCAACGATGGACCTAACGCGCTGCATGGAGGGACTGTCGGCTTCGATAGCTACGTTTGGCAGTCACACGAGGAGCCCAATGGTGTTGAGTTCTCACACGTAAGCCCTGCTGGAGACATGGGCTTCCCAGGTACTCTCTTTACCAAGGTAAAGTATAGTTTGATCGGGAATTCGCTTCGCATTGACTACTCTGCGTCAACAGACCGAACAACCGTTTTGAATCTGACGAATCACGTTTACTTCAATCTGCGCGGAGACGACAGTGGTAACGTTTTGGGCGAATCTGTCGAATTGAACGCGAATTGGTACACACCGACGGACGCACAGCAAATTCCAACGGGTAAACTGGCACCCGTAGTCGGCACACCTTTTGACTTCCGAAAGCCGACAGCAATTCGAGCCCATATCAACGACGCAAACGAGCAGCTCAGGTTTGGGAGCGGGTACGATCAAAACTTCGTAGTAAATGGAATCGCAGGCGCCTTGCGCTTGGCGGCGATCGTGACAGATTCACAAAGCGGACGGAAACTGACCGTGGAGACCACAGAGCCCGGCGTGCAGTTCTATACCAGCAACCATTTGGATGGAACAATCACCGGCCGGCATGGGGTGAAATACGGCAGGGATGCAGGATTGTGCCTAGAAACTCAACATTTTCCGGACTCTCCTAACCATGCAAATTTCCCCAGCACCGTCCTTCCTTCCGGAAAGACCTTTCGCTCAACAACTATCTATACTTTCGGCACAACTGCTTTCTAGTGCTGGTTTCAGTATGCGGTTGTGTCCAGAAACTTTCGCACTTTCTATCTGAGTACTCTGGTTGATGGTTGAAGCTGCAGAGAAGAATGCCCCGCGCTGCATTAACAATCTCGCTGGTACAAATGATCGGGCAGGCCAATCTACACGCACATGTACTCGGGACTCCGTCATGAGCAGGACTGCTTGTGCGACGGCGACAGATGGCTGTAGCGGGCCGACACCCCAGTCTGCGGCACGGACTGGATGACATCCTGTCAGACCCAATTTGAGGTTCATCGCTGGCCTTCGGTTATCCCTGCCGGGCGGGGTTGTGACAGCAAAGACCCGACCCAACTCCCACTGCGCATCGTTTCGCATCTTTTGCAGGTTCTTATTGCAAGAAAGATGTCAACACCAATGTTGACAAACAAAAGCGAATCAGATCTGTTGCGCACGCTGAAACAGCTGGCTAGTAGAACGCCTCTACGCTGAGAATTTGCTTTGCGTAAGCTAGCGGGACGAGTTCATTCTTTGCATCGAAGTCTCGAACAGGCGCGCCATTCACTGTTACCCGGCGAATCGGTTTGCGGTCTGGATGACGCAAATGGAGAATTATGGCCTTCGGTTGTTCACGGCTGGGAGGAATGATTTCGGCATGGATTCGTCCCGTCTCAACGTCGGACTTAATCTGGTAGGTCACATTTCCAAAGTGCGTAGGGGCTTCGCGAACGCCAACCGTTCCGCCTTGCCGCAGCCAACTGCGCGCGGTCGCCAGCCCCAGATGCAAGCCGTCGAGATGCTCCATGACCAGGGCGTCGCGCAGGAATCGAACCACAGCCACCGGTGTCCACAAATGCTGCCGGTCGCCGCTGGTTTTCTTTGTCCCCGGCTCCTGTCCCCGCTCCTCGCACCAGGTATACATGGGCGTGCCGTGATTCAGGCTCGAGTACAAATACGCAATGGCGGTGTCCCCCTGGCCAAGGGCCAAATGCGTTTCGGCAACATTGTCCAAGGTAATGGCAACCCATGAGCCATCTTCCATCCAGCCTGTATGCACCGGCTGGCCCCCAGGGCTGATGTTCTGCTCGATTTTCTTCAGCGTCCCGGCGATCAGTGGGTCTCCCGGCTCCAGGATTCGGGCCGGAATCAAATTGTACAAAGCTCCCCAACGGCTGCCGCCGGGGTCACCTGCGGAATCCGGAATCCATTGAAAATCGCCATCATGAATGGCGCCTCTTCTTAGGGAAACTCGCAAGTCGTTCAGGGCCGTTTCGTGAATTCTGCGCAGCTCAGGCAATTCGCTGGCCTCGTCCAATGCTTCCGCAGCTTCAACAGTCAAAGCGTCCGCGAATACCGACAAAACATTGTGAGGATAGAAGACGCCGAAGTAGTCGGCGCCGTTCATCAGGCCGGCGTCTCCCATCCCGCGCGGCATCAGGCCATAGACGGCGGAGCCTTCATTGGCGGGGATGCGGCTTTTTTGCCGCTGAATCTCCTGCCAGCGAGAGCTGGCGGCCTGCCGTGGAAAGAGCGACTGCAAATACGAGCGGTCTCCGGTCAGCTTGAAGTGCTCCATGGCGGCCCACGCCTTCATTCCCGCCGCACCCCACATGTGATGGGCCCAGCCTTTCGGATCGGCCCAATTGCCATCCGGCTCCTGCATATCCAGGTGTACCCGCAGACCGTTTGCCGCTTCCTCGTGAAACCCAGTTTGATCCAATGCGATGGCAACCAGGCTAGGCTCAAACGGATTGGTTGAGCGGTACCCCTCGGTGCCGCAGATTACACCCATATACCCGTCGGCCAACGGCTCGCGCATGATGAATAGATCTCCCAGGCATGCATAAAACGCGTCGCGAACGCCGCTATCTGGAATCTGAATGGAGATTGCCCTGCCCAGCAGTGCCTTCCATTCTTCCTTGGCCGCTTCAAACTCCTGGTTCCAGTCCCTTTTGCGCAACTCGGAAAGGTCTTTCTCACAGGCGGCATAAGGCCGAACCAGCCAGCCGGATTGAGTTTCACCGGGCTGCAGCGTCCATTCGAGCGTCGTCGTCATTCTGCCCACGGGAAACTCCGCCGCACCCACCACAAACAGCAAGACTCGATCCGCACGGTCAAACTGGCAGGCAACCAGCGCATCCGGTTTCTTGCCCGCGTCAACCCATGCCGGATTGTGCATGACCCAACCGCTTAAGACTTCGGATACCAGCGAGAACCGGTGCGCGACAGCATCGGAATTGTGCGCCTTCACTCGTATCAAGGCGCCGGTGAGGCCGCCAATGGCTTCCAATTGGAGGGTTCCAGCCGGATCCCGGTATAGGTTGTCGAGCATGGGCAAGAAATGTTCGCCGCGCCTCCACGTGCTGTCCAGGAGCGGCTTGCCATCCAGGAGCGGTTGAATTTTTATCTGCCAATCTGTTGGCGGGGTTTTAAGAATGGCAAGAGGCGTCTTGCGTAAATCCTCATAGGACCACCTCATGGTCAGGAAGCCCGGTTCCAGGTCAAACAGAGTCTTTTCGCTTGCCTCGGGCCGCGCAATCGTCATGCGGTGAGGGGGCGCAAATGCATACCCAAAATCCACTTGCTCCTTGCGGGAATGCGCTTGTGCGCCGGTATCGGTTACCGACGCTTCTGGAAACAATGGGCTCTCAGAGGCCGCGGCCGCGGCCACACTGAGGATGCCGGCTTCAAGAAACTCACGTCTATTCATGGTTAGGGGTTTCTCCGTTTCTTGCTTTCCATAATGGCACTACTGTGAGCCGATAAAGGCTCGCTCAGCTGCAGACGTGGCCGCAAATAAGTTTCCCTCTCTTGAGGTGTCCCCAGAGAGCGGCCGTGAGTTTTCGGCAAGCCTGC
>PLOG01000120.1 GCA_003142935.1 Acidobacteriaceae bacterium
TCATTCAATCCAGGTCCATTCGGCACCCTGTTTCTTATCAGCCCCCCACCGGTGTTGCCGACCCACGGGAGATGAAACAGTGCCCCATCCATCGGCAGACCTGAGGCGCACGGAATTTTCCAGTCGCCCGGACTTGTACCGGAAAGCCGTCGCTCCTGACGGCGGTAGACTGGAGGGGAATGGAACTTCCTCCTGAACGCTCTGAGAAACAATCTTCTGTTGCAGCGGATGAGGCGCGGACTGCGACTGCGGCGACTGCGACCGATGCGGCGCGGGCGGCGGCGCGGTTTGAGGAATCGGTGCGCATCATGGCGCGGCTGAGGGCGCCGGGCGGGTGCCCGTGGGATCGGGAACAGTCGTTCGATTCGATTCGCAAATACACGCTGGAAGAGACCTACGAGGTTTTCGACGCGATTGAGCGGAGGGACTTTCCACATTTGGCCGAGGAGTTGGGCGATCTGCTGCTGCAGGTGCTGTTCTATGCGGAGATGGCGGCCAACGAGGGGCACTTTACGATTGCCGAGGTGCTGGATCATCTGAATCGTAAGCTGGTGAGACGGCATCCGCATGTGTTTGGCGAGGAGGCTTCGCGGGCGGCGGGGAATGAGGCCGTTGTGGATGCGGATGTGGAGGGTTTGGCGAGTAAGGTGCTGCGGAATTGGGAGGAGATTAAGGTCGCGGAGAACAAGAGCAAAGATGGCGCCGGGAAAGGGCCGGTGTCACGGTTGGATGGGGTGCAGCGGGCGATGCCGGCGCTGGCTGAGGCGGCGAAGCTGGGAGGCAAGGCGCAGAAGGCCGGGTTTGATTGGCCGAGCTGGCGCGATCTGCTGCCGAAGCTTGAGGAGGAGACTCGCGAGTTGGTCGTGGAGGCCGAGTCGGACGATCCGGCGCGGAGGCCGGCTGTCGAGGCGGAGCTGGGCGATCTGCTGTTTACCGTGGTGAATCTGGGGCGGCATTTGGGCGTGGATGCGGAGATGGCGTTGCGGGGGTGCAATCTGCGCTTTCGAGAGCGGTTCAAGGAGATGGAGTTGGCGTCGGAGCGGCTGTTGGAAGAGCTTGCGCCGGAGGAACTGGAGGCGCTTTGGGTAAGGGCCAAGAGGAAGCTGGCGGGCGAGGCGCGGGGATGATTGAGATTCGGTCGTGCGCGGGCTTTGAGGAGCTGGAGGCTTGCGTTCAGCTTCAGGTTGAGACGTGGGGGTATGACGCGAGCGACGTGGTTCCGCGAAAGGCGTTTCGGGTTGCGCAGGCGATCGGTGGGCAGGTTTTGGGGGCGTTCGATACCGAGCTTGCGGTCGGGACAGGAGCGGGCAGGGCGGAATCGCTGGTTGGTTTTGTCTTCTCCTGGCCGGGAATGAAGACAGGGGAAGGCCAACCGAGGGCCTATCTGCATTCGCATATGCTGGCGGTCAGAGAGGCTTACCGCAACCGGGGTCTGGGCAGGCAACTTAAGCTGGAGCAACGGCTTGAGGCGCTTTCGCGAGGCATCCGGTATATGGAATGGACGTTCGATCCGCTGGAAATCAAGAACGCTTTTTTGAATATCCACAGGCTGGGCGTGACGGTCAGGAGCTACCTTGTGGATTTCTATGGTGTATCCTCATCTCGACTGCAGGCTGGGCTGCCCACGGACCGGTTGATGGCGGAGTGGCGGCTTGATTCGCCAGGGGTGCAGGCCATTCTGGGAGGTCGGCCGACACCCACGCCGTTGGTCGAAGAAAGAATTCGGATTCCGGCTTCCGTCCATACATGGAAGGCTTCGGCATGGAAGGCTTCGCAAGCGGGCCGGGAACAAGCCCTGGCCGTTCAGTTGGAGAATCGACGCAAGTTTCAAGAGGCATTTTCCCAGGGGCTGGCGGTAGTTGGCTTCGACCGGGATGCGGAAGGAAATGGAGTCTTTGCACTGGGTCCTCTGACCCAGTTGGAGCCGGACTGAACATTCATTGAGCTTTCATTGAATTGAGTTACATTGGAGTGACTTCCCCGAGGGTAGAAAAAATCTATGAGAATCGATGCCATCATTCTGCGCGAAGTGCATCTGCCGCTGGTGCGTCCGTTTGAAACCAGTTTTGGCGTGACCCGCAACCGGAGAATCCTGCTGGCCGAGATACAGTCCGAGGGGCTGACTGGATGGGGCGAGTGCACGGCGGGCGAGCATCCGTATTACTCGGCGGAGTGGACCGACAGCGCCTGGGGCGCGATTACCCAGGAACTGGGCCCGATGCTGGCTGCCGAGTCGCCCGACCACGGCGGGGAGTGCCCGCAGATTTTTCGCCAGGTGCGCGGNNAACCGCATGGCCAAGGCTGCTCTCGAAAATGCGATCTGGGATCTGGAGGCGCAGCGCGAAGGCATCTCGCTTTCGAAGCTGATCGGCGGAGTGCAGGAGACAATTCCGTGCGGAGTTTCGGTGGGGATTCAGGCATCGATTCCGGAACTGCTGGGAGTGATTGAGAAGGAACTGGCGGCGGGATATCAACGCGTCAAGCTGAAGGTGAAGCCGGGCTGGGATGTGGAGGTGCTGGAACGAGTGCGTCACCGCTGGCCGGGGATTACGCTGAGCTGCGATGCGAATTCGGCGTACAAGATGCGGGATGCGGATCACCTGGTGGAGTTCGACCAGTTCGATTTGCTGATGATCGAGCAGCCGCTGTGGCATGACGATTTTTATTACCACTCTATGCTGCAGAAGCGGCTGGAGACGCCGATTTGCCTTGACGAATCGATTCACAACCGCAGAGATGCGCTGGCGGCGATCGAGATGGAGTCGTGCAAGATTATCAACATCAAGCTGGGCCGCGTGGGGGGATTCTCCGAGGCCATCGCGGTGCACAATGCGGCGCAGGAGCGGGGGATTCCGGTGTGGTGCGGGGGGATGCTGGAGACGGGCATTGGGCGCGCGCACAACATCGCGCTTTCGACGCTGGAGAACTTCACGCTGCCGGGGGATGTGTCGGCCTCGGCGCGGTATTGGGCCGAGGACATCATCGAGCCGGAAGTTCTGGTTTCCGCGCAGGGCGAGATTGCGATCCACGATACTCCGGGGCGCGGGTACGAGGTGCGCGCGGAGTTGGTGGAGCGACTGACGGTGCGCAAGGAGACGATCCGCGCTTTGGAACTGGTGGGGTAGCGGCGGGAGCTTCTGTTTAATGGACGAGGCCTCGGGGGCTAAAGCCCTCGCTATTTTTGCGGCATTTGGCACGACTGAAGTCGTGCCCTGACACTTATCCCAGCTCAGGTAGAGTTTTTTCGCGGCTTGAAAAAGCCCGTTTTGGTTGTGATGTCTAATTGTCAGGGCTGAAGCCTTTACCCTTCAAACTGCGCGATCATCCGCCTTCAGGAGGAATTCGATTACTTGCCGATGACCAGAATCTGGAAGGAGCCGGGGATCATGGGCGGGCGAGGGCCACGCATAAAGGCAGGCGCGCCTGCCGGCGGCGGTGGCGCGTTGGGCGCGGGAGCCGGCGTTGGGCCATACTTGGCAGTGATTTCATAGATCCGATTGGTCTTTGGATCGAGGGTCAGGGTCTTGGCGCGCGCAGGCGTGGGAATCGTCTGCTCGACTGAGAAACTGGTGGGCGAATCCTCCTTGACGACAGTGGTTGTGCCATCGCCTTGCGAAGTGATGGCCTCCTTCGTGGCGGGGTTGAAGGTTGCGCCGTCGCACCCGACGCCGATGGGCAGAGCGGTGATGATATGGCCGTCCGTAGCCGAGAGAACGATCATGTTGTTCTTCTCGCGGCAAGCGGCGAAGAGGATGTTGTTTTTGGCGTCAAGAGCGAGGCCGGCGCATCCTCCACCCTTGCTGGAAAGATCGTATTTGCCGACCATCTTCATGGTGTTGGCGTCGATGACGGCAATGGCGGATTTGTCTTCGATATCGACGTAGATCTTGCCCTGGCCGTCGGTGGCCGCTTGTTCGGGAGCGCCACCGATGTCGATGGTGCCCAGGATGGAGCCATCCTTGTCGTCGAGAACGGTGATGTTTGGCGCCGAATGACTGAGGATGTAGAAGTGGTGATTGTAGGCGTCGTTAAGGTAGCCGTCGGGGTTGCCCTCGACGTCGATCTTCTTCAGGATGGCAAAGGTCTTTGAGTCGAACATGGTGACCGGCTTGGATGTTGCGAAGCCGTGGCCGGTTGCGGTGTCGACCGCCGCGCCATGGGCGCTGGCGCCGGGGATATCTCCCACCTGGGCGAGCGTGTCTAGATTAAAGACGCCAATGTGTCCGGCAGGGCCGGAGCGCGCAACGTAGAGATTGCGGCCGTCGGCGTCGGCAGTGACGTAATCGAAACCGCCATCGCCACCGACAAGCTGGATTTTGAGGACCTTGTATGGACCGGCCTGGGCATGGGCCACGCCTGCGGTTGACAACATGACTGCCAATGCGAAAACAAAGAGTGGCTTTGAACTCATGACGGTTCCTCCTGTTGGGAAGATCCTGCGATGTCCTTAGTCCTGGATGTTCTGGGCGGGGATTCCTGACCGCTTCTTCCCGCCTTCGAGAATACACGCCGAACCTTGAACTTGCTTGAACGCCGGCTGGGTCCGACAGTGACAGGCCGCTCCGGTTCGCGGTACCCTCATAGGTACGCGTGTATTGCGGTTCCGTGTATTGCGGATCAAGGAGCAATTCAACCCCACCATGCCTATCCAAACGACCTCGAAAATCTGGCACAACGGCAACCTGATTCCCTGGGAGCAGGCTACCCTTCACGTGATGAGCCACGTCATTCACTACGGTTCCAGCGTGTTCGAGGGCATCCGCTGCTACCGCCAACCGCAGGGTTCAGCCGTCTTCCGGCTTCCCGAGCACATGCAGCGGATGCTTGACTCGGCCAAGATCTATCGCATGGAACTGCCCTTCACGCTCGATGAGCTTTGCGCCGGAGTGGTGGAGCTGATTGAGGCCAACGGCGTAGCGCCGTGCTACATCCGGCCCATCGCGCTGCGCGGCTATGGGGAGATCGGCGTCAGCCCCAAGGGTTCGCCCATCGAGGTCTACATCGC
>PLOG01000069.1 GCA_003142935.1 Acidobacteriaceae bacterium
CCCTTGCTCAGCAGGATGGTGTTACCCACCGTGGTCGCTTCCACCGTGTCGGTCAGCAGCACCCGGACATGAATCTGGTCGGTGAACGCGAGGTTGTTGGGCACGATCAGGTTGATCACGATCTGGCCCAGGACCTTGTCTTCGTACCCGCCCTGGTCGAGCGGCGCCACCAGGCCGGCTTCCACCAGCCGGTCGATTACATTGTTTTCGGCCTGCGTAATCCACATCCGCGAGGCCTGCAGCGGACCCACATCCTGGGAGTCGTTGCTGCGGTCCACCGCGTCGTCCACCTTCACGCTCACGTTCTCGCTGTCGCGCGTAGGCAGCTTCAGCGAGTAGCCCCAGAAGTGCGTCTGCGCCTTCAGGCCGACGGACTTCGACGACTCGGTGCGCTGCGACTCTTCAACATACACGGCCACCGGGAGCCAGATGCCCGGCTGCACGTTCATCCGCCAACTGTCGAAGTGGAAATAGTACTTCGATGAGTCTTGAGTGGCTGCCCCGGTGTAGGTGCCGTTGAAGCGCACCACGTTGCCGCCCACATCCTCGATCCAGACGCGGCCGAAGAACCGGCCCATGCCATTCACCCTGGGATGCACGTCGAAGACCCAGGTTCTGACCGAGCCCAGAAACTCCTTGCGCACAAAGCTGAAGACGTAGTGCTGCTGGTCGAAGCCGGTTGGGTCGATGAACATCATCTGCATGAAGCCGATGTCGGAATAGGTGAACTTCTGCAGGCCCAGCAAGGTGCTCAGTCCGGTAATGGCGCCGAGAGATCCCTTGAAGAAGCCCTTCTTGGACGTCGACCGGGGCACGTAGCCCTTGTCGAAAAACGCCTTGCCGAAGTCCACGCGGCTCAAAATGAACTGGTCGTTCACCGGCACTTCATAGAGCTTCTCGTCCGGGCGCGTGTCCTGGATGTAGGTCTCCACCAGCGGCGTGCGCATCTTGATGTCTTTGATCAGCACCTTCTCCTGCGCGACGGATTTGTTGACGAGCGCCGCCTGTTCGGGGGTCAATTGGCGCGCCTGTTCGTACTTGGGCTGTTTCTTAGCGAACGCGCAGGACACGCTCAATGCAATCATCAGCAAGGCGAGGAAAAGTTTCCGAAAAGTCATGTCACACTCCTAAGCAATTTTTCATCAAGGTCCAAATCCGGCTGAGCTTACCACCCCGATATTGCCAGGCCATTCAGCCAAGTTGTTATTGGCAACAGCAACTGCTATGCCAACTGGAACGTGATGGTGATGTTGGTTGTCAAATCCACTGGCCGGCCGTCACGCGTGGCCGGTCGAAAACGTATTTGTTGCGCCACCCGGCGCGCCTCTTCATCAAGTCCGTGACCCAGTCCGCGCAACACGGCTTGCACCACCACCTGGCCGGAGGCGGTAAACGTAACGCGCAGCACCACGTCGCCCTGAACCTTCAACTGACGAGCTTCACCGGTGTATTGCACCGGCGGCTTTGAAATTACCTCGAGGTTGGTGGAGACCGGCTCAGCGACCACTCGCGGCACTACCGCAACCGCAGTCGCCGTGGGAATGCCGGCCGAGCCCACCTTTCCATATGATCCCGCGGTCCCGGTTCCTGTTGCGCCCGGAATACCGGCAGATGCAACCTTGCCAACCACTCCGGCGTTTGAACCGGATTTGAGTCCGTTTCCGATGCCAGTCGAACCCACAACTCCATGCGGTGCGACTGCGGGGCCCTGCATGCCGCCATAGGGATTGCCGATGGCCGCGATCGTAGCCGGCCGCGTGGCATTCGGATTAGGTATTGCGCCGAAGGTCTGGCCAAAGTGCACCGGCGCCGTCGAGGGTTTCACTCTATTGTCCTGCGCAGGCATCGCGGCAGTCAGCGCCGCCTTGGGCTGCGGGGCCAGAACAATCGCCGGCTTGGGCGCGGCCTTCACCTCCGGCAGCGCAACTTTGGCTTCCATCTGGATCGGCTTCGGCTCCGGCTTGGGCTTGGGCATTTCAATCTTCGGAGCTTCCATTTGCAACTTCGGCGGCTGCGGCGGAGGCGGCAGCTCGAGCGGCGGAGGCACCTTGACTTTTGGGGGAGGGGGAGGGGTGGGGGGAGCGATCAACTCCGTGAACTCGTACTTATGCACATCGATGACGTGCTTCACCGTCATGCTGACGACCAAAAGCAAAACCACGATCGAAGCATTGATCGTCGCGCTTACGATAAATGGCGCAGCACCGCCTTCCGGTTCGGGGAGCAGTCCGAAGTTGGTCCGACCTGGGGTGTATTTCACCGGCATAGCTACAGTCCTCGTCAGAAAATCCGCCGATTTGGCATTGCATCGCAATTCCGGCGCAGCCAAGAACGGAAGTATGGGGAACCTGGATGAGTCCGCTCGCGAAAACCTTGCGATTGAGTTGGACTTCTCCGCGAGCTTGATTCGAGCCATCGAGGCGCTTCATCTCGTATTATCCGCAGGAAATCATGAATCGGAATACCACAAAGTCATGTGTCGGCTGTGACCAAGGTACCGACTGAATGCCACAAAAGTTGTAGCGTGCAGCGCGCGGTCACATTCGACGCCAGGGAAGGCGCATCCGAACGGGGTGCACGTGCATGCCAATCCGAAGCGGTCTTGGTACAGGGCAATCGCATTTGAAAAAGCCTGCGTTGGGATTTGGAGAGATGCTTCATGCGAGGCACGGAAAAGGTCGAAAAGACACCCCAGGCGGCTCGAAATGTGGCAGGGGCTAAAGCCCGGCTTATTTGCGGCTATCTGCGGCACGACGACCCGGCCCGGCCCGGCCCAGAGGGCGCCCCGGCGCCCCGGNNTCTGGCGGACGAACGCGGGCGGGGACGCCCGCGCGACAGCTTGAGGCGCAAGAATCTAAAGGTCAGGACCACCGAAAGTCATACTTGCCATCCAGGGCGCACCTCCGCGTCCCGTGGCAAAAAGAACTCGACTCTATTGCTTCGTTTCGATCAGCACGGCGCTAAGGGCCGGAACAAAGCAGTTGATCTGAGTACCGCTGGAGGAAAGGCTGTAAGGCGCGGCGGGATTGAAATCGCCGTTGGCAGCGATGGAGACGCCTTGAATCGTCACGCCGGAAGTGGCTGTCAGGCTCGGCCCTGTTGCCCCGGAAGAAAGTTGACTCATGGTCATCAACGAAGACGAGCGGACAGTTTGAGGCAATGAGATCGTCAACTGAAGATTTTGTGTTGTGTCCTTGTTGACAATCACCATCGTCAGATCGCCCTCGGCATTCTTGACGGCATACGCAGTGGCATTGGTAGAGCCTGCCGACAAGTTCGTCTCGCAGAGCGTTCCCTGCCCGGCAAGCGTGAAGAATGTCAGTCCGTAGAATTCCGGCCGCGCTTCGATCACAGCGCCGTTGTTGTCGGCGATCGGCGTGTAGCCATTTGCATTGCCTCCCCCGTGAAGATTCACGCCGGTGGCGCCACCCTGCGCACAATTGAAGAGAAAGTCAATGACCCAAAGAGCAGACGCATAAGAATCGCTGACGCCCACGGCACCGCCAGCGAAATAGGAGTTGCATTCTCCAATCCGGAAGGGTACGCCTATCGACTGACTTGCCGCGCCGAGCATTCCCAGGGCTTTCTGCAGGTTGGCATCGGGCGAAATGAGCTTGGCCGCGGTGGACGCCGATGAGCTCCCGTCGCCGCGGTAATAGTGCTGTGTAATTAGCGACAGACCTTTGCGGGTCACAGACTGCGCGAAGGGCACGGTCCAGGCCGCCACGTTGCTGCCAGAGGCCGGTCCCGTGACGGGAACTCCTGGGGTCGCGGTGAGTATGGCGCTGCGAAACTGGTTCCAAAGCGCTTCAAACTGGGCCAGCGACCAGTTGTCCGCATAATAGCTTCCAGCAGCGCCGTACCCGTCGCATTCATTCCCTATTTCGATGCCAATCAGCGACGAGCCAAGCTGTTGAGCGACATAGGCGACCTCGGCTGCGGCGAGAGCCGGGGTGGTTGCGCCCGTTGCCGCCCCTCCTAGATTGATGCCATAGATGCACTGCCAACCCGCTTGCTTCAAAAAGGCGGCGAGCGCATCAACGTCCGCCGGAGCAATATGATATCGCGTTCCGCCGGGGCCATTCGGAGTCCAAATGTACTGATCGACAGTATTTCCTCCGATGCGCAGGACACCGGGGCCAAGCAGTTGAAAGAGGCCAACGAGATCTGTGTTGGCTGCGGTAAAAAGCGGCTCGCACATGGCCGACTTCTCGTACGAGAGCCCTGCAAACCCCGAGCCAATGGCGCCGGCGTTATTGGCCGTCACGCTCAGCAGCGCCTGGGACATCGGGCCGGTTGGAGCGGGCTGCGTACTGGCGGCCGGTAGCACGTTGATTGGGCTGGCTGAAGCCAACTGCGCCTTGTTGCAGCCCGAGAAGACGACGGTCGCTGAAAACGCGGCAATTCCCTTGAGCAGTTGCCGGCGGGAGAGTTCAAT
Source organism: Acidobacteriaceae bacterium (assembly GCA_003142935.1). Classification (GTDB taxonomy): domain Bacteria; phylum Acidobacteriota; class Terriglobia; order Terriglobales; family Acidobacteriaceae; genus Telmatobacter. The sequence goes on from PLOG01000069.1 coordinate 4,439, forward strand.
GGAGGGAGTTGAGTTGAGCATTGAGCCGATCGGAGCGATGGTTTCGCTATATCCAAGTAGATCGGCAAACAAGTCTCATCTCAAGACCATTTGGTACTCATTAATCCCATTATCTTGTAACCACTTAGCGCGTTACCGAAACGGTCAGATTGGAGATAATGTGCGTAGATTTTGTAGTCGGTATGAGGGCATTGGCGGGGCTCATCGGGCGCGAGTCCGTCCAGGCGTCCCAGGCGGGGATTCGGAACATGACCAGGGAGTCATTCGCTGCATGGAGCGAGAATCTGACACGGATCAGAAAGATGGCTGCGTGGAAATTGCTGACAGCTCAGTAGATTCAGGCCATCGAAAGCGATTTCCGAATGGCCTCTCCATCTAAATAGTGGCCCGGCTCCATGGAGAACCGGGAGCGCTTTTAAAAAAAGCCCATCTGCTTACCAAGCCGAAAAGAAATCTTCTTGCTACTTCCGTGGTACGGGCCAGTACCAATCGTGGTACTGACCCGTACCACAGAACGCTCTAAGCTGAGGTTACTTCCGGGTGCCTTGGGGTTCCGGTGCTGGTTACCAACGTTTCAAGATTCCAGCCCCTAAGTAGCCTGGAGTCTGAAAAGTTATCCGTCAGGATTTTTGCCATGTTCTCCAACGCAGAGAGATCGCCAGATGTTTCTGTCCTTGATGCTGAAAACAGCCGCGCGGACAGCGATGCTCACAGTGCGTTTCAAGGAGTCCCGCCTGACGGTGGTCCTTTGTCTCGGCAGGGAATACGGCCGCGCGTGGGCTCGCTCTCGGCGCGCCCATTCTTGTTTTCATCGTCGGGTGCCTGGGTTGTTTTGGATTTTACCCTGACCCTGGCAGTGGCAGGCTTGACACAAGCAAGTTATGGGAAAGGCCCTCTGCCCATTCACTCCAACTATGCATGGGTGCTTGCGGGGCTGCCGTTCGCACTCCTTGCTCTGGTGCTGGCACATCTTTCCGGTTTGTATGGAAAGAGATCTACTGGGTCCCTCTTTATCGATGCGATGCGGATACTTCGAGCCGTTGCTCCCGCGGGGCTCGCGCTCTATGGTCTGCAAAAACTCTGGGGAGTTGCGGCACTCCCGAGCGATTCGATCGGCCGTGAAATCTTAGTTTCCGGCGCGGCCATGTTTCTTGCCCGCGCGCTTTGGCGGCTACGTAGAGATCGTCTCTATCAACGCGGCATTGCACTGCGGAATGTTCTGATCGTAGGTGCCGACGAGATCGGCCAGAATGTGCGCTCTTATCTCACATCGCTGCGATACAGCGGTTATCGTTTTCAAGGTTTCGTTTCAATATGTGAGCCGACCGACGATCCGTTGAGCGTCAACGACGATGAAGTAATTGGCGAAATTCACAACGTCATTGAAATTGCACGCAGCAGATTCGTCGATGAAATCATCTTCTCCAGGCGCCCGGCGACCCCCGGTGTCCTGAGCCGCGTTTTGCATCAAGCACAAACGATGGGCATTTCGATCCGCCTCATTCCAAGCCCGACAGAAACATTGGTTGACCGCACGGATGTGGAGTATGTCGGAGATCTGGCGACCATCGCGGTTAATCAGGTGAGGCAACGCCCGGTATCACTGTTCATTAAGCGTGCGATCGACCTTGTATTTGCAACCTTCGCGTCCATTGCGCTTCTGCCGGTGTTCGCGGCGATTGCTATCCTCATCAAGCTGCAATCGCACGGTCCGGTGTTCTACCTGAGCAAGCGGGTTGGCCACAAGGGAAGGGTCTTTAGCTGCATCAAGTTTCGCACCATGGTTGATAATGCAGCCGCGTTGCAGGCGCAACTGGCCTACATGAATGAACGCGAAGGAGTCGCTTTCAAAATATCGAGAGATCCTCGCGTCACAACCATTGGCGCACTTCTTCGCAAGTACTCTCTCGATGAGCTGCCGCAGCTCTGGAATGTGATTCGCGGAGACATGAGCCTTGTTGGTCCGCGGCCGCCCCTCGATTCGGAGGTCGCGCAATATGACACTGAACATCTGCGCCGACTCGACGCTGTTCCCGGAATCACCGGTCTCTGGCAGGTCGAGGCCCGTCAGGATCCCTCGTTTGACAGGTTCGTTGCTCTCGATAGCAATTACATCAATAACTGGTCACTCCAATTGGATCTGAGAATCCTGCTGCGTACGATAACAGCCGTGGTTCGTGGGACAGGCAGTTGAGCGACCCGCGCGAGCCCGCATTGATTCGGACAAGCCAAGACGTGCACAGGAGACAACAGCGGTGACGATGTCAAACAGATTTCGCGGCAGAGAAAGCGCTCTGAGGGTGATCGCCGGTACCTCGGCGGCAGTCGACTGGGCGCCTATGCAGCGCCTCGACATCGGCTCGATTGCTGTTGACCAATATTCCCAGACTGCGTTGGTGGATGAAATTCTGCACCACGCCCTTTTTGGGGACACCACGCGCCAATTGGTCACCGCCAATGCCCAATTCTACGTCTTTGCCCAGAAATCAAGGCGATTCCGTGAATGCCTCCGGGACGCCGACTATATTTGCGCGGATGGGATGCCGATAGTTTGGGCATGTAACTCGCTCTACGGAGGCCGCGTGCGACGAATTGCCGGAGTCAATTTGATCGAGAAACTTTGTCAGCGTGGCGCCACGCACAGGTTGCGAGTATTCCTGCTCGGCGGTAGGCCGGGAGCGGCAAATACTACCGCGGAAATCCTGAAGAGACGGCATCCGGGCATCCAGATTGCAGGCGTGAGTTGCCCGCCATTTGGCTTCGAAAGGCGGGAAGATTCACTGCGAGAGGTACTGGACCAAATCGCTTCCGCGAAGCCGCATGTTCTCTTCGTGGGTCTTGGTGCTCCGAAGCAGGAGTTTTTTATTGACCATCATATCCGCTCTCTTCGAGTACCTCTTGTCATTGGCATCGGAGGAAGTTTCGAAATCCTTTCCGGGAAACTGAGGCGTGCTCCGGCTTGGATGCAATCGAGCGGGCTCGAGTGGGCCTATCGCCTGTCGCAGGAGCCGGCCCGGTTATGGCGGCGGTATCTGATCGGCAATTCCGAGTTCCTATGGCACGTCGTGAAATCCAGATTAACCAGCGTGTCGAGAAAAGAAAACGGCATCGTGTTCGGTCCTCAAATGGGCTCCGCACCTATCGTGATCGCCGGCGGGTACAGCAATAAATCGTCGGATTGAATACGGAGATGCAAAGCAGAGTGTTTGGCAACAACCCGCTTGAATGAACGAATCGAGCTGTCAGTTTAACGAAAAACCAAGTGATTCAAAAAACATTGTGCAGGTGGTCTTATGGCTCAACGCTCCATTTTCAGAAAGATAATCCGTAGTTTCTCGCTGCTCGCCATTGGCGGCTCTTCCCTGGCATTGGGCCAGGTGGCTCCGGCGGCGGTATCGGGATCGGGTCTTAACGCTTTTGTCTCTTTTGGCGCTCAGAAGACCCACGTGATCAAATTCACCTACAATGCCCTGGGCGTCGACGGTGGCTTGTTCATCCAGCCCTCGCGTCTATTGGGTGTTGAGGTTCGCGCCGCAACGTATGGCATGTTCGCGCGCTATCCGCAAACACCCTTCACTGCAGGCTATCGCATGGAAGTCCCATTTCGCCGTGCGTTTCTGTCGTCGGCCTACGCTGGCGCAGGCATGTCCTACGCCGTGGATGCTGGACCGCACTATGTGGCGCTTCCAGCGCAATGGGCGCCGTGCTGGCAGGCGAGCGAGAGCGTGGCCATCGATACCGGGCGGCTCAGGTGGAAACTTCTCGAGGCCACATTCACTGACACCTACACCCCCCTGAGGAGCCTGCCTGCACTCTCGCTCACCACCGGTGTCGTCTATTCAATCTCAAACAGTAGAAGGTAGCTTCAAGCAGACGCGTCCATTGAGCCATCATCAATTCGACCGTCTGGCGGGAGAACGTTTTGAGTACATATGTACAATCCACTTTCAGTGCCGCAAGTCACCGGCGCAATCGGGAGCTGACCCTCGGGGATCTCTGGGAACTCTGTGCCCGCAGGAAAATCGTCATTCTGGCGCCGCTGGTCGCGATGTTAATTATTGCTATTCTGATCTGCGTTTTCAGCGAGCGGCGCTATCAAGCGATGGGACAGCTCCAGGTTCAGAAAGAGTCTATGGATGGACTCGGTTTGTCGAGCATGATTGGAGACAGTTCCGGCGCCACGGACGCTCTCGATTCAAACATCACCATTCAGACAGAAGCTTCGATTCTTCAGTCGGACACGCTGGCGCTCCGGGTTATCAAAGACTTGAAGCTCGACTCTACGCCGGATTTCCAGCCACGTTTCAAGGTCCTTGGCTGGATCTCGGGACTACTAAGCGTTTCGGGACCGAGCGATCCCCAAAGCGCATCGCTGGAAGACTCGCCGAGGCGACGCTCGCACGCGGTGGTGGTGTTTTCAAAGAATCTGAAAGTCAAAATTGTGCCGGGCACTCGACTCATCACCGTCATGTACAGCAATCCCGATCCAAAACTGGCCGCGGATGTCGTCAATCATTTGATCCAATCGCTTGAGGATTTCGGCTTTCAGACCAGGTATATTGCCACATCTCAGGCTTCGGAATGGTTGAGCGGTCAACTATCGGATTTGCGGAAAGAGAGCGAGGATCTGCAGGCGAAAGTAGCTCAACTGCAGAAGGATTCCGGTGTGTTCACGCTTGGAGAAGGTGTCGATGGTGACGGAAAAGCACAGGCGGGAACAGGAATTTACAGCAGTGTGCTCGACCGTTTACAGCAGGCGACAGCCTCGCTGACCCAGGCAGAATCCAATCGCATACTCAAACGCGCAATATATGAAGCAGCCAAATCCGGCAACCCGGAGCTGATCTCGGGCCTTGCGGGGAACTCCGGCTCTCCCGGCATGTCAGCAGGGCTTGCAAGTTCGCTCTCGCTCATTCAAAATCTCCGGCTCCAGCAGGCAACCCAGCAGGGTCAGCTCGATGAACTCTCTGCAAAGTTTGGGCCTGCCTATCCAAAGCTGAACGAAATGCGCAGCAACATCACTGCGCTCGACAAAGCAATCCACGATGAAGGGGTACGCATCGAGGAGCGCGCGAATAACGACTACGTGGTTGCCCAGAAAGTTGAAGACGGAGCCCGCGGAATATTTAATCAGGAGAAGAGCGACGCCGACCGGCTAAACGACAAAGCAATCGAATACATGATTGTTCGGCAAGAAGCCGAACAGAGCCGCGGACTCTACGAAACCCTGCTCGGCCACTTGAAGGAAGCCGGGGTCCTTGAAGGACTTCGCTCATCCAATGTCAGCGTCGTGGATCCAGCCAGGGCGCCGTCCAAGCCAGCCAAGCCAAATGTACCGCTCTATCTTGCACTCTCTATGGCAGGCGGATTATTTCTTGGGTTCTGCAGTGCCATTGTCGTGGACATTCGCGACAATAAGATTCGAAATCTCAAGGAGTTTGAGGCAGAGGTTGGAAAAGAGGCCATAGGCGTTCTTCCCGTATTTCATTCAAGTCGCCGAAAGATTCCGGCCAAAGCAGAAACCGATGAAGCGCTCGCGGCTGGAGACCGGCCGCGGGTGTTAGCCCTTGACGAACCTCAATCGTCGTACATTGAAGCACTGCGTGGATTACGTACCTCTCTTCTGCTCTCTCGCGGAGGGGCCCCTCCTCAGGCGGTTCTGGTCACCAGCTCAGTCGCTTCGGAGGGAAAAACGACGCTCTGCATCAACTTGGCGGTTCTGCTCGCCCAACACGGGAAAAAAGTCCTGCTCGTCGACGCGGACCTGCGCCGGCCAACGTTGAACAAGATTCTGCGCAGAACCTCGGGGCCCGGTCTCAGTTCCATACTGGCGGGCCACATCGAGCAGGACCCGTCGCAAGCATTTATCGCGTTCAATGAAGTTCCGGGATTGCGCGTCCTCTGCTCTGGCCCGGTTCCCCCGTATCCCTCTGAGCTGTTGGGGTCCAATCAAATGCGCATCCTGTTACAGCAATGGAGAAGGGAGTTCGACTTCATTCTCTTCGATAGCGCTCCCATTCTTCCCGTGACCGATTCGGTTATTCTGAGCGGCCTTATGGACGCAAAGTTGCTCGTCGCACGGTTCGGCGCAACGGAACGGCAGTCTGTCGAGCGGAGCTATTCACTTCTCTGCGGTGCTCAGGGTGCAGATAAAAAAGTCAGCATCGTCGTGAACGCGGTGGAGCAAAAAGACAATTCCTACTACGCCTATTACGGATATTCAGATTCCGTGTATCACCATTCCCGTTCCCATTCCCGTTCCATTGAAGCGAGCGTGAAATGAAACGTTTCTTGCCCAACTCGACCGTCCGCATAGTCAGGCTGATTGCAATCCAATGCTTCATGCCTCTATCGCTTGGATTACTGCTAGGCGCTGCTCCACTGGTAGCTTCAGAAAGCCTTCTAATTGGCCCCGGCGATCAGTTGCACATCCAGGTTGCCGACACTCCGGAGATGGAGCAACATCCCCGGGTTACGGATGCCGGTGAAATTCCAGTCGAGGCTGTAGGAAATGTGAAGGTCGCCGGACTTACACCGGCCAATGCGGCGACCGCGATACAGGATCGGCTCATTGCCGCCCACTTCATGTGGCATCCGATTGTTCTGGTCACCATCGAACAATATGCAACGCAGACAGTTTCCGTCCTTGGGGAAGTGAAGGCGCCCGGAGCATATCCCATAGCGACACCTCGATCCATCCTCGATATTCTTGCGCTCGCGGGTGGTCTCAGTTCCGTAGCCGATCGCAACATCGTCATTGAGCGACGGAGCGACCCTCAAAATCGCGTTCATTACAACTACTCAAATAATCCGGACGCGGCTGTAGACCGGCAGGTTCTGGTCAGTCCCGGAGACACGGTCCTTGTGCCGAGAGCTGGGATTGTCTACGTACTGGGCGATGTCAATCGCCCCGGCGGATATGCGATGGCAAACAACGAGTCGAAGATGACGATGTTGGAAGCCCTCGCGCTCGCCGGTGGTCTTTCAAAAACGGCCAAGCAAAGCGGAGCACGGTTGATCCGAAAAGACAGCAGCGGCTCGTATACCGACCGGAAGCTCTCTGTCGGCGATCTTCAGGAAGGGAAGATCCCCGATATTGCCATGCAGCCCGGAGATGTAGTTTATGTGCCATTCAGTTTTGGAAGAAATCTGGCTGTATTTGGCGCGGGAAGTATAGCCGCGTCGGCAACTTCCGCGGCAATCTATGCGGTTCCCTAAAGGTTGCGTTGTCGCTGCGCTCTGAAAGATGGGGAAGTTGGAGGTGTGTTGGTGGTAGCAGAACCCGTCGTCAGTGTTGTCATTCCCACTCGGAATCGGCCTGCGCTTGCGGTCCGCGCAGTCAAAAGCGCGCTCGCACAAACGCTTGCTGAAATCGAAGTCATTGTCGTAATTGACGGTCCGGATATTGCAACAGTCGAAGCTCTATCCGCGATAAAGGATAGTCGTGTAAGCGTGATTCCTCTTCAATACCCATTCGGAGGCTCCGAGGCCAGAAACATTGGAATCAGGAAGGGCCGTGGCGAGTTCATCGGATTGCTGGACGATGACGATGAGTGGAGTCCGGACAAACTTTCGCGGCAGCTCGAGTTGGCGCGGCAATCGGCAGCGCGGTATCCGGTGGTTACCTGCCGACTGATTGCCCGGAGCCAAATTACCGATGAGATTTGGCCTGCGCGCCGAATAAATCCCCGCGAATCGATGAGCGATTATCTGTTGTGCAGAGAAGGATCCATCCGGCAAGGAGAAGGCTTCATTCAATCGTCCACGCTCTTTGTTCCGCGCGCCCTCATGCTTCAGGTGCAATTCGAGTCAGGCCTTCCCAGGCACCAGGACTGGGATTGGCTCATCCGGGCCTCGGTTCACAGCGGAGTCGAATTCCTGTGGGTGTGGGAGCCCCTTGTGATCTACAACATCGGTGTCGATCGAAACTCAGTCAGCTCAGACCGGTCTCTCATGGCATCGATCAAATGGGTGAATGGCAATCGTCTCGTCAGTTCCAAGGCGAGAGCGTACTTCTATGCGACGCAGATCGCGGCCCGGTGCAAAACGCCGGCCACATTCTGGTCGGTCGTCTGCAATACCATGCGCTATCCTCGCGCATTGCTCATTGCCTTAGGCCTTGCTCTCACGCCGCGCACCCTGGTCCATTCTGCTCGACGGAGGAGCGTTTTGACCCATGCTTAAGGTCTCCCTCATTGTCGCCACGCTCGGAGAACGGCCGGAAGACCTATCTGCTCTGCTGCGCTCTCTGATACCACAAGTCGAGTTCATCCGCGAAGTCATCGTTGTCGACCAGCATTCGGATCGCGATCGCGTCCCCGTTCTTCTCAACCAGTTCCGCGATGCGCTGCCCATTCTCCATACGCGGAGCGAACGTGGTCTGTCTCGCGCCAGAAATCACGGACTGACGTTCGCAAAAGGGCGCCTCGTGGCATTTCCGGATGACGACTGCCTGTATCAGCAAGGTTTGCTCGAGTGGGTTGTCGATTGGTTCGAAACCAACTTTGAATACGACATTCTGGCGGTCGGCGCACAGGATGCCGACGGAGTGCGGAGCGGAAACCGGTGGCCACAAGATCGTTGCGATATCAGGCCCATCAATGCTTTTCGCACCACGTTCTCTTCTTCTCTTTTTCTATTCACCGATCTTGCCAAATCTGCCCAATTTGACGTCCACCTGGGTGTTGGATCGGGAACTCCATACGGAAGTGGCGAGGAAACCGACTACGTGCTGAGGCTTTTGCGCATGAATGCCCGTGGGCGTTTCGATCGAACACGTCACGTGATCCATCCGCGCCGCGACATGTTGAGCGGGAGTGCTTCCGCGCCGCGCGCTGAAGTCTATGGCTTTGGAATGGGCCATGTGCTGCGCATCAATTCCCTGCGCGGCCTTTGGATGAGCTTTCTGGCCTACAATTCCGCGCGAGCCGGCCTAGTTCTGCTGCGCGGAGATGTGAAAGGCGCGCAGCTTTGCCTGGCTCAGACGCGAGGATTGTGGAGCGGTTTCCTGGCGGCAGTACCGGCTGTACTGCCCGCCCTGGCTGTGCTGGCGCCCAAGCTACCAAGCCTGCATCCAGTCAAAGACTTTCCGCAATTTAAATCCGGTGGTGCGCATAGCTCATGACGATAGCAAGCCACACGGAAACATCGACCTGGCGAGGCGCCGAAAGCAGCGCATACATAGATGCGCGCGCGGGCTCGATCTGGGCAGAAGCCACCACCTGGCCCGCGCTGCTCATGACGCTCTTCATTACGGTCGGTGGCGGAATTAAACTGCATTATGCTCCCATGGCCTTCGGCCTCACATCGATGGGAGGAGACTCGACCAAGCAACTCGCAGCAAAGTTTGCCGGCTTGCTTGGAATGCTGTTGCTGATGTCCACGCGCGCCCGGGGAATCTTGAGTGTCTGCCTAAACGCGCGTTTCTTTTTGGTGCTGCCCGTTTTCGCCTTCGCTTCTGTCTTCTGGTCGCAATCCCCAAGCCAAACGTTAATGCAGGCCTCAGCCCTTCTGCTGACCACTCTTTTTGCTATTTATCTCTACGTACGCTTCCCTGGCGACGAGCTGATTTCGTTTCTGACGGTTGCGGCTGCGATTGCGCTTCTGGGGTGTGCGTTCGCCGTCGCTTTTTTCCCGAGCATCGGCATAGACTCGTTCCAACAGGACGCTTGGCGCGGGGTCTTTAGTCAAAAGAACAACTGCGCTGTGATCTGTGTCTGCTTTCTCGTCGTCGGACTTCACTATCGCGCTCGTCACCTCGCCGGCCTCGTTCTGCGCGGGACTGTCCTTTTTCTCGCCTTGTTATTCATCGTGATGAGCGCCTCGCGGACCGGATGGCTAATCACGATTTTCGCGTTTGGAGTCACCTTTGGCCTGCGTCTCATCCAGCGTATGCCGTGGCGGGATCGTCTTCTCTTTCTCATGGTGCTAAGCATACCGACCGGCATAGCCATCTTATTGCTCGCCCAGCACTTTGATGCATTCCTGAATCTGATAGGCAAAGACCCTACAATGACTCAGCGCACGGTAATATGGCTTACTGTACTTATTCCCATTGTTAAACATCCTTTCTTAGGGTACGGTTACTCCGCTTTCTGGCTCGGGCTAACGGGGGAGTCGGCGAATACCATATTTGTCACGGGCTGGGCGGAGAATCAGGCTCAGAGCGGCTATCTCGACGTGATGCTTCAGCTCGGTTTGCTCGGCCTGGTTCCACTTGTCTGGATGCTTGGACGCGGGCTGACACAGGCAGCGCGTGCCCTCAATCCTCTCAACACCGCAGCAATACAATTGGCAACGGTACTGCTCCTTGTCCTCATCGTTGAGAACTTCGGCGAGTCCGGTTTCCTGGAGCCGATCAATCCACGCTGGTTTTATTCGCTGCTGGCACTGCTGATTCTCGAAGGTTCGAGGAATCGCGAGGAGGCCGTCTAATGCCTCGCGTGTCGATTATCATCCCAGCCTGGAACGCTGAGCAAACGATCCTTCGCGCCCTTGACTCCGCGCAGTCACAAACCATCAATGACATCGAGATCATTGTGATCGACGATGCATCTGCCGATTCAACAGTGGATCTGGTGAAGAGCCGCGCCCTGGCCGATCCACGTATTCGCTTGCATCGGCTCGAAAAAAACTCCGGGCCGGCCGCGGCGCGAAATGTCGGCATCTCCTCGGCCAAGGGCGAATGGCTTGCCTTGCTCGATGCTGACGACACCATCTCCTCTGACCGCCTGGAGCGGCTGCTTGATGCGTCCGCGGCCCAGGATGTGCTGGTCGCCGATAATTTGGAATTCTACGATCTTCATGCCGGCCGGACGGTCAGGCTCGGGATCGATCCGGCCCTCCTGGGTTCAGGTCTTCGTTTCGACGTTGCGGGCTTTGCAGCGCGGTGCAAGGCCAACCAACCCGATGCCGTGGATTTTGGCCTCCTGCAGCCGCTTATCCGTACCTCGCACATTCGGATGCATGGTATTTCCTATGACGAGCGCATGCGCTATGGAGAAGATTTTCGCTTTACTCTCGACATCTTACTGGCGGGCGGTACCTTGCTCGTCCTTCCACAGGCCTATTACCAATACACCGAACGCTTTGGCTCAATCTCGAAAATGGCGTCTGGAGTCAGCAAGACCATCGCAAGATACGATCTGCTTGAATCGCAGACCAGAGAACTTGCCCGGGAGCCGCGCTACGCACGAGTTGCGGGTTATCTCGAGCAGCGGGCCGATGCAATTCGAAAGCTCTCAAAGGTAAACTCGTTCGGCCGGCGCTCGACTCTTTTGAAGTTCGCCATGCTACCCCACACTCTCACCGACCGGGACATGCGGTCCTATATCAAGTCGCGGGCCGTCGCTCGTCTCAAAAGTTTGCATTCTTCAAACTGGAAGAACAGTACGCTGTTCAAAGATTCCTCGAATCTGTGTCTCGGGCAAGGAATAAAGTTAGCGCTCCAGGGAGTTTATTTCCTCTGCATTGCCCGGTCGCTGGGCCCGGCGCAATATGGAGCGTTTGCCGCAGTCACAGCGATGGTCGGCATAGTTTCGCCCTATGTCGGCCTGGGTTGCGGCAACCTCTTTCTCAAGAATGTGCGCGCAGGCAAGCGGGATGCCACTCTGTGCTGGGGCAATGGACTTGTTGTCACGCTCATCACCGGCCTGCTGGCGACGGCCGCGCTTTGCGGTTTCTCTCAACTCTGGTCGTCCGGCATTCCTCTTGCGTTGATTGCCGCCATCTGCTTTTCCGACCTGATCTTTACGCGCGCTATCGATCTTGCATCGTTCGGCTTTGCAGCGTCGGGCAAGATGAGCAAGACCGCAGTGCAGAATACGACGATGAGCGTTCTCCGAGTCATTGCGATTCTGTTTCTGATCGTTGGCTATCGGCAAGTCACTGTCGCACTTTGGGCGTGGGCGTATTTTGCCACGGCAATCGTCGGCGGCCTGTTCGCTCTTCAGCAGGGCAGCGCGCTGTGGGGGATGCCGCGCTTCTCCACCAGCGCGCTGTGGGAAGACGCGCGCGAGGGCAGCTTTTTCTCCATCAGTACTTCTGCGCAGACCGTCTACAACGACATCGATAAGACGATGCTGGCGCGGCTTTCCACTCTATCCGCCACCGGTGTCTATGCTGCCGCCTATCGAATTATCGATGTGAGCCTCACGCCGGTTCGCTCCCTCGTCTCGGCTGCCTATCCGGAGTTCTTTCGCATCGGCACTGGCGGTATGGAGGCCAGCTTCGGCTATGCAAAACGCCTTATTCGCAAAGGCATCATCTTCGGTGTAGTGGACTTTTTTGGCCTCATTCTCATCGCTCCACTACTACCCCTCATTCTCGGACCCAAATACGCCAGCGTGGCTCCGGCTATCCAGTTACTTGCCCTCATCCCGGTCATGCGCTGCGTTCACTGGTTTCTTGCCAACTCATTATCCGGCGCAAATGCACAGATGTTGCGCACCTGCATTCAGGTGTGTGTGGCGCTGCTCAACATCGGCCTGAATCTGCTGATCCTCCCCCGTTGGTCGTGGGTTGGCGCCGCCTGGACCAGCGTGGCCTCCGATGCCGCATTGATGGTCGCCGTCTATGTCGCCGTGCAATGGAAGATATCGGCCGAAACTCAAAAGGAGCGGGAACTTGTCCATGCGCTTGAGTAGGAGATATGCAACTAAGACCGGAGCTTTGGCACTCTTCGGCGCCGCGGTGTCTGAAGCTGCGAGTTCCTCCGGAATCCGGCCCATTATTTGGTCCGTGAAATCTTCGCAACTAACCCCTACCGGACGGCGAGCTTAAGAATTCTCGAAGAAGAGGCGACTGATGATTGGACTGTTGTCAAAAAATTCTCGAGCGCAATCTCTCTTCAGAGTTCTTTGCAACCGCGACACTCGATTTGTCGACCTGGGAGTTGCCAAAGTGGGACGAGTAGCCAAGTTAGCGGCACTCGGCTCTTCCATTCGAACAAATATTCAACGCACCAGAATGGATGCTCACTTCTCTCCCTTTCAATGCCGAAGCCTGCAGCGTAGCTGCGAACATCTCTTAGCAGATCGCCCGGAAATCGAGAGTGTTCTTTACTGGGGCGCTACGAATCGGCCGACTCGCAGACTGCCTTATTTCATCATTAGCGACGGTCCATTCGATCCCAATGACTATTCCTATCCCGAAGAGTGGGTGCCAAAAAGATGGGCCAGCAACTATCTGGCGAGACAACGGAAAGTGTATAGTGAGGCGCGGCATATATTCACGCTTTCCCAATGGGCCGCGCGGAAGATACAAGAGGTTCACAATATTTCATCCGACAACATAACTGTCATCGGATGGGGCCCTCTGCATAACTGTTTGGAACCTACCCTCGTTCCCGCAGAAAACAATTACTTCGTTAGCGTCGGGAGCGGATGGAAGAATAAGGGAATGGATGTTCTGGCGACCGCTGGAGAGTTATTGCATGCTACCCATCCAGAATCCTCCCTTCTTCTCGTGGGTGAACCCAGAGGATTCGATGTGAAGCCACGCGCGGGCGTCATCACCATGCCTGAAACGATTCCCGGTGAGCAGGCTCAGACGCTTATTGGCAACGCTCGCGCACTGCTTGTGGGCTCTCGGTTCGATGCGTCTCCTCACGTAATCATGGAGGCCTTTCAGGCGGGGACACCGGTGATCGCATCGCGTGTTTGCGGTATACCCGAGGTGGTGACGCCCGATATGGGATATCTTGTCGACCCAGGAGATGCAGAGGGCTTCGCTTTGGCGATGAGAGCCTGTCTCGAAGAGGACGTTAGGATGCAGAGGACACGAGTGTACCGGCAATACCTGAATAGATTCAGGGGGTGGGAAACGGTTGCGCTTCGTGTAGTTTCAAAGATCGACGATGTTCTGGGTCCAGGAGACAAGTGTTATAGGCGGGAAAGTCAGGGATGGCAATCATTATGCGCACAGCCATAGTCTTTCGCGAGCGGCTCTTGGCGCCGAGCGAGACGTTCATTATTGAACAAGCTCAGATGCTGCGGCGCTACAAACCGGTGCTTGCCGGCTTGCGTAGAGTAGAGCCGGGACTCCGTCACAATCTCCCGGAGATACTTCTCAGAGAAGGTACGGGAACATGGGATAAGATCGCCGCCAGGGTTTATCGCCAATTTCCCTTTGCCCCAGCCTTTATTCAGCGGCTGCGCGCTCAGAATCCATCCATACTTCACGTCCACTTCGCCACCGACGCAGTCCATGCGTTGTCGATTGCGAATGCGCTAGAGCTGCCACTGGTTGTTTCACTGCACGGCTGCGATGTAACTCCGACGGATGCTCACTTTGCCCAGAGCGTTTCGGGCAGGCATTTCTTGTCGCATAGAAGCAGGCTATTTGCCCGTGCATCAGCGTTTCTCTGTGTCTCTCAATCGATCTGTGCGGCTGCTCTTCGTGCCGGCTTTCCCGAAGCCAAACTTCATGTTCTTTACACCGGAGTTGACTGCGAGCGCTTTCGTCCTGCCGATGTAGAACGCGACCCGAAGCTGATCTTGTTTGTGGGGAGACTTGTGGAGGTGAAGGGATGCGAATTCCTCCTTCGCGCAATGGCGCATCTGCAGCAGCACAATCCTCAGGCCCATGTGGAGATCATCGGCGATGGGCCGCTGCGTTCCGACCTGGAGGCCCTTGCCGGCAAACTCGCCATACGTGCCTCTTTCCGCGGCGTGCAGAACTCAGCCGAAGTCCTGCGCAGCATGGCGCGCGCCCGCATTTTGTGCAATCCCAGCATAAAGGCTTCTTCCGGACAAACGGAAGGATTCGGCATGGTTTTCGCTGAAGCTCAGGCCGTTGGCACGCCGGTTGTCAGTTTCGCCAGTGCCGCTATTCCAGAAGTCGTCAAGCATGGGCATACCGGTTTGCTTTGCCCTGAAGGAGATATCGTTGCACTTGCAACTTCGCTGCGAACTCTTCTCGATAATTCGGAGCTTTGGGCATCCATGAGTCACCAGGCGCGCACTTGGGTAAAAGAGCGGTTCGACATTGCCAGGCAGACAGAAAAGCTCGAATTGATTTACGACGAGTGCATTGCTCGCCAGCGACGGATTGCGTCACCGTTTCCTGAAGCATACGGGCATTGCGCAGGCAGTTAGCCTGCATTTCAGGCGTTGTGGCACGGTTGTGTCTATGAGGCAAGCCCGGGGTATGCCTTTAGAAAGCATTCCACCGAACTTCTGACGTGGGCCTGGGCTGACTTCGGGCTCCACATATCGAGCATCCCGATGCAAGCAGTTAATTGGGGCAAATGCGTGATCAAGTCCACAAAGTGCTTTGCAGCCCGATTGGCATCAAAGCGCCGGCCAGTCCTTCCGTTTGCCTTGGCCAGGTGTTTGGAGAAAAACTGCGCGATGGTTCGACTTCTACGGGTATACCAGTTCTCAAAGTAGGCCGTTCCAATCGCAGGTTGCTTGACACTCTCTGACGATACAAGACGAAATACAAACCCCGAGGAAGGCGACAAGATCTCACTAACGAGTGCCAGCCCGAAAATCTCCAGCGTCTCTTGGAGAGATGCAATGTCCCGCTGGCTGTCTGAAATTACGCGCCGAAGGTTCTCGTCGCCTGCCTGCAACACCATATCGATGGCTGCGGTGAGAATCGCGTGCTTATCGGGAAACGCAGCATAGATATCGCGCTTTGAGACATGCGCGTGACGAGCAATCTCCTCTGTTGTCGCATCCCCAAATGACGATTTGGAGAACACTTCGAGCGCCGCAATTACAATCCTGTATTGCCGCTCCTCGCCCAACTGCTGTTTTGGGCCCGGTAAATTCATATTGTTGTCAACTCATTCTTATCTTGCTCACGAACACATCGACAAACTTCGGGGAAAGTGTCGCAGATTCGGAAACAACTTATCGACGCGAATTTAGAGTCAATTATATCGGGAGGACTCGAAGCCAACCTTCGAGGCACGCGGCTTGTGTTAACTCGGCATGTTCGGTAATGAGGGAAAAACAAGTACATCGCTTGCATGCTACTCATGCCAAGGGACTTGGCCACTGCTGAGAGCGTCCATCCTCACTCCAGGTTACGATCGACTACACGAAAGTTGCAGCCGAATAACACTTCGGTTCGCAATTTGATTACCGTCGTGGGTATCGTGTTAAGTTAATCCAGCTAACTATTTGTGTATCAAATCCATACAGCGACAGATCCATCGTCGGAAGACATTTTCGAGCTCAGTGTGCTTAATTTTCGCAAAAAATCGCGCATACACTGTTCTTATGAGGAAAGCCTCGGGGGATTCTAAAAGAGACTCTGGCACACCTGTTCTCGTGGTGGGTAAATCCACGAAGACCGGCCTACCTCTGCTCGACAGATGCGAATTTTCCGCGACACCATGCCTCAATGCCCGGGATGCGCTCAAGATGCTTAGTACCGGCCGGCATCAGGCGGTCCTCTGCGACCTTGAGATGCCGGGAACGGGCGGGATGGTGCTGTCGGATAACGTTTGTGCGGATTTTCCAAACGTAGCCGTGGTTGTGATCACGCCGCCGGGGAAGCTACGCCAAGGAATATTGGCTATGATCGCGGGAGCATCGGGCTATATCCAAATGCCACTTCAGCCTCAAACTGTCGTTGCCAGTCTGCGAAGCGCGTTGCAAAGGAAGCGGCTCGATGCAGCGATGCGCAGGTAAGATCTGTCGCCGTCCGATCTCGCTTGATTCCCTGGATTCGTCCAGTTTGAAAAACGAACGGTAGCCAATGCGCGAAGTCGTGTACCAGGGAATGCAAGGAATATTCATCTGCTAAAGATCTCAGTGCATCCAAACCAGGCATCCATATAGAAGAAGCAAATAGCGATCTTTGAACATAGACCGGCAATCGTGAAGCACTTAAAAATAAACTCCGGGCATTCATGCTTTCTTCATGTCTGGCGATTCATCCTAAGTTCATCATTGCTGTTGCCTGCACCAACTGCCGTAATTCCGTGCTCCTTAGTGCACGACGAATCTCCATCCTTACGTAGCCCGATGCCAGTTCAACCGTGACTTCGGTGTAAGTCGAGCAGAGCTTTTGCTCCGATCGATTTGCTCAGAGGAGAGCACTATCTTTGCTGTCGACCTAGGCACATTAGCAAGGCTCAAGTACAGGAATGGTTTACAAACATTTTCTGTTGTTCTTACGGGATACTTATGCGGAAGTGTGTGAAATAGGAATCAGAAAAGAGGCTATCAAGTAAAAAGACCTCAAGAGACGGAGGGCTCTACGAAGGTATTTTCAGCATAAATCGACCACTGCAACGGCCACAATCAGAGATGGTTAGCGCGTTGAGTAGGCCGATGAGAAAAGCGTGAAAGAAAGTCTTCGATTTTCTCTCACTGGAGCCATCAATTGATTTCCCGCGAAAAGCGAGAGGTGAAAATGAGAATCGTCCTTTGGAAAGCCACGACGCTGGCGGTTATTGCTGCCGGAATTTGTTGCGCCTGTACGGCGCAGGTTGCCGCAACCGCTCCGAGCCAAACCGAACTGACGGCTAAATCGGATCCACCTTCAGCGCCGGACGCAACTACGACGCACGCCGCAACTACTGCTGCCAAGCCGCAGTTGCAACCGACAGTCGAGGAGGAGATCGAGGCACTCAAGAGCCGCATCGACCAGTTGGAGAACCAGGTAACAGAGGCGAAGGCCGCGTCGCTTGCGGACAGCAATGACACGGCGGCGATGAAGGCGGCCGAAAAAGAACTGCTGGCAGGGAACGGGACGGCTCCTCCGGCAGGCGGTACGATGGCCCAGGCCCCGGCGCCTTCACCCGCGGCGGCTCCCGCTCCCCCGGAGATCGACGCTCAGACTACAAAGAAAGGCGAGCCGTTCCCAGGTGACTGGACGTGGCTGAACAGCAATGGCCACCAGACAGACAGCCCCATGGCCACCAAGTACTTCACGCCGGAGTTTCGCGCCGACGCGAACTACATCCTCGACTACAATCATCCCAAAGACGACACCATGGGCGGCGCGACAGAAAGCTTCCGCTCCGACGAGTGGCAGCTCGAGCAACTAAGCATCGGCGGTGACATCCGCATCAATAACGTACGCGGCCGCATCCTTACCATGGATGGCCTGTTCGCCACCACTACGCCACGCAACGATGCAAGCCCTAATCGGGGAGCTTGGGATCTGGCCGGTGCCTACAAGTACATCTCAGAGGGCTGGGGTGGATATCACTGGGATGTAGCTCATGGGTTGAACGTAGACGCCGGAATTTTTGTTTCCTATATCGGCCTGTTTAGCTACTACAATTTTGACAATTGGACTTATCAGCCTTCCTTCGTATCCTCGAACACGCCGTGGTTTTTCAACGGCCTTCGCATCCAGTATTTCCCGACAGCCAAGCTGAAGATCGAACCTTGGGTCATTAACGGCTGGCAGTCGTATGCGCGTTACAACGGCAAGCCTGGACTGGGCGGACAAATCCTGTGGCGGCCCAAGCCATACCTTGACTTCGTCTGGAACAACTACGGGCTTGGTGAAGACGACGCGGGATTCCCTGGCCGCTCGCGTATCCACGCCGACTACAGCGCGCAAGTCAAGCTCTACGACAAGCCGACGAACACGATGGACAAGATCGCCATGACGATAACCGGCGACGCCGGTTGCGAATACGGTGGCGGTCCCGCAGTCGGATTCTACGATCCGAAGGGTCAGTCACCTGAGATGGGTTCGGCCGATACCTACACAGGCGGTGTCAATTGCCACAACAGCGCCAATGGCAAGCCGAAGCAGGACTTTATCGGCTGGATGAGTTATCTGCGCTTCTGGTTCAAGAAGGACTTGTATGCCGTGACGCTGGGCGGCGGCCAAATGAACAACCCTGGCCGTTACCTCACGCTGCTGCCGCCAATCAATGGCGCAACTGCGATCAGCGGTACACCGTACTTTACTGAGAACGCCGGCGACCGCTCTCAGATGCACGACGGCACAATAACCTTCGACTACATGCCTAGCCAGTTCATCACCTTCACCTTAGAGGAGGGCTATCGCTATTCCGATGTGCCTTACTGGACCGGTCGCGGCGGAATTACTCCTCCTGGTGGAATCAACGGTAACCCCGCTCACTACCAGTGCGCCGGTGGCGGCGACTCGGGCTTCGGCTACGGCTCGCTCAGTTCGGCGGAATCGACTTGCGGCGGTGTCGGTGCGGGCACCAGCTCAATTTGGTGGCCCGACTTGCGGACGAATCAGACCAACACCACTGTTGCAATAAAAGTCAGGTTCTAACTGGCGCACAGCTCACTTGGCCGCGCTGAATAGGCGCGGCCAAGGTAACAACGTGATATCTGGTGCGGCGCGGGCGTTCTTGGGGCTGCGATGCAGTGTCTGGATATCGACCCGCGGCACCATGGCCTTCAGCAACACCTGAGTGCCGCTGAAGGATAGCTACGCGCCGGAAACGACCAATAACTCGTACCTTATCAGTCTGCGCCGCAACTGACCGTAGACCAACTGCGATGACAAGTAAACAAACAAGCGCATAACTGAAGCAATGAGATCTGGAGTGCGTGTGTAAGTCATGTGCATTAGTGCGGCAGAACGCGATAGGTCATTCCGTAATAGTTGTCTTACACGAGGCCTCACAGTGGTCTTTCAGTTGATTCGCTGACGTACTAAGTCGCCGCATCTTCCTTATAACTCTCTTACGTTCTCCACGTAAGAATTGAGATACCGATTTGAGGAGTCACGGCTGCTTCGCTTCCAGGGGCGCATTCGTCACAACCGCGGTGTCAGCCAGGAAGGCTAAGCGTGAAAAGAGAGGGCGCGCAAACATCATGAAGAGCATAGTTAAAGCGACTGCGTTGCTGCCGCTGGTGCTGGGCGCATTTCTTACTGTCAATGGATGCAAGAGCGATAAGATCAAAGCGGACGCAGAGGCGCCGCCGCCGGCCAAGGTGATTTCCGGAGTGGACGTCTCCTTTTTCGCGGTCGAGCATCCGGAGTTGTATCCGATCGTGACAGCGACCGAATACCAAGCGCCGTCGCAATTGTCCGTGACCGGCACTGTATTCCCCGATATCGCCCGAACTGTTCCGGTGATTTCGCTTGCCTCCGGGCGCGTTGTGGACATCCGCGCACGGCTCGGCGACGCAGTAAAGAAGGGCCAGCTCTTGCTGCGTATTCGCAGCGACGACATTTCGGGAGGCTTCGACGCCTACCGCAAGGCCGTCTCCGATGAGTTGCTTGCGCGCAAGCAATTGGATCGTGCGAAGCTGCTGTACGAACACGGAGCCATAGCGCTGGGAGACCTGGAGGTGGCGCAAGACACCGAGGACGACGCCAAGACCACGCTGGATACCGCGACTGAGCATCTTCACCTGCTGGGCAGCGATCCCGATGACCCGAAGGGAATTGTCGATATCCACGCCCCGGTTTCCGGCGTGATCACCGATCAGGAAGTGACGAACGCGGCGTTCGTGCAGGCCTACTCTACGCCCAACCCATTCACTATTTCGGACCTGACCACGGTGTGGATCGTCTGCGACGTGTACGAAAACGACATGGCCAACGTGCGCGTGGGGGAACCCGCCGACATCAAGCTGAACGCCTATCCGGCGAAAGTACTCAAGGGCACGATCAGCAACATCGGCTCGATTCTCGATCCGAATATCCGCACAGCGAAGGTCCGTATCGAAGTGGCCAATCCTGGCGAGATGATGCGGCCGGGGATGTATGCCACGGCCACTTTGTTCGGCAAGGAGAAGCAGACCTACACGGCTGTGCCTGCGTCCGCGATCGTGCATCTGCACGACCGCGATTGGGTCTTCATTCCCGCTCAAGAGAAGTTCAAGCGGATTGAGGTCGTCAGTGGCGAACAGTTGCCGAACAACATGCAGGAGATTCTATCCGGGTTGCAGCCCGGCCAGCAGGTGGTGACAAACGCGATCAATCTCCAAAATGCAATCGACAATGAATGATGCTCGACACCGGGACTCGAGGAAGAAACGATGATTCGCAGGCTCGTAGACTTTGCTCTCAATAATCGGTACCTGGTGCTGGCGATTGGGTTGCTCTTGCTCGGCTGGGGGGCGGTGTCGTTTCACAACATGCCCGTCGAGGTGTATCCGGACATCGCCGATAATTACGTGACCATCATCAGCCAGTGGTCCGGGCGTTCCGCTGAAGAAATGGAACAGCAAGTATCGGTTCCCGTCGAAATTCAGATGTTTGGGATTCCGCATCTCACGACGGTGCGGTCGGAATCGATTTTCGGTCTTTCCCTGGTTACGTTGATCTTCGACGACCAATCGGTCAACGAATGGAACCGCCAGAAGGTGCTCGAGCGGCTGACGCAGGTCAATATGCCGGCGGGCGTGCTGCCTCAAATCGGCACGGACTGGAGCGAAACCGGCCAGATTTATTGGTACACGATCCGGAGCACAAATCCGGCGTATGACCTGATGAATTTGAGGAGCATCGAAGACTGGACTCTGTACAAGGAATTCAGGAAAGTTCCGAACGTGGTGGACGTGAGCGACTTCGGCGGCACGGCGCGCGAATATCAGGTGCGCGTCGACCCCAATAAGCTCATCTCCTACGGCTTGAGCATCAGCCAGGTGGAGAACCAGCTGGCCATCAACAACGTGAACGCCGGCGGCAGCTTCGTCGAAGAGGGCCTGCAACAACTGAACGTCCGCGCGCTCGGACTTTACCGCAATGTGCAGGATATCGAGCAGACCGTGCTGACGACTTCGAACGGAGCTCCAGTTCGGGTAAAGGACATCGCGACCGTCGACTGGGGCCCCAGAATTCGGCTGGGGCGCATGGCCAGAGCCGATCATCGTCCGGACGGCGTCATTGTAGATGAGCCCGACGTCATCCAGGGCGGAGTGCTGATGCGCAAGGGCGCCGAAGAAGGCCCCACGCTCGAAGGGATTCACAAGAAAGTGGAGGAGCTGAACAATCACATCCTGCCCGAGGGTGTGAAGGTCGTTACGATGCTGGACCGCAGCGATCTGCTTCATTACACGTTGCACACGGTGCTGCACAACCTGGGCGAGGGGATGATCCTGGTTACGATCATCCTGCTTCTTTTCCTCGGCAATGTTCGCGCGGCCTTGATCGTTGCGGTGACGATACCGTTTTCCCTGTTGTTCGCCTCAATCTTTCTGAATTTGAGCAATATCCCCGCAAACCTGATTTCACTTGGCGCGCTCGATTTCGGAATGGTTGTGGATGGCGCAGTGGTGATGGTTGAGAACATCATGCGGCATCTCGCGCGCCGGGGCAACGCGAACGCTGCTAACACAACCCTGGGCGCCAAAACGCCGGCGGAGATGATCCGGGAGGCTTCACACGAGGTTCAGCGCCCCGTATTCTACGCCATCGCCATCATCAT
>PLOG01000080.1 GCA_003142935.1 Acidobacteriaceae bacterium
CTATGTCCGGCAGGAAGTGGCCCGCGTATCGACCGACGACCAGAGTACAGCCTCGCAGCTCGCGGCCCTGAAGCGGCCGGATGCAAGACGCTTTTCAAGGACGAGGGCTTGTCAGGAGCTACGACGAAGCGCCCGGCCTGTGCTGAGGCCGATGGTTTGGGCCACTACAAAGGCTATCGCCTCGGCCTCTATCTTGCGCACGGTTTTCTCCGCCGCCGCGCGACGGTTGGCCTTTTGCAACATAAATGCGGGAGTTCATGCACGAGCCGGGTGCCCCTCCCTTGAACGAACCACAAGGACTGGATGCTCCATCCTTTGCATTTTTCCAGCGATGGGTGGAAAACCGAGACCGTTTGGACTCCGCGCCGCAGGCCGGCAGCCTCACCGCAGGTGGCTCAAGGCTTGAGACTCTTTTTCGTTTTGGACGGCGGCAGATAGTTCTCGCCGGTAACCACCTTTCGACCGGTCTTGCTTTCAAGTTCGATCCGGGCGCGATGGGCAATCCCGCCGCCCGTCTTTGCGGCCTTCTTGTTGGCGGGCAAGCCCACCGCCGTCGTCTCCGCGATCTGGCGCGTGGAAAGCTCGGCCAGGGCCGCGATGTTGAGCATCGCCTCTCCGATCTTCTCGCCGGGGTATCCTATGCGTAGTCCACCAGCAGCAAGGAATCCACGCTCGATGCCTGGAGCGCCGAAATCTTGCCGGGCATTCGAGGGTTGCCATGAGTAAACGCCAGGATTCCAATCCGCTTTATGAAGGCATCCGCAGCCTGGTATTGTCGGCTCGCCAGAGCGCCGCACGGGGCGTGGACTTGTTGCAGGTCTACACAAACTATGAGATTGGCCGGCGCATCGTCGAGCAAGAACAGCAAGGCGAGGATCGCGCACAGTATGGCAAGGAGCTTCTGAATGAGTTGGCCGCGCGACTAGCCGGCGAGTTCGGCAATGGCTTTTCGGTTAGTAATCTCAGGTATATGCGGCAGTTTTACTTGGCTTATCCTGAACGCATTGCGCCAATTCGCCAGACGGTGTCTGGCGAATTCCTGGCCTTCCCAATTGCCCAGGCACTGTCTGCCCCAATTCACCAGACAATGTCTGGTGAATTGCAGACTTCGGCAGAGACGACGTATAAGCCATTTGTTTTGAGTTGGTCGCACTACGTCTTCCTGATCGGACTCAAGCCGGAAGAGCGCGACTTCTACGAGATTGAGGCTGCCCAGCAGGGTTGGACTCTGCGCGAACTCCGGCGCCAATTCGATGCCGGTCTCTATGAGCGGCTGGCCCTCAGCCGCGACAAGCAGGCGATCCGCGACTTGGCGCGGCAGGGTCAGCACGTCGCCAATCCGCAAGACCTACTCAAAGATCCCTACGTGCTGGAGTTTCTCGGTCTTGAGGAAAAGACCCGCTATTCCGAGGCCGATCTGGAATCGGCCATCGTTACCCACATTGAGAACTTCCTGCTTGAACTGGGCAAGGGCTTCCTCTTTGAATCAAGGCAAAAGCGGTTCACCTTCGACGAAGAACATTTCTTCGTCGATCTCGTGTTTTATAACCGGCTGCTGCGTGCCTACGTACTTATCGACCTCAAGATTGGCAAGCTCTCGCATCAGGACCTCGGTCAGATGCAGATGTATGTCAACTACTTCGACCGCCACGTCAGAACAGAGGTGGAGAACCACACCATCGGCATCGTGCTCTGCAAGAAAAAGAACTCCGCCCTGGTCGAGATTACCCTTCCCAAAGACGCCAACATTCACGCCCGCGAATACCAGCTCTACCTGCCAAGCAAAGAAGAACTGCAACAAAAACTTGTTGAATGGACAAGAGAGCAGGGCGGACAGGAAGAATAAGGTCTGGAAGAATCGTTCTCGCGCTGCCTGTTGTTCCGTCCCACCGCCGTTTCAAAGGGAAGCGCAAGGGAGGGGAAAAATTGTCCCCCCCTTTGAAGGCTTCGGCCAGAGAGGGATCGCGGCGGCGCAGCTTCTTCAGGTAATCGGAGGGAGCGAGCGAGTCCGTCAGCGCGCTGAAAATGTCGGTGAGAACAAACCACCACTCCTCATTGTGAAAGACCCGGCGCACCGGCCGTTCTTCAAAGAGGGCCATCTCGCTCATTTGAAAACCTTCCCCTCTTCACTGCGAAGCACAAGGCGGCCCACCATATGCGTACCGATCTCGCACTGAACGATTCTAACCGGGAAGGTGTGTGACCGGCCTGTGGCTAGGCCGATGGTTTGGGCCAGTACAAAGGCTATCGCCTCGGCCTCTATCTTGCGGACGGTTTTCTCCGCTGCTGCGCGACGGTTGTCCTTTTGCAACATCGTGCGAGAGGTCACGCCCGAGCATCAAGAACTCCTGCGGCACGGATTGACCGGGCAAGAGTGCAACCCTGCCGCCATAGCTGACGCCAAGGAACCCCGTTCATTCGTCGCCTGCAAAATCACCTGTTAAATGTCCGCCTTCGGCGTATTTCCGCGTGGTTTGGCAGTCTCAAGCGGCCTGTAAGATGTTGAAAGTACAATGTATAGAGGCCTTGACACGGAAGAGGTCGCTGGTTCGAGTCCAGTCGTGCCTACCATATATTACTTAAAACAAGCAACTTAAGGTAGTGACTTCTTCTTTCATGCTGCCTTCGAAGGTGCTGAAGGGCGCTGAGTTTGGTCCTCTTCAAAAAGGCCGTCAAAGGCCAGCCCGGCCGCCATCCGCTTGCCAACCACTTCGGTCCTCGCTGGGCGCTCGGTATTGGCGCTACGGCGGCCTTCACCGCTGTCCTGGTCGAAATCTACGTTCTGGGCCGCCGTAAAGAGCCACTGCTCGCCCCGTAATTAGTCCTCGAATGTCGGCTTGTGGCAAGGTTTCCAGTGTGCGACTGGTCCCATCCAGGCAGCAACGGTTTTCGCCACAGCGAAAGGGATGCCGTAACTCAAACCCGATTATGGAATCGGCAATCGACCATATCCCCAATGAACTCATCTCTTCTGGGCGTTCCATTTTTCCAGGAATGCGGCAAATTTCTCATCCCGCGTAGGCGGGCGCATCGGAGTAGGCTTGCCCGGCTTCGTTACAGGGCGCGACGGAGGCCCTGTCAATGCCTTGATCGATAGCGCGATACGCTTTGCCTTGGCATCGACGCCAAGCACCTTTACTTTGACGATCTGTCCCGCCTTCACGGCCTCGGAAGGTTCTTTGATAAAGCGATTGGAGAGCTCGCTAATGTGGACAAGCCCATCCTGGTGAACGCCGATATCGACAAAGGCGCCGAACTTCGTCACGTTGGTAACAACTCCTTCGAGCACCATTCCTGCCTGTACATCGGAGAGTTCCCGCACTTGTTCGTGGAAGACGGGCGCGACAAATTTGTCCCTCGGATCGCGTCCGGGCTTTCTCAGTTCGGCCAGGATATCGTCGAGCGTGTAGGCGCCCGCAGACAGTTGCTTGCTATCCACTTGCTCCAGGACTTGTGGTTTCTCGATTATCGCTTTCACCGACGTCTTCAGCGACATTGCGATCTGTTCCACTACCGGGTACGACTCAGGGTGGACGGCAGTCATGTCCAGAGGGTTGTCGCCGTCACGGATGCGTAAGAAGCCTGCCGCCTGTTCGAAGGTCTTGGGTCCGATCCCTGGAACTTCCAGAACCTGTGTGCGCGATCGAAAGCCGCCCTTCTCATTGCGATGATGAACGATGTTCTGCGCGGTGCGCTCCGTGAGTCCGGCGACGAAGCGGAGCAGTGTCCAGGATGAGGTGTTCAGATCGACTCCGACGCGATTCACGCAACTTTCGATTACGCTTTCCAGTGACTCCTGCAATTGACGCTGATCCACATCGTGCTGGTACTGGCCTACGCCGATCGATTTGGGGTCCACCTTTACCAGCTCAGACAACGGGTCCTGCAGACGGCGGGCAATTGAGATGGCGCCACGCACGGTCAAGTCAAGATCGGGAAACTCCTGCCTGGCAACGTCAGAGGCAGAGTAGACACTGGCGCCAGATTCGCTTACGGTCGCGGAGAAGATTCCCTCGATATTCTTCTCGCGCAGGAAGTCGCGGACAAATGCGTCCGTCTCGCGGGAAGCCGTTCCATTCCCAATGGCGATGGCGCGAACATGGTGCTGGCGCAGCAGGGCCTCCAGCTTGGGAACAGCTTCGGCGTTGCCATGCTTCGAGGTATGCAGATAGAGAACGTCGTGTGCCAACAGCTTGCCGGTCGCATCCACCACAGCGACCTTGCAGCCGGTGCGCAGGCCCGGATCGATTCCAAGGACCGAGATGGGCCCTGCAGGCGGAGCCAGCAGAAGGTTGTAGAGATTGTCACGAAACACCTGAATCGCATCTGCATCGGAACGGCGCTTCAACTCCATGCGAATCTCCGTTTGAATGGACGTGTTCAACAGGCGCTTCCATGCATCGTCGATCGCGAGTTCCAGTTGACGCGTCCAATCGCCTTGCTGCCGCAGCACATGGCGCCGGATCAGTGCAACGGGGCGCTCGGGTTCGACTTCGATGAGGAAGTAAAGGACGTTCTCGCTTTCGCCGCGGCGGATGGCCAACATGCGATGCGAAGGGATGGTCTTTACCGGCTCGTTGTACTCGTAGTACATCTTGAATTTTTCTTGCTCATCGACCGCATCCGATACCTTGCGGCTCACGATCACGCCTTCGTCGAACATCAGGCGGCGCAGTACCTTCCGCAGGTCCGCGTCCTCGCTGATCCACTCGGCAACAATGTGCCGCGCACCTTCCAGCGCTTCTTCCGCGCTCGCCACGCCGAGTTCGACATTCACAAATCCGGCTGCAAAGTTCTCCAGCGGTTGCGTGGAAGGTTGTTGTTGCCAGAGGTAGGTCGCTAACGGTTCCAGTCCCTTTTCGCGAGCGATGGTGGCCTTGGTGCGCCGCTTCGGCCGATAAGGGAGGTAGAGATCTTCCAATTCGCTCTTGTCGAACGTTGCCTCGATTCGCGACTTAAGTTCATCGGTCAGCTTGCCCTGTTCCGCGATCGAGGAGAGGATGGTTGCGCGGCGATCCGTGAGGTCACGAAAATAGGCCAGCTTCTCTTCAATGTCGCGGATTTGGACTTCGTCCAGGTTGCCGGTGGCTTCTTTGCGGTAGCGGGCAATAAAGGGAACGGTCCCGCCGTCGTCTAGTAGTTCGATGACGGCGACGAGGCCACGCATGGGCAGGTTCAAGGTCTGAGCAATATGCAAGAGAATTTCAGGGGAGAGAATGATTGCTGCTTTCATAATGGGTCAGTGTTTATGGTACATCCCGGCGCTGCACAGGCGTCGAAGGAGTAATCGTTCCAAGGAGGCTGCGCTCGACAGGTTCCTCCATTGCACGGCAGATGGCGAAGGCTTCCTCAAAGTCAGACGAGGGAGAGTCTTGATCACCCTTTACATTGGGCATTTACCGGCCACTGGGAATCAGCACTTGCGCGGATCACAGTGGTACCCTCCTTGTGGCACCCGATGAATCGGTCTGCTGAACCGAAGAATAGGAAGACATTAAGAATGAGCGAAGCAACTAACCGGAAGATTGTCCTGGCTTCACGCCCCGTGGGAGCCCCGTTAGCTTCAGACTTTCGCATGGAGACCGAGACACTCCGATCCCCGGATGAAGGGCAGATGCTCTTGCGGACGGTGTACTTATCACTTGACCCCTATATGCGGGGTCGAATGAGTGACGCGCCTTCCTACGCTCCGCCTGTTGGTATTGGGGAACCGATGGTGGGCGCAACTGTGAGTCGAGTGGAGATTTCAAACGTACCGGGGTTTGCAGTCGGTGACTGGGTTCTTAGCCAGAACGGATGGCAGGAGTTTGCAATTTCGGACGGCAGAGGGGTATTGAATCTTGGAGCGCACCCGGCCAAGCCCTCCTTCGCACTCGGGGTGCTGGGGATGCCAGGATTCACGGCTTACATGGGACTTTTGGACATTGGACAACCGAAGCCGGGCGAGACAGTGGTGGTTGCTGCAGCTACAGGTGCTGTGGGTTCTGTTGTGGGGCAGATCGCCAAACTGAAGGAATGCCGCGTAGTCGGAATTGCTGGCGGAGCGGAGAAGTGCCGTTATGCAGTGGAGGAGCTTGGATTGGACGTCTGCCTGGATCATCGCAGTCCGAAGCTGCATGAAGAGCTGGCTACGGCATGTCCGAAGGGAATCGACGTGTACTACGAAAATGTCGGCGGATTGGTTTTTGATGCGGTGCTACCGTTGCTCAATGCGCGTGCTCGGATTCCCCTGTGCGGGCTGATTGCTAACTACAACGGTGACCCGGCGTCTGAAGGCAAATACCGCACCTCTCAGGTGATGACAATCTTATTGAAGAGACGCATCCGGGTGCAGGGATTCATAATCTTCGACGATTACGGATCACACTTTGGCGAGTTCCGGAAGCAAATGACGGAATGGTTTGAGGCAGGGAAGATCAAATATCGCGAGGACATCGTGAATGGATTAGAGAATGCTCCCGAGGCGTTCATGGGGCTGTTGCAAGGGAAGAACTTCGGGAAGCTGGTGGTTCAGGTATCTGCGGAGGCTGGAACGTAAGGGTACGCGAACATCTACGAGGGCCAGCGGTCCATGCCTGCGCTTTAATTTGCCCCTCTCGGCTTTCGTTTGTTTTGGGCAGGGCGCTGCTCAGAGTGGTTCCTGCCTCGGGGTACCTTAGATTTACAGAACGGGACTCTGCGGCACCAGACCACAGCGCTAACATTAACCTTTGATCGGAGACTGCGATGGAACCGTTCCGCTTTCATCTCTTCGTTTGCACGCAGCAGAAGCCAGAGGGTGTACCCTCATGCGCGTCCAAAGGATCGGCCGAAGTTCTCGCCGCGCTGGAACGCGAGATTCAGGCACGCGGCCTCGACAACGATGTGCAGCTCACGACCTGCGGCTGTATGGGACTGTGCGATGAAGGCCCTGTGATGGTTGTCTACCCGGAAGGGGCATGGTACCGGCGCGTGCAACCGTCCGACGCACCTGAAATCGTCAGCCAGCATCTGCGCGAAGGCAAACCCCTCGATCGTCTCATCTGGAACGATGCCTCTGCGATGAAGGCCATGTCGATCGAGCATGGCGAACATTTCCGTCAAGCGATGGCTGCCCGCGAGAAAGCGGGAACACTCCCCGACCGTCTGAATGAAATGATCCGCGGCTTCATGCCCAGCCGTTGTGTTCTTACTGCGCTTGAACTCGATATCTTTACCGCCGTCGGGGACGGGGCCAATGCTGAACAGGTCGGGACGCGCATCCACGCGAATGCTCGCGCTGCAGGCATCCTACTCGGTGCTCTCGTCTCTCTCGGACTGCTCGCGAAGACCGGTGACGAATACAAGAACACGCCTGAGACTGCACGGTTCTTTGTTCAGGGCTCCAAGGACAACCAACGGAACGGTCTGCTACATTCAGCCAACATCTGGCATCGTTGGAGTACGCTGACCGAAGTGGTGCGCCGGGGCACGCACATCCCGATCGATGCCGCAAGCACCCCGGAATGGACCACCAATTTCATTGCTGGTATGCAGCGCAACTCCAAGGATCGCGCCCCGCTTATAGTGAAGGCTCTGGGCACGACCGGTGTTCGCCGCATTCTCGATCTGGGCGGCGGCTCGGGTTCCTACTCCATCGCATTCGCAAAGGCATCTCCCGAGGCGCAGTGCGAGATTCTCGATCTACCAGAAGTAGTACCGCTCACGACCGAATATGTCAGTAAAGCCGGGGTGGCCGAACAAGTGAGCATTCGCGCTGGAGACATGCTGCATGACGATTTCGGCTCCGGCTACGACATCGTCATGCTCAACGCGATCTGCCATATGTTCTCCGAGGAGCAGAATCTGGATATCTTCCGCAGGGCTCGCAAGGCACTCGCGCCGAACGGCCGCCTGGTTGTGCAGGACTTCATCCTCAATCCCGACAAGACCGGGCTGCAACACGCGGCGCTGTTCTCCGTCAACATGCTCGTGGGTACCGACGCCGGCGCCAGTTACAGTGAGGTCGAATATGCCTCCTGGATGAAAGCTGCCGGATTCACCGAAGTAAACCGGATCAAGCTGCCTGGACCTAGTGACCTGATTGTGGGCCGAGTGAAATAAGGCTGGGCAAACTCGGATAGGATCGGGACTCCGGACTTCGGCTGAGCGATGAACAACCAAAGGGACGCTGTTGGGGAACTGCCAATGAAAATGAGTTTACTGTCCGCGATGCTGTTGCTAGGCGTCTCTTCTTCGGCCTTGGCCGCATCCGTCTTTACCACGCGGCTTGACGATCCCAGGGCGGTTTACCTCACGACGCAGGAATTTGGCGCCAAAGCCGATGGAAGAGCCAATGACAGCGCGGCCATCCAGGCTGCCATAGACAAAGCTGCCGGCGACGCCCACGAAGGTATTGTGTTCGTGCCTTCGGGGCGCTACCTGCTTACGCGCACCGTTTATGTCTGGCCAGGAGTGCGAGTCATCGGCTACGGCGAGACGCGCCCGGTCTTCCTGCTGGCGGACAACACGCCGGGTTTTCAGAAAGGCGTGGGAGATATGGTTGTGTTCACAGGCAACCGTCCCGGCGCCAGGTCAGGCGCCAGTGGGCGCATTCCGTTTCCACCCCCAGGCACCGTTCCTGCGAATGATGCGATTGCTGACGCCGGTCCCAGCACATTCTATTCAGCGATGAGCAACATCGATTTCGAGATCGGCGAAGGCAACCCTGCAGCGATCGCCATCCGGTTCCACGTCGCCCAACATGCTTATCTGAGTCACATGGATTTCCATATCGGCTCCGGCCTTGCCGCACTCACGGAGATCGGCAACGAGGCTGAGGATCTTCATTTTTATGGCGGACGCTACGCCATCCTGACCGACAAAACCTCGCCCGCCTGGCAGTTCACTCTGATCGATTCAGTCTTCGAGGGTCAGCGCGAGGCGGCGATTCGCGAGCATGAGGCAGGTCTGACTTTGATCCGCGACACGTTCCGCAGTATGCCGACCGCCGTTGATATTGATCCGAATTATTCCGACCAACTATGGGTGAAAGACTGCCGCTTTGATGATATCTCGGAGACAGCGGTCATCATCAGCAACGAGAAGAGCCCACTCACCGAGATCGGCTTCGAAAATGCTGTATTGAAGAACGTTCCCACCTTCGCCCGGTTTCGCGAAAGCGGGAAGACGGTGGCCGGCAAAGGCGCAGTTTACCAGGTCAGCGGTTTCAACTTTGGACTCATCGTACCCGGCGAGGGAATGACCGGCAACATGGGGATGATCTATGAAGCCGCGCCGCTGACCAACCTGCCTACGCCTTTGCCACCGGCGATCCGTGCGCTGCCACCCACTGGAGATTGGGCGAACGTTCACACGCTTGGAGTTGCGGGAGACGGAAAGACCAACGATACCGTCGCGATCCAGAAAGCCATCGAAACTCACCGGGTGCTTTATTTTCCAAGCGGGCACTACATTGTCAGTGACACACTCACGTTGAAGCCTGACACCGTGCTGATCGGGCTCCATCCTACTCTGACTCAGTTCGATCTGCTCGACGCCACGCCCGGCTATCAAGGCGTGGGCGCACCCAAAGCCGTGATCTCTGCGCCTGTGGGCGGCTCTAACATCATCCGCGGTTTTGGAGTCTTTGTTGGCGGCGTCAATCCGCGGGCCGTCGCCGTACTCTGGAAGGCGGGTGCTGACTCGCTGGTCGATGATGTGCGCTTCCTGGGCGGTCATGGGAGCGGTACCAACCCCTACAACAATAACCACACGGCCGATCCCGATCTCAACAAGCGCTGGGACGGACAATATCCCAGCTTGTGGGTAACGCAAGGCGGCGGGGGCACCTTTGCGGACATCTGGACGCCGAACACCTTTGCCCAGGCGGGTTTCCTGGTTTCCGACACGAAGACGCCCGGCCATGTATATGAGCTTTCCACCGAGCACCATGTCCGCAACGAAATCAAGTTCGACCATGCGGAGAATTGGGATGTCAACGCGCCGCAGACCGAGGAAGAAGCCGGCGAGAGCCCAGAATCCCTGTCGTTGGAACTCGACTGGTCGAAGAACATCACCATCGCCAACTATCACGGTTACCGCGTGACGCGTTCCAGAGCACCTTTTCTTACCGCGGTACGTCTCTACAACTCCGGAAATATCCATTTCCGCAATCTTCATGTCAACGCCGAGAGCGGATATGCTCTTTGCGATGAAAACGGCTGCGGCACATTCCTTCGAGCCAGCAAATTTCCTTACGAGAATGCGATCCAGGACGTAACACATCATATGGAGGTCCGTGAACGTGAATTCGCCGTACTCGACATTCCAGCCGGCCCGGTCGCACCTGCGCCGGCCGATGCCTCCGCGGTGCTGGCGCCGGACTCCAAAGTGGAGAAACTGGAAGACGGATTCTATTCAATCTCCGGCGCCGCCGTGGACGCTTTCGGCAAGCTCTATTTCGTCGATCACCATCAACAGCGAATCTATGGCTGGTCACTAGCCGAAGGGCTCACCATCGAGCGTGACAATCCGCTGGACCCGGTGAACCTGGCATTCGACAAGGCAGGCGATCTGTTGGTGATCTCTTCCGATGGTCCCGAAGGAACTGTTTATTCCTTCCGTCCCGGATCGGCGGACCACGAGATTACGGTGCTTCGGCCGCAAACCAGGGCACCACATCCGGGCGCGGCGGCGGTACTGCCGGTCAGTTATTGGAACAACGGCGAATTCGCCGATCAGCTCGACTTCAGCGCGTTCACTTATACGACATTGGCGGAGATGTTTGCCCGTGATGTGTCAGCCACAAAGGCGCGGGAATATGTCTCTCCAGATGGAAGCGTGTTCCTGCCCGCGGGCCGCGTCTTCCAGCAGGGACCCTCTGACTACACCGGCTGGCGCTTCTCTGACAATTTGGACACCGATGGCTTCATAAGCGCTCTTCCCGGTCAACGGGTTTATGTGAGTAGCGAATCGGAAGACCTCTTGTATAGTGCACTGGTCCGTGCCGACGGCACACTCAACGATCTACAGCCCTTTGCGGAACGCGGTGGTGAGAGCGTGGCAGTCGATCTCAAAGGGAATGTCTTCGTTGCAAACGGACAAATATTTGTGTACGACCCGGCGGGGAAAGAGATTGGCCAGATCGATGTACCGGAACGTCCGATCGATATCGTTTTTGGCGGTGCCGATCATCGCACGCTGTTCATACTCGCCCATCACGCACTATTCGCGGTCAGGGTACGAAGCTCGGATTGAGGTTCGGACGTAGGTTACCCTTTGAACTTGCTGGCGCTTGACATGCTCCAATGCTTCTTCGCGTCACACACCTTAGGCAAGAGCCGTATGCGGTCGTGCCGCCAATACGGATCTGCGCGAGGGGCGATCAATGATGATCGTCCCTACCGCGACCGTGCAAATCCGGGAATTGAGAGCATCTGCTTCCATGCGTAGCAGATGCAGCGCTCGCAACTGCCAGCCTTGCGAAGTGTCGCAATTCTACAGCAATTGTGAATGCGTGACGCGGAATGGCAGGTTTACACATGTCTTGGCTCTATACAAGAGAAAAGTACGAGCCTACTCTCACTATTAGGAAAATCTAACGAATTCAGAATCACTCTGATCTGGAATTCTTGCCGCTTTGCGACTGTGGGTGCCGATTGCGTTTGAGAAATATGACCCATCGGTGCCGGATGACGGCGCCAGTAATGTTGGCTTTTTCAGCGACAAGAGCAGGGTATTGGCGAAGCTGCTGAGGAAAAGGCCAGATTGGTTACTGATTTTGCTAAGTCAGCGTGGCGAGGCCATGCGCGGGACGGCATTGGGGAGCTCCGAAGATGCAGATTCAAGAGATAAGCCTGCGATGATCGACTTCGGGTAACCCAGAGCGCTCGTGTGTAATGGAAGAGATCCGGTGAGCATGCAACTCCATCAGAGCGAATTGTATTCGACTGCGGATCTGGCTCCGGTGACCACGAATAAGTCAGCCGAGCGCAAGTGGTACGCCGTCTTCATTGTCCCGCAAAACGAGAAATCCGGTGGTCTATCAAAAACCCGCTTCAGACTGTGACTTTGTCGAATCAGCCCCGGATTACGAAGTGTATTTCGTGCGCCGGGGCTCCAGTTGGCCAGAAATGCGCGCGGGGCGCAAATCCTTTTCTGATTTTCCGAAGGAATGAAGAACCCTTCCTAAAAGAGCAGGACGAGGCTAGGAGAAAGAGATGCCAGGAAGATTGAAGCCTTCTCGACACGGCGAGCTAGATCGCATCGGACGTCGCGTGCTGTCCTGTTTTCTGGACTTGACCGCATTCTCCTGCGCGGTTCTCGTGGCTTTCGAGTTGCGATTCGACGGGGCCCTGCCTGCGCAAATTCTCCATCCAATGTTCTTGGCCATGTTCGTTTGGGCGGGATTGCAGTCGGCGGCCTTCATCGGATTCCGGGTAAGCTCGGACCACTGGCGCCATACCTCAATGTATGACGCGGCCCGGGTCCTGGTGGCAAGCCTGGCAGGTTCAATCGCGGGCGTGCTGGTGATACTAATGCTGCTCGGGCCATGGAGCATACCGCGTTCGGTGTATGTCCTCGATTGGCTGTTGGCCAGCTTGTTCACCTTGGGCGGAAGGATGGCCGTCCGGGTAGCGATCACGGCACGAATGCTAATTCGCAACGAAGGCCAGCTGACGAGAACTGTTATCTATGGAGCCGGCAGCGCCGGACTTGCGCTCATATTGGAACTGAGGCAGAACGAAAGCCTGAAGTGCGATGTGATTGGCCTGATAGATGACAACCTGCGCAAGGCGAATCTGAATCTGCATGGAAAGAAGGTGTTGGGAACGGGAAAGAATCTCGGAGCACTGGTGCGGAAGCATAGCGTCAAGAAAGTTCTCATCGCGATTCCTTCCGCAACCGGACAGCAGATGGTGCGGATCCTGAAGTATGCTCTTGAAGCCAAGGTGGAATACCAGACGGTACCAAGCTTGGGGGAGTTAATTCACGATGCGGAGTTGGGCAAGCAGGTACGGAACGTCGCAGTGGAAGACTTACTGGGCAGAAATCCCGTGCGCCTGGACCAGCGGGCGATTTGGGAACGGATTCAGGGAAAAGTCGTCATGGTCACCGGCGCCGCCGGCTCGATTGGCTCGGAGATCTGCCGCCAGATTGCACCGTTCCGCCCGCTTGCTCTGATCGGCTTCGATGAGGCGGAGACGCCGCTCTTTCAAATAGACAGAGAGTTGCGCAAAGCCTTCCCGCACCTCGTCTTTCATCCGGAAATCGGCAATATCACGCACCCCGATAACGTCCGGCGCGTAATGCAGAAGTTTCAGCCGTCGATCGTATATCACGCCGCCGCCTATAAGCATGTTCCCATGATGGAGCGGCACGTCTTCGCAGCCGTCGAGAACAATATCTTCGGTACCTGGCAGGTAGCCCTCGCCGCGGCCAAGTACGGCGTCGAAGACTTTGTCATGATCTCCACCGATAAGGCAGTACGTCCAACAAGCATCATGGGAGCCACCAAGCGGGTAGCGGAGTTGGTGATCCGGGCGCTTCAGCAGGAGACAGGCACTAGATTTGTGGCGGTGCGCTTTGGCAACGTGCTTGGGAGCAACGGCAGCGTTGTGCCAATCTTCAAGGAACAGATAGCCGCGGGCGGTCCCGTGACCGTGACGCATCCTGAGATGACCCGCTACTTCATGACCATCCCAGAGGCTTCCCAGCTTGTATTGCAGGCCTTCTCCATGGGCAACGGTGGCGAGGTGTTTGTTCTGGACATGGGTGAGCCCGTCAAGATCGTGGATCTGGCCAGGAATTTGATTCTGCTGTCCGGGCTGCAGCCTGATCGCGATATTAAGATTCAGTTTTCAGGCGTGCGCCCGGGAGAAAAAATATTTGAAGAACTGAACCTGAAGGATGAATGCCTGATCCCGACCGCTCACACCAAAATCAAAAGTTTCGTTTCGCATTTCGATGTCGACGCACGGCAGATCGGAGCGCGGCTGCGGGATCTGAGGCGCATTGTTGATATGCAGGACGTCTCCGGCCTCGCCTTGATTTTGAAGGAATTGGTTCCAGACTATAACCCAACATCGCGGCTATTGAGCGAAGCATTGAAACTTGCATCCGATCGTTCTGGGAATACGGCCTGGCCGGATACCACCAGGTACGGCGAGAGAACTGTAGAAACCAGGCTTTCATCGTCAGTTCTGATGAATTGATTCTCTCTGAGAACTATCCTCTATTCGAAATCCCTCATTCCCCCTTGTTCTTCACCTTCGAGGAGCGGTCTGTCTCAATACGGGTTCAAGAAGTACTTCCAATTACTCCAGGTATTAACTGACAGCTTCATAGGCGCATCAACATTGAGAGAAAGCTAGCTGCGCGTTAGCTTTGACCGAGTTCATCAAAGAACCTTTCTGACACCGGCAGAATCCCAAGGGGTATCGCTTTGTTTATCTTGATATGCGCATTTCTCATTTCATTTCTCCCGACTCCGATTCTTCGTGAATACCTGCTACGAAGAGGCGTAATGGATATTCCGAATGAGCGTAGCTCTCATTCGGTGCCTACACCTCGGGGTGGCGGGATCGGCATTGTTGTAGCCTTTCTCCTGGCTTTCTTGGCGCTGTCGCGCAGGGTTGTAATGCCCAGTAACCTCAACTGGGCGCTTGTAGGCGGTGGATTGACCTTGGCTGTTGAGGGTCTTTTAGATGACCGTTTCTTGCTTTCGGTGCGCGTCCGGATAATTATTCACACCGCGGCTGCCGCGTGGGCTCTATGGCAACTTAATGGCGCGGCGCCTTTAAACATAGGTGCGGTCGCACTGGTTTGGTGGTGGACCCGCGAGCTTATCGCACTTGTAGGTTTGGTATGGATGATAAATCTCTATAACTTCATGGACGGTATCGACGGACTTGCCGGAACTGAGGCACTGTGCGTTAGCGGCTTCGGCGGCCTGCTTCTATTTCGGTGCGGCTTCGGCGGAATGGCGCAAGGTGCCTGGGCACTCGCGGCCGCAAGCGCCGGCTTTCTAGTTTGGAACTGGCCGCCTGCGAAGATCTTCATGGGCGATGCAGGAAGCGGCTTTCTTGGATTTGTTTTCGGTGTCTTTACCATTTCAAGCGCCATAGAACGGCCTTGGATGCTGTGGCCTTGGTCGATCCTGCTCTCTGTTTTCATTGTTGACTCTACTGTGACATTGCTGCTTCGTTGGGTGAATCGAGCGCGGTGGTATGAGGCGCATTGCAGCCATGCTTATCAACATGCCGCGCGGCGGTGGAACAGTCATGGAAGAGTAACGATCGCGATAGCAGTGATAAATGTCGTTTGGCTATTCCCGTTGGCCTATGCTGCATGCGTCTGGCAGACAGGTGGCCCTCTACTTGCCGCAATTGCGGGAGTGCCGCTTGTTTTGCTCGAAGTTTGGTACAACGCAGGACGTGAGTCGTCTCCAATGAAGACATTATCCTCAAACTCTTCCTTCAGGATTGGCGCGGAAGTCTAGAGCTAGTTGCATAAATG
>PLOG01000177.1:0-3101 GCA_003142935.1 Acidobacteriaceae bacterium
CGAGTTGGCGGCGGCATTGCCAAGCAAAGGTTTCATCCCTCGTGGGTCGGCTTCGCCGGTGGGTGACTGACACCAAATCGCCGCGGCTCGAACCGAGCGTGGGAGAGGTAGTTTCTGGGGTTCTTGGCGAGTGACTGCCATGCCGGAAGTTCTTCTTCGGCGGACACCCAAGCTAGTAGTCTGCCTTCCCGTCACCTTTAAAGTTTTGAGGTTCGGCGATCTTGCGGTGTTGCGTCATCGGCTACTATGGAGGCGATGCAAGTTCTTTCAGCAGCCGAGATGCAGGCCTGCGACCGCGTGACGACGGAGCGGTACGGAGTGGCGTCGATTGACTTGATGCGGGCTGCGGCGGCGGCTGTGGCGGCGTTTGCGCAGGACGAGTTCAAGCAGGCGCGTCGGGTGACGGTGCTGTGCGGCAGGGGCAACAACGGCGGCGATGGAATGATGACCGCGTGGTTGCTGGCCGAGGCGGGACTGGAGGTGACGACGCTGCTGCTGGGCGAGCCCGAGGGCTTGAAGGGCGATGCGCTTGAGGCCTGGCTGGAACTGAGCAATCATCCGCAGGGGCCTCCGCGGGGAAAGATTCACGTGGTGACGGCGGCGGAGGAGCTGGCGCGGCTGAAGAGCGCGCTCGATACCGACCTGATTGTGGATGCGGTGGTGGGGACGGGCTTCAAGCCGCCGTTGAAAGGGTTGGCGCTGGCGGCGCTGAAATGGATGAAGCCGAGCAAGGCGCCGGTGCTTTCCGTCGATCTGCCTTCCGGATGGGCGGCGGATGCGACGTCTTCCAACATGGATGCGCCGGTGTTTCCCTCCGATGCGGTGATTACATTTACTGCTCCCAAGGCGGCGCATGTGTTTGGGCAACTGACGCGGCGGTGGGATCAGCCGGTGGTGGTTGCGCCGATCGGGTCGCCGGAGGCGGCGATTGTTTCCGCGCAGAAGCTGCACTGGACGGGTTCGGCGATGGCGATGGCGCAGACACCGCGCGCGGCCGATGCGAACAAGGGCAAGTTTGGACATGTGCTGGTGGTGGGCGGNNTTTCCGCGGTTGCGCCGGAGCTGATGACGTGGCCGCTGGCGGCAAGCGCTTCGGGCTCAATTTCAGAT
The DNA here is from genome assembly GCA_003142935.1 of Acidobacteriaceae bacterium. Classification (GTDB taxonomy): domain Bacteria; phylum Acidobacteriota; class Terriglobia; order Terriglobales; family Acidobacteriaceae; genus Telmatobacter. The sequence goes on from PLOG01000177.1 coordinate 1,111, forward strand.
GAGAACCTGGCGGCGGAGCGCGTGGCGGCGCTGATGGCCGGGAAGACGGTGCTGGCCATCGGGCCGGGGATTGGGCAGTTGCCGGAGACGGTGAAGTTTGTGACCGGATTGCTGGCGGCGACGAAGATTCCGGCGGTGATCGACGCGGATGCTTTGAATATCTTGGCAGCGAAGCCGGTGCTGCTGGCGAAGCTGGCTAAGGGACGGACGCTGGTGCTGACGCCGCATCCTGGGGAGATGGCGCGGCTGGCGGGGAAGACGGTGGCGGAGGTGCAGGCCAAGCGTCTGGAGACGGCGCGCGCCTTTGCCGAGCGCCTGGGCGTTACGCTGGTGTTAAAGGGCGCGCGGACGCTGATTGCGCATCCCTTGGGCCAAGTGGCGGTGAATACGACCGGGAACCCCGCGATGGCGAAGGGCGGCAGCGGCGATCTGCTGACCGGGTTGATCGCTGGAATGCTGGGGCAATACCCTGAAAATGTGGCACAAGCCGTGGAGGCCGCGGTTTATATGCACGGGCTGGCCGCGGATATGACGGTGCGCTCCCCGGATAGCGCCTACGACGAGCACACATTGCTGGCCACGGACAGTCTTCGGCAACTGGGGCGGGTTTTCCGCTTTCGTGTTCGTGGGGCAAACGGATATGTTTGGTTGCAGGGGCTGCCGGCAGATGCGTTACCGGCGGCGGCTACGCGCGAGGGCTCAGAATGACCGACGCCGCAGGCAAAGTTTACGAGTACACAACCGAGAGCGGCGCGGACACGATTGAAGTGGGCCGCAAACTGGCGCAGTTGCTGAAGCCGCCGCAACTGTTGCTGCTGCGCGGCGACCTGGGCACGGGGAAGACGACGCTGGTGAAGGGGATTGCCGAGGCTCTGGACGCGGCCGAGGCGGATGAGGTGACGAGCCCAACGTTCACGCTGCTGCACGAGTACGACGGCACCCAGAAGGGCAAGCCGGTGAAGCTCTATCACCTGGACGTTTATCGGCTCGAAGGCGAGCGGCAGTTGGAGACGCTGGGTCTGGACGAACTGCTGACGCCGGATGCGCTGGTGCTGGTGGAGTGGGGCGACAAGTTCAAGAGTATCCGCAAGCGGGCCACGGGGGAGATTGCGATTGCGTCGACGGGCGGCGATGCGCGCAAGATTACGGTGACGCTGGGGGAATAACTACGCTGAAGTGTTCGTGAGCCAGCCTTGTGGTCCCCAATCCTTGCGATACGAGGAAGCAGCAGGATTGTGCAGGGGGGCGGAGGGGCGCGGCGCTATGCTTGAATCCATGGATGAATCGGCAACCGTACTGAGCATCGTGAGCCAATACCGGGCGTCGCTGGCGATGGTGAAACACGTCGTGCATGCGTGCCCAGAAGATTTTTGGCTTTCGACGGGCTACCGGAATCGATTCTGGCACATCGCTTACCACGCGCTCTTCTTTGCGCATCTCTACGTGCAGGCCTCGGCGGCCGATTTCAAGCCCTGGACCGGACACAAGCCCGATTCACAGTTTCTCGGACTCCCTCCATGGGCTCCAAACGAGCCCTTCGTGCTCCCGGCCCCGTATTCCAAGGGTGAGGTGATGGAATACCACGACTTCTGCTGTCAGGAAGTGGCGGCCAAAGTGTCTGCGATCCGTCTCGATGCTGACTCCGGTTTCGATTGGCTGCCATTCGACCGATTCGAAGCGCACCTCTACAATATTCGCCACATCCAGCACCACACCGGCCAGTTGGCCGACCGGCTCAGGACTGCGTTGAACATTGCAACCCCGTGGGTTCCGAAGGGTTGACGCACCGGGTTCCGCTAGAAGCCCATGACGTTGTAGCCGCAGTCTACGTACATGATTTCGCCGGTGATGGCGCTGCTGAGGTCGCTGGCAAGGAATAACGCTGCGCCGCCGACTTCGAGCTGATCGACGTTGCGGTGGAGAGGGGCGCGCTCGGCGTGGGCGCGCATCATGTCGCCGAGGTCGCCGACGCCGCGGGCGGCGAGGGTCTT
>PLOG01000177.1:3226-3353 GCA_003142935.1 Acidobacteriaceae bacterium
AGGCGACGGCGTGGACGAGGATGGCGATCTTGCCGTACTTCTCCTTGATGGCGGCGAAGACGGTGTCGATCTCGGCGTCGTTCGACACGTCGCACTGGAAGCCGGATGCGCCGGGGAGCTCGGCGAT
>PLOG01000028.1 GCA_003142935.1 Acidobacteriaceae bacterium
ATCGATGGGCACGGGATGGCCGGGGTTCTCCTTGGACAGTTGGTCGATGGAGCCCTGGATGCGAGTCACAAGGGCCTTGTTGGACTGGGCCAGGTTGGAACCGCCCGAGGCAGTGGCATCGTAGCCGTTGCCGGCGGCCGATGGCCGGGGGTGGAAGTACTTGTCAGAGGTGAAGCTCTGGGCGATCAGCTCGGAGCCGATGACCTGGCCGTCCTTGAGGATGAGGCTTCCCGCAGCCTTGTGCGGGAAGACGACGCCGGCAATCGCGGTGACAACGAGCGGATAACCGACTCTCGCCTCTTTATTGTGTGGTGCTGTTCGCGCCGGGCGTGATGGTTTCCAAGGCGATGTTCCAGCCTTCGAGTTGCACGATGGGCGCGGCGACAGCATTCTCAGGCAGTAAGGCGGTCAGCGTTCGCGACTCTCCCGGCGCCAGCTCGATCCAGTTGTCAGACCAGAAGACTGGGGCAATCAGACCGCCGGACTGGGTGCGGACAGAAGCACGAATCTGAAAGGCCAACGCCGTTGATTGGTTATCGAGATGCAGGCGCAGTTTACGGCCGCGCGACGTGTTCTCGAACTCCGCGCGAGCAATAACTTTAGCTGGAGGCAAACTCGCGAGCGCGGTCAGGTCCTCGTGGCGTGCCGCCGGCGTGTGCGTATAGTCGGTCTTGGCCCAATCGAAGGTGGTGAGTGTGCCGGGCACCCAGTAGAAATTGCTGCTTAGTACGCGGCCGGAAGCATCCGATAAGGTCAAATCGATGAAAAAGATTTTATCGGCGCCTGTATAGAGGCTCTCCGGTATTGAGAAAACGCGCTGCGCGCTGTCGGCGCCCGCATTGAGCGTGGTTTCGGAATTGTATAGCTCCTTCCACGCCAGGTTATGCACATGAATGCTGGCATGGAGTCTGGCAACGGGCTCATAAGTGCTGTTGACCACCACGACCGAGAGATCGTCGTATGAGTACTGGATGTGCAACGGCTCGCAGGCTTTTTTGGTTCCGAAGTATCCGGCTCCGGCATCAAGGTAGTAGTCGTATAAGTGCCAGATCATGGAGGGCCATGCGTTGTTGAGCATCCATTGAATAACGCCCGTGGAAGTGTACTTGTTCTTGGTGTAGGCCTCGAACATGGCGCGCTCGGAGTCGTACTCCATGGTTCCGGCCAGGCGTTCATACTCGTCGGCGGAATGGGGCTTGGCGTAGACGGCCTCCATGGCCTCGTCAAAGACTTTGAGGTTGGTGAATTCGCCACCGCCGTAGTGATACTTCCAGTCTTCGGATGGGGGCCACGCCGCGGGATCGGGCAAAAACTTCTGACGGCTGGCCAGCGACGGAATTGCCGGCCCTGGGCTTGTCTCGGTGTTGAATCCGAAGGCGCCGCCGTGCTGGTGGTCCACATACCAGTAGCTGGGCGCAACGTAATCGTAGGGACCGCTCATTTTCACGCCGCTTTCAGCGGTAACGCTGGTGGGAGTGGCTGAGGCCGAAGACAACACAGGGTTTGGCCAGTGGGTTTCGGACTCGACCTTCAGGTAGGCGCTCTCGACGTTGGCCGGCGGAGGGTTGTCGCTGCCATTCAACCACACCAGTAGACTGGCATGATGGCGCAAACGCAGCATCTGCGCGCGCAGCGAGGCGGTGGCGATAGTCAAATCCTCCGGAGTCCAATCTTTCCAATGCTCCCAGTGGTCGCAACAGCACCAGCCCAGCATCACCAGAATGCCCTGCTGATCGGCCAGATGAAAGAACTCATCGGTTTCGAGCTTGCCTTCGAGGCGAATGGAGTTCAGGTTCAGATCGCACACCAGACGGAACTGGTCGCGCAGGCGGTTCTCATCGGTGCGCAGCAGCATATCCTGCGACCAGCCGCCGCCACGAATAAGAATGCGTTTGCCGTTCACGCGGAAGAGACGGCTGCCGTTGGCCGTGAGTTCCGAGGTGACCTCGCGGAATCCGAAGTCTACGCTTTGCTCATCCGTGGTTTGGCCCTGAACGCTGAAGCTCATGTTGAGGCGCTCCAGATGCGGCTCGCCCATTTGGCGAGGCCACCAGGGCTGGGGATTGCGAATGTGCAACTGCGGAAATTGCTCGGGAGTGAAGACCACGCCACGGTCCTCGTGCGGCGCCAACTCGACCGGCTGCTCGAAGCGAACTCCGGCAGCCGAGCCTGCGACTAGGCCCTTCACCGCGTGATCCGTAGCGTTGTGCAACTCAGCGTAGACGGTCAGGTCCGCGGCGTCGAGCGCGGGGCCGGGGAAGTGAGTGACGGCCAGCGGAGAGCGTAAGGTTACTGCGCCGGACGCGACCAGATCAACATCGCCCCACAGGCCCATATCCTTGTCCGGCGGGGCGGGATTCCAATCGACCCAGTTGATGCCCAGATCCTTTTCCGTGGGCGCAAAAGTCTCCACGGCAAGCACATTCGTCTTGCCGGGCTTTAGAAACTCGGTCACATCGAAGTCGTAGGTGCGATAAGCTCCTGCCACCTGTGTCGAATCCGCGATTTTGTGGCCGTTCAGCCAGATTTCAGCGCGGTAATTGATACCGGCGAAGTGCAGCCAGAATCGCTCTTCTTTTTGCGATGCGGCCGGCGCGGAGAACTCGTTGCGGTACCACCAGCCGCAGCGGTATGGACTGTCCTGCGGCATGGGCAGGTTAGCAAAGATATTGCCGATGGGATAGCTTGTGCCGGGAATCTGGCGCAGGTTCATTCCGTAGTAGGGATCGAGAAATTTTCCATTGGCGACCTGCGCGGCCAGCACAGTACTGGGGATGGCGATCTTTAGCCAATTCTCCGCGGCAAATCCCTCCGCTGCAATCGATTCGCTCGCGGCCTGGAGCTTGCAGGCCGACTGTACCCACCATCCTTCGCGAAGCGGCGTTACGGTTCCCGCTCGGAGAGCCGCAGGCAGGGCGAGCGATAGCAGGAAAAGAGACGCAAGCATTTTTTGCATGACCACCAGAGCTCCTTCGCGCAAAACAGAAAAGCCGGTCGATTGAAGGACCGAGACGATTTCCGAAGATTAAATCGTTTGAATAGTGCAAATATTCTCCAACGTCTGCTGCTTTGTCAAGTGCTCTTCTGCGCATTCTGGCCTTTTCTTCGTTTCTTCACCGCGCGGGCTGTCGACATCCGCCGAACCAGTTCCGGCTGTGCCTTGTGCAGTCTTAGCTTTTGCCCGCTTCCCTTCTCCCGCGTCTCCACCGCCTCCAACATCCATTCAGCCGCCAGCAATCCCATCTCTTTCAGCGGCTGGCGAATGGTGGTTATGCTCGGCGTTGCCACCACTGCCGGCAGGACGTCGTCGAAGCCCACCACCGAGCAATCCTTCGGCACTCGCACGCCGGCGCCGTTCAGCCCACGCACCACGCCTAGGGCAGTCAGATCGTCGAAGGCTAAAACAGCAGTAAAGGTGTGGCCCGAGGCCAGCATTCGCCTCGCACAATCCAGTCCCCCCTCAAAGCTGGAGGCAGGATCCACCAGGCCGGGCAATTGGAAAACCAGCCCCGCATCAAACTGGATGCCGGTCTCTGCGGCAACGCTCTGTACTCCGGCCCAGCGCGGTGCACTGTCAAAGAGCTCTTCCGGGCCGCGAATGACCGCGATCCGGCGATGGCCCAGTTCATACAGGTGGCGCATGGCCAATGCGCCACCCGCTTCGTTGTCCACCAGCACCGAGCTGACGCCACGTGCGGTCAAATCCCGGCTCACGATCATGATCGGGACGTTGTTCTTTTCGATGTCGCTCAGCAGGTTCGCTTCATCGAAAATCCAGCTGGCTATCACGATCACACCCTCGGCGCGCCGTTCCAGGATCATCTTGAGATAACTGTCGAACTGCCCGCGCCCGGTCTGTGCGTCCATCAGCAGCGGGAGATAACTGGCCGGTTGCAATCCCGCCTGAATCCCGCGCACGATGGGGATGCAGTGCGGGTCGGACAGATCGTAGGCCACCACCCCGATGGTCTGGCTGCGCCTGCTGCGCAGCGAGCGGGCAAAGGCGTCAGGATGGTACCCAAGCTGCTTTGCCATGGTTCGGATCTGCTGCCGTGTCGTGGCTGCAACATTCAGTGAAAGCGGCGTCTCGTTGAGCACAATCGAGACGGTGGACACGGAGAACCCGCAAGCGCGCGCAACATCGAGTAACGTGACATGTCCGGATTTTCGCTGGGTCACTTTCTTCCCCGTGCTGCTGCCTCCCCTGCGTCGGGAGCAGTTCACTGCTATTCTGACACAGCGGACGAGTCTGCCACTCGCCTCCTTCACTCTTGCATCCAGTGTCCACAGCCCAGAAATACCTCCCAGACTCGCTTTTGGCTTCGGCACCCCGCATGCGCTTGCATGTTGTTGAGTGCCCAACGACCTTTGTACCAGTTGAGGGCGAGAAACTGGCATGAAGTGAGCCACGCACGGCACGAGGGAAGATGCACGCGCCGGCGCATGCACTAGAGCGGTTTCGCTTTTACTGTTGACCGGCTTTGAAAGGGCACGGCTTTACAGGCTGCGGAAAAACCCCTGATCTCCACTTCGTTTTTCCATCGGGTCAGATTTTTCGCCGTTCTTGGCCCGTTTTGCCGGGGTTTCCTTTCTTCGTTTTGCGCCTGGAAGCCGTTTTTTCGGCCTCTAGGTGTGTGTCGGGCATAG
>PLOG01000005.1 GCA_003142935.1 Acidobacteriaceae bacterium
TGGTGGAGCTGGACTGCTTATTATTTTGGACTCAACGAGGGAGCGGCCGTTACGAATGCGGAATGGCTGTCGGAGAATCTAAAACAAATTGGGTATAACTACTATCAGATCGATGAGGGATACCAATATGCGCGCGGTGAATACTCAACACCGGATGCGAACCTATTTCCTCGCGGGATGGGGTACGTAGGAGACGAGGTGCGCCGCAACGGCCTTACATTTGGGGTCTGGACGGCGCCATTTGAAGTGTCTGAGCGCGCATGGGTGTTTCAGAATCATAAAGAGTGGCTGCTGCATAACGCCGCTGGGCAGCTTATTCACATTGGCCACGTCACTGAGCAGAACGATCCCCTGTATGTGCTGGACACAACCAACCCCGGCGCTCAGAACTACTTGAGGCAGACGTACAGCACGCTTTACCACTGGGGCGTTCGCTTTATCAAAATGGACTTCATGGACGACTCGGCCGTCGAAGGTTCTTACTATCGCCCCAACACGACAGCCTTGGAGGCACAACGGGTTGGCTTGCAGATCATCCGAAGCAGCGTTGGCGAAGATGTGGTTCTTGATAAGGACGGTAGTCCCATGCTCAACCCTGTTGGGATCGTGGATGCGGGGCGCGTCTCCCAGGACACGGGGCATACCTTCGAAGCTACCCGGGACGCTGCATCCGGCGTAGCCGCACGCTACTTTATGAATCGCAATTTCTTTGTCGCAGACCCGGACGCGTTTACCGTCTCTACGCAGACTGTGGATGACCAGTCCTGGCACGGAGGACAGCGTCCGCTCACCTTGGACGAGGCAAAAGTGTCAATAGCGCTCGCTGCGGTATCAGGGGGTATGTTCGAGATTGGAGACGATCTTCCCACCTTGGGAACTTCCCCGGAACGGCTGTCTCTGGTTAAGAACAAGAACCTGATTGACATGGCCCGTCTCGGTCGCGCATCCACACCCACAGATCTGATGACATATGCGCCAAGTGATCGGCAGCCGAGTGTCTTTCTGCTGAAAGAAACTGGACGCCAATCGATTCTCACCATCTTCAACTGGACAGACGAGGAGCGTACGCGCGCCATAACTCTTGCGAGTCTTGGTTTGAAGGAACCAGGCAAGTATCAAATAGTAGATGTGTTCGGCGATCAAAGCTGCTGCAGCAGCTCTTCGGACACGATCAATCTGGTTCAGCAACCCCATTCTGTCCGCATGCTGAAGTTGATCGATAATTCCGTCCCCGCGATCCAGCCTCCAATTGAAATACACTTGGCGACCAGCGGAAAGGCGGGGGAGACCTTAACATTCGGGGCGGCGGCATCGCTCCCGGAAGCGCCAGTGCTTTCATGTCACTGGGACTTCGGAGATGGGTCGAGTCTGGATGGCATGAAGGTGCAGCACGCATATACTCACCCAGGCGAGTACGACGTGCATGTAACCGCAACTGGTCTGGATGCAATCACCAACTCCAAGACCCTCAGGGTATCGATTTCCGGAAACTTCTCAACACGTTTCGTGCCGGCAGACAAGCGGCGCCCAGAATGAGGGGACTGCGCATTGAATGATCGTCAAGGCGATGGAGATTGAATTCTCTAGGAATGAAGAATGTCGAGGGCGTGGCATAGAATTTAGTCTCCAAGCTCTAAGAGCGACGCTGATTCAACGTCCCAGAGGATGGAGAGGATGGACTCAACCGAAATGGTGAATATCAACTCGCGCGAAGGCGCTTTGGGGCAGCCAGACGTCGCTATTGTGGGAGAGCTCAATCCTGATCTGATTGTCTATGGGCTGCCGCGTGAACTGCCGGAAGAACGCGAAATCCTCGCGAGCGGCTTTACTCTCACTCTCGGCAGTTCCTCCGCCATTCTTGCGCACAATTTGGCGCTTCTTGGTAGCAAAGTAACCTTTAGCTCGCGAATCGGTTGCGATGTCCTGGGAGAGATGTGCTGCCAGAGGCTTCGGGAGGCGGGCGTGGAGGTTGGCCGCGTGGTTCGCGCCACTTCCGGCAGCAACACGGAGATCACTCTGATCCTTCCACTCACAACCACTCGCCGCATCCTTACTTATCCTGGCGCGATGTTTGAGATGGGGATCGAGGATCTGGACCTCGACTATCTGGCGACAGCCAAGCATTTTCATCTATCCTCACTCTTCCTGCATCGCAAGCTTTCTCCGCATATCCCCGAGCTATTCAGGGAAATGAAGCGACGCGGACTGACCACTTCCCTCGATACCAACGACGATCCAGAAGACAAGTGGGACGGCGTGCTTGAGGATGTCCTGCCACTCGTGGACCTGCTGCTCTGCACTGAGGAGGAGTTGGCAAAGATCGCAAAGGTGAAAGCCGCCGCGGAGCATGTTTCGGCCAATGTGCCGCTGCTGGTTGTGAAGCGCGGAGCGAGCGGGGCTTCTGCATACACAGGGGGCCGTAGGATCGATGTGCCTTCACTTCGAGTTGACGTGACAGATTCAGTTGGTGCGGGTGACACCTTTGATGCAGGCTTTCTCCATCAATGGGTTCGGAACGCTCCGCTGGAGACTTGTGTCGCCTATGGAAATCTTGCCGGAGGCTTATCCGTCACACGTTCTGGCGGTATAGAAGCTTTCAGTGATTCTGCCTACCGCCAGAGCTTCTTCGAGCGGCACTGGCAGCAAAACACTCTTGTGCCATGAACTGAGCCGTGGGTTCCATACTGTCCCTCACTGTGCAGGTTCTTGTTGCACGCTGTGCGAGGGAGGTTTCAAACCCGGCAAATACGGCTCAGCAAACCGTCTTCGACCAGAGTCATTGTAGATCTTGAACAAGAAACTTGCGCCAGACATGAGCTCGATTGAGATTTCTTGCAGCATATGGATTGGGGCCAATGGAGATTAATCTTTCGAATGCTGAATAGGACGCACGATTTTGAGGAACCGGGGATATCTCATTCTTCCGTCGATGAGGTATGCGCGCTCTTGAAAGAAAATCGCGCCGGAAAGCGTAGAGGCATATACTCGGTCTGCTCAGCGAATCGTCTGGTGCTTGAGGCAGCATTTGCGCAGGCGGCAGATGATCGAAGCCCGCTGTTGATTGAAGCAACATGTAACCAGGTGAATCAGGAAGGCGGTTACACCGGCATGACGCCTGTGCAATTCCGAGACTATGTCCACAGCATTGCGCAGGAAATGCATTTTCCCACAGAGAAGCTGCTTCTCGGTGGAGACCATCTGGGTCCGAACCCGTGGCGAGTTCAATCAGCAGCGACGGCCATGGATAAGGCCTGCGCAATGGTTTCTGCTTATGCAGCTGCGGGATTCAGCAAGATTCATCTCGACGCGAGCATGTCGTGTGGCGACGATCCGCGAACCCTCGCGAGCGCGGAAATCGCAAACCGCGCGGCTCGGCTTTGCGAGGCAGCCGAATTTGCGGCGCGAGGCCTTGCATGCAAACCGGTCTACGTCATCGGGACCGAGGTGCCAACGCCAGGCGGGGCGCAGGAAGAGATGGAAATCGGAGTAACCACAACGGCGAGTCTGCAGGAAACGCTGGACGTGCATCGTGAGGCGTTTACACGAAAGGGGCTCTCGCCAGTCTGGGATCGGATCATCGGCGTTGTCGTTCAACCGGGAGTCGAGTTCAGCGACGAAGCGGTCGCGGACTACGTGCCGGAAAAGGCTTTGGACCTGGCCGCATTTATCGTTCGACAAGACGGCCTGGTCTTCGAGGCTCATTCGACTGACTATCAGACGGCTCATTCGCTCCGGCAACTCGTAAGTGACCATTTTGCCATCTTAAAAGTCGGTCCTGAATTGACATTTGTGATGCGGGAAGCAATCTTTGGCCTCGCACGTATTGAGGAAGAATGGATTGCCAAAGAGCGGCGTTCGGAAATTCGGGCAAACATCGAACGTATTATGCTTGAGCATCCTGAGAATTGGAAGGCGTACTATCGTGGCGATGAAGGCCAGGTGCAGGTTGCGCGGGCTTACAGCTTCAGTGACCGTATTCGTTATTATTGGCCGAACGCTGAAGTGTCCAGGTCCCTTGCTGTCTTGATTGAGAACCTCCAAGAGCATCCAGCGCCGCTACCCCTCGTTTCCCAATACCTTCCCCGCCAAGCAGAGGCTCTTCGGGCCGGTACGATAAAGAACGACCCAAGTGCGATCATTCGCCACAAGATCCAAGAGTCTCTATCGCGCTATTCGGACGCATGTGGATTGATGCTTCGCACGGGCAATTCCTGTTCAAATGCGCATTCCAATTCCAGCGAGGGCAAGTGATGGTGAATTGTCGATGCTTTACAAGTCTAATCGCATTATCACGACCAGGACCACGGGTGGTCCACGCGATGCAAAGTGCGGTGGTCCCGACTGTTCGGACAGTTTTCGCCGATTTTTAAGGGGAAGGTCTGTTTTTCGGTTTAGGCTGCCAGGGGTTCTGGCAGGCGGATGTCAAACCAGGAACTATGAATAAGGGAGATATCGTAAAGAAGCTGCGGGAGCGGGGTTTGTCTCGCCGGGATGCGGTGCGTATTCTCGATACCATTCTCGATGAAGTATCCGCGGCGCTCGGCCGCGGCGAGGCCGTGGAGTTCGCTTTCGGATCTTTGAAAAGGGTTCGCCATGCGCACAAACAGCAGCAAGGCCGATTCCTGAACCGGGCAATGGCGCACCGCAGGTGTCGAGCGTCTACTGCATGCAATGCCCGCATTGAGCAGCCGGATCAGTTGGGAGCGATCGCTTGTGGTGCGCGGCCCAAACTCCGCAGGTATGCGCGATACTTGTTGTAAAGAACTACCGTGGGCGGACCACCGGGCGTGATGCGCGACTCCGGCGCATTGAAGATTCCTGGATACTGATAGCAGAGAATCTTCTCGAAGTTGGGAAAGCGTTTCATGTCTTCCAGCAGTCCCTCAATGGGACGTGGAACCAGCGCCTTGTCCTCGAAGACGAAGGCCTCCATGTCCAGCCAAAGGTGGGTGCCCGTCTTGTCGCACATGGACTGCCAGAGGGCGGCGGCTTCTTCTCCAGTCAGGTCGCCGTCCGGCATACGGTGAAAGGCGAAGGGGCAGATGATGTCGATGTGCTTGAGTACCAGCGGCCACACCTTGCGCGACTGCATCATGCCGTGGGCGTTGGGCGCAAGCATGACCGGCTTTTCCGGAGCGAGGCTGCGGCAATAGGACTGAAACTCGCGGAAAAAAGCAATGACCTGATGCCGGTAGAGGTTTTTATCTCCCTGGTCGGGAATGAGGCTGCCGTATGCTTCCGCAGAAAGATACCAGCCATAAAAGGATGGATGATGGCCATAGCGGCGCCATAACTCCGCGGCGACCTGCTTGGACCAGGCGAGTGCTCCGGGGCTGAAGTCGAACCATGCATAAGCGCCAACGCCGAGAAAGACATTCATATTGAGTTGGTCGGCCTCGGAGAGAATCGCTTCGATAGGGTCATGGGAGGCCATCGCCACGCGCCCCGGATAAAGCTCGGAGGGATAGTAGGCGAGTCCGTGATAGCCGGCAGCGGCGATTTTGTTGTCTCCGTAATAGGCCTCGTTGCGAAAGACTTCCTGAATCACCACGGTGTCCATGCCCAGGCTGTGCATACCGCGGATTTGCTGACGCCAGTCGTCTTCCGTGAGCGTACGGATCGCCGCATTCCAGGGTTTGCCTTCTTCGTCGCTCCAGTGCACGATACCTGCCCAGGCGCCATCGATGGTCCGTGTAGAGCGAACCGGGGAAGCCAGCACTTCGACCTCGCGCTCTGCTCGTACCGCGAGGCCTCGGTAAGAGGCGACAAGCAGTACCCGGTGCCGTCCCGGCCACTGCGCAGTGGAACGGCGATAGTAGATTCCCGCGCTGCCGTGGGCGGGAATGCGCAGCCGCTTCGAGCGCACCAGCGTGGACGGCGACTCGCGGTCAAGATAGAGATTCACAGTGAACCGGGCACTGCGATCCCCGGTGTTCACAACCGCGCCGCGCATATCGAGCACGATCTTGTCGGTTACCGGAGAAGGCGGAATGAGGGTCAGCCGCGCCACGGTCTGCTGCGCATTGCAAAGGTTCCAAGCCAGGACGGTCAGGGGCAGCGCCACCAGCCATTGCAGTCGATTCCCTCTCATTGCATTCTTCCTCCTCTTTGAAAATCCTCAGCCCACGCACTGCTGCTGCAGCGTGGCCTGACTATTCACTTAGCTCCAGGGCGCAAAGGTCAGCGTAGCCGCGCCCTGCACACCGGCCAGGCGTCCAGCCTGCGCGGCGAGTACCTGGGGCTGGCGTTTGGCTCCGAAGTGCAGCAGTCGGGCCACCTGGCTTTCCACGGCGGGTACGAACTGCGGGTAATCTTCGATCAAGCCGCCGGAGAGAAGCACGGCCTGGGGATCGAGGAGGTTGAAGAGATTGGCGATTCCCTCCGCCAGGTACTCGCCGAGCAGAGTATAGGCCTTTTGCGCGGCTGCATCGCCGCTTCGCGCGAGCTCGTTGATCCTGAGCGCCAGAGCTGCGTCGCCGGTTCCGTCCTCGGGGGCGGCACCGCCCTGCTCGCTGAACTCCCGGATCAGGGCAGAGGTAGAGACATAGGCTTCCATGCAGCCCACGCGGCCGCAGTTGCAGGGACGCCCGCCAACGCGAAGAACGCTGTGACCGATGGTTCCAGCAAAGCCATGCTGGCCGCGCAGCAATTTGCCCGCGGAAACGATTCCACCACCGATTCCGGTGCCGATCGTGATGGCGACAAAGTCGCTCAGCCCTCGGCCCAGGCCGAAATGCATCTCCGAGAGAACTGCGGCCTGTGCGTCATTCACCACCGAGACAGGCAGATGGAAGTGCTCCTCGGCAAAAGCGCGCAGGGGAAATCCCGCCCACCCCGGCAGGTTGTCGGTCGCCGCGAAGATGCTGCCATCGCGCTCATCGACGGCGCCAGCCGTGGCGATGCCGATACCCGCTGGCTCGAGGCAATGGTTCCGGGCGGCTTGAAACACCTGCCCGACAACCTGGCAGACGCTGGCGGCGATGGACTCGCGTCCCTCCATCGCATGAGTTGGCGTCTGCGCTGAAAAACAGACTTCTCCGCTGCGTTTGACCAGGCCAGCTTTGATCGAGGTGCCGCCAATATCCACGCCAATCGCGGGAGCCGTGGATGCGGCCTGCTCAATCGCGTGGGCAAAGTTGGAGGCGAGCACTCCGGGACGGGTGATGGCCGAGCCGACAATCACGCACCAGGCGCCTCCGTTGATGGCGCGGCGCGCCTGCTCGGGAGTCGAGATACGCCCCTCGGCCATGATGGGAAGTTGGAGCTGTTGCGCCATCTGCGCCAGGAGGGTCCAGTTGAAGCTCTGGTTATCGCGTGTGTTCTCGGTATACCCGTTCAACGTGGTGCCGACGCAATCAGCGCCTGCGGCGGCGGCAGCCAGAGCCTCATCGAGAGTTGCAATGTCGGCCATGACGGGCAGGCGCAGTTCCTGATGAATCCGCTGAATCAACTTCCGCCATGGGTCACCCTCGGGCCAGAGGCGATCCGTGCAGTCGAGAGCAATGATGGAGGCGCCGGCTGCGGCCAGGGCGGTGGCGGCGGAAAAATCGGATGTGATATGCAGCCCCGCCGGACCATGATGTTTCTCGATGCCAATGATGGGCAGCCTTGTATCCCGCCGAAGTGCCGCGATGTGTTGCGCGCTGTTTAGGCGCAGCCCAGCTGCTCCGCCGCTTACGGCGGCCAGCGCAATGCGGCGGATGGCATCCGTATCTTCCAGAGGATCACCGGGAAACGCCTGGCAGGAAACAATCAATCTGCCTTTCAGTTGCTGAAATAGCTGTTCAACGATCGCGGACATTCTCTCTCCTCATTTTTATGGCATGACCAGCCAACGGCGAAACTTTGCTCTTGGCTGTCAACTTGTAGTATTGTATAGCCTACTATGGTATGGCAAGTTGAACCCGAATCTGTGGCGCGCCAGGCACGGCGGAAAACAGGCCCACGGTCCGGGACGGATCGGATGCCGGAATGAACGCGATACTGCTGACCGGGGCTCTGTTGGCAATTCTGTCGGGCCTGATGAACGGAAGTTTCACTTTGCCGATGCGCTTTCTGGGGCGATGGGAATGGGAGAATGTGTGGTGTCTGTTCATCGTGGGCTCGTGCCTGCTGATGCCGGCGACTATTGTGACCGTGATTGCGCCGCACAGTTGGGTTATTCTCGCCCAGGCGCCCGCTCGCGCGGTGTTGATTGCGATTGTCACGGGTTTTGCCTGGGGATTTGGCGCAGTGCTCTTTGGCCAGAGCGTAAGCGCTATCGGTATTTCCCTGGCCAATACACTGGTTTTAGCCATCAGTTCGGCGCTGGGATCTCTTCTGCCGATGCTGCTGCTCGAGCCGCAAAATCTCTTCAGGCCCGCGGGTGCAAAAATCCTGCTCGCGGTGGCCGTGGAACTGGCAGGCATCATGTTGTGCGGCCGGGCAGGACGCATACGCGAACAGGCTGCGGGCGTCGACGCTGAGAGAGGCGGTATGGTGGGCCACGCGCGTCCGATCCGGGTGGCGCTGCTGATGGCCGCCGGCGCAGGCGTACTGTCGGCGGTCTTCAATATCGGGTTTTCCCTGGCCCAACCCATCGCCGATTGTGGCCGCGCGGCGGGGCTGAGCCAGTTTTCCAGCACCAACCTGATCTGGTGCATCATGCTGGCTGCGGGCGCGGTGTCCAACCTCGCATTCTGTTTTTTTCTTTTCCGCAGGAACGGCAGTCTGAAGAAGTTCAAGCAGCCGGGCGGATTGCGGCTCTTTGGCTTGTCGGCGGGGATGGCCCTGTTGTGGGGAGGAAGCATCTTTGTGTACGGCGCCGCGGTTCCGCGGTTGGGATCGCTGGGCACTTCCATCGGATGGCCACTGAGTCTGGCGGTCGGCCTGCTGTTGGCCAATGGAATTGGAATCGGGATGGGCGAATGGAGGCAGGCTCCGGCGCAGGCGCGCAAATGGATGGTTTCCGGGATCGCAGTCCTTCTGGTAGCGGTTATCCTATTGAGTAGAGCCACCTTGTGAAGCGTCTTGTCCGTGTGCGCGGATGGCTTTAGAGGAGACCATGGTTGCGGTCCACCCTGACCGGCAAGATTCGAGGATATCTCCATGCAAGGCAAGAAGAACAGGCACGTAACGGCGTCCGCGCCCGTGGCAATCTCCGGCGGCAAGTGGGATGCCCAGCCTCTGGATAAGAGCAGCTTCACACCGATGTACTTTCAGATCCAGACGCAACTGCTGAAGATGATTCAGTCGGGCCGGTTGCGCGCCGGAGATTCGCTGCCCAGCGAGGAAGAACTGAGCCGGATTTACGGCGTCAGCCGCATGACATCGCGGCAGGCTCTTCAGGCCCTGAAGAGCCAGGGATTTGCCTCCCGCCACAAGGGGCAGCGTAGCTTTGTCAGCCAGCCGCGCGTGGAAAAAGACATCACTCACCTCTGCGGATTTACGGCGGAGATGCAGGCGCTGGGCATCAAGGCTACTTCCCGGGTGCTGAAGGCGGAAACCGTGCCCGCCACAGCCGAGGTGGCCGGGCAGTTGGGCATTGCGGTCCATGCGCCGATCTTCCTTCTGATGCGCTTGCGGCTGGCTGACAAACTGCCGGTCGCCATCGAGGAGATTCGCCTGCCCCATGACCGCTTCCCAGGCATTGAGAAACTTGATTTTTCCCGCCTCTCGCTCTACCAAACGCTACGCGAGCACTTTGGAATTCGAGTCAGCCGCGCCGACGAAATCCTCGAGGCGCGCTCGGCGACGAGCCGCGAAGCGAAGTTGCTTGAGATTCACGCTCGGGCCAGCTTGCTGGTCATGTCGCGCACACTGTGGAATACGGACGGGATGCCCGTCGAGACGGCGCACTCAGTCTATCGCGGCGACCGTTACCGCGCGGTGTTGCACATTCCCGCGACCGCCCTCGAATAGCCCAGGATCGGAATTCTGCTTGCAGATAAGCCTGCGCCCGCACAATGCATGGTTTGAACACCATCCATATAGACGGCTTGACGTGTGATTGCCGCATAGTAATACATCCATACTGATATACGAATGAATTCATAGCGACTGAGTATGCGGATGGATTCGCAGGGAGAGGGCGCTGACATGTCGCTCGCAACGGAGTTGAATTCCGTCATTGGACCGAAAACACGTCGTGCTTTTCTGCAGGCGATGGGAGCAACTGGCGTTGCCCTTCTGGGCCGCAGGGCGTGGAATACCGCGCTGCCCGAAAGCAGACGTCAGTCGCTCGCGCAAGCAGGGAAGTCGATTACCCTGCTCGAAGATGGCGGATTTCAGGGTTCAGCCTGGGGCTGGCAGTTTACCGATGGCGCCAGGGTCGCGGATCCAGCGCGCCACCCAGGTCGGCGGTCAGTGCAGGTGCAGACAGAATCGGGCGATTACGCGCGCTTTCTGGTACTGGGGCCGGAGATCGGAAAGACATACACGCTCAGCGGCTGGATGAAAACCGAAGGAATCGTTCAGCAGGAGGAAGCCGCTGGGGCCTATTTCACTGCCTCGCAGTTCGAATTTCAGGGTCGTCCCACGGAATTCACCGTGGACGGCAAGCAGCTTCCGGAGAAGCGTTTTGGCAACTACACCGGGACATCGGACTGGCGGCGCTTCTCGCAGAGCTTTATCTGCCTGCCGGGCACAACGTGGTTTGAGGTGGTGGTGGGCATCTATCGCGCTTCCGGCAAAGCCTGGTTTACTGACCTTGCGTTTGTCGAGGGCGCTGTCCCGGCCTGACTCGAAGGTTGAATGATCTTCTGGGATGTGCTCCTGCGTTCAATCCGTTCACCACCGGCTGCGGGGGTGATGAATCGCTGAAAATTCATAATTACCCGTAATATAGCTTGACATGCTGTCTATACGTCTATATAGTCGTTTTGAAATGGATTCCGGCCAAGGCGCGGTCGCCAAAACCATAGCCGGACTTCAAAGTAGATCCAGCGCGGTAATGTGCCGATTGATCGTGAACGCGCTCGGCACGTGCGCATTCGCCCGCTCTTGCTGCAAGCCGGGCAGCGTACGCCATTGGCATCGTCGCATGGGTGGAATGGATTCACCAGAATTAGCCCGCCGCTTCTCGGTGACAGAAGATCAAACAGGGCGGGGATTTCAAGAAAGGAAACTAAACCAGTGATTCACGCAAAACGGATGTATGCAACAATCCTCGCGCTTACGCTGCTGCTGAGCGGCGTTCTATGGGCGCAAGTTGATAGAGGAACAATCACGGGAACCGTGACAGATCCCTCTGGACATGCTTTGCCAGGAGTACAGGTCCTGGTAACCCAATCGGATACCGGAGCTACATATTCGGGAGTTACGAACGACCTTGGCCTCTACACCGTTCTGAATCTGCCGATCGGCTCGTATTCGGCCAACTTCAGCCACGACGGTTTTGAGCTGCTGAACCGTACCAACCTGAATCTGGTCGCCGCGCAGGTGCTGGAGATTAATGTCAGCCTGCGAGTTGGCTCAGCCCACGAGACCGTCACGGTCACCATCGCGCAGCCGATTATGCAGACTGAAACTTCAACGCTCGGAACCACCATGGAAGCCAATGCCATGACGGACCTGCCGCTGAATGTCTCCGGCGGCCGCGACGCCTCGGTGCTTCTCTATAGCACGGTTCCGACGATGACGGGCGGTTACTATCTAGATCACATCGCCGGCTCGCCATCCTTCTCGAAGACCATCATGATTGACGGAACCGACGGAAACAATGGGATGCAGGGCTTTGTCTTCGCTCCGGGCATGGATGCCATTCAGGAGATGCAGGCGCAAACCGGTTCGATCGGCGTCGAAGGCTCGGGCACGGGCGGCGGCGTCATCATGTATGAAATCAAGTCCGGAACCAATCAATTCCACGGCAGCGCCTTCTACTTTCTCCACAACGAAATTTTCGACGCAAACACCTGGGAGTCGAATTTTTTTCGCGCGCAATGCGCATCGGGCGACACGTCCTGTAAACAGACGTACAAGAGAGCTCCGGATCGCCTGAATGACTATGGCTTCAGCGCCGGCGGCCCAATCTGGAAGAAACACACCTTCATCTTCGGCGACTACGAAAGATACGTCCAGAAGAATCTGGAGCAGACTCCTCTTGGCACCAATGTGCCCACGGCCAAAATGCTGACCGGCGACTTCAGCCAGCTGCTCACCAACGGGTTTTACAGCGGCCAGATCGCCTACTTCAATGCACAGAATCAAGTTGTATATGCCACGGATCCGTGCGACAACAATAGTCCAGTCATGGTTGGGGAGATATTCGACCCCACCACATGGAATCCTGCGCTGGGATGCGGCAAGCCATTCGCCGGAAATCTCATTCCTTCTGGCAGGCTCAGCACAATCTCCAAGGGACTGGCCTCGATCTTCCAACAGGACTATGCCCCTTCGCCGTTCGCCCCCACCGGCCCAGGATCGCTCACTCAATTTAACTACCCCACAATGGTGTCCAGCTCACCGTGGACAAACAGAACGGCAGTGGACCTCAAACTCGACCAAATCTTTTCCGATAAGCATCACCTGAGCACCTCATTTGACTATTTGTCCATACCGGTACGAAACGTGCCTGCGGGAGGGCTGTTTGATCTCAAGGCGAACGGCGGGCCATTCAGCAGCGCTTCCCATCAGAGTCAGGTCGACAGAATCTTCCGGGTCATAGATACCTATGCTCTGACGCCGAACTTACTCAATTCGCTCACCTTCAGCATGGCGCAGAACTTCGTTCACGACGACCCCGACACGCGCGTTAACCCCTCCACCTACGGATTTACCAACGATGCGAACAGTATCAACTTCCCGAACATATCGTATTGGGGGTCGAATAGCGTCAGCCTGAGTGCCATCGGAACGTCGACTGAGGACGTGTATGCCTTGAATGGCTTCCACTATGGCGACAAGTTGCAGTGGGTCAAAGGACGGCACCACTTCAGCTTCGGCGGGGAATTTACTGCCCTGCAAAATAACAGCAATTACGGTGGCAACGTGCAGAGTTATGTCTTTGACACCAGAGAAGGCAACAGTGGAGACAACGCCAGTCTTTACAACTACTCCGGATTCGGATTCGCCAACTTCATGCTGGGCGATGTGCAATCCGCGGGGCAGAACATTCCATATGCAACCTATAACCGCCGCAAAGTGTTCGATATGTATGTCCAGGACCAGATGAAGGTCAATTCCAAGCTGACTCTTACCATGGGTTTGCGCTGGGATGTGACGCTTCCAGAGCATGAGAAATTCGGCCACTGGACCAATTGGGACACGTCGCTCGTCAATCCTTCAGGCATTTGGGGCAATTATGCCGGAGCATGGGCATTCGCGGGCAGCGGAAACGCCACCTTCGAGAAGTATGAGGACTATCACCAGTTCGGTCCGCATATCGGCGCGGCATATCAGGTCACAAACAAGCTGGTTGCGCGCGCTGGCTTCGGCTTGTTTTATGTCCCCATCGGCATGAATGAGCGGGATAATCACAACTACGCCAGTCCAGACGAGCAGAATTATTTCTACTCTCCGGTCAACCAGGTTACCAACCTCCTGCCGGGAACTTATGATTTCAATTGGGATTCTAAGGCCTATCCCGGCACCTCGCAGAACTTGCAGACGAACAGCTCCGAGTCGCTGGCCCTTCTAAACGGCCAATGGCCATGGACGATCGATCCGAACTCGCTGCACCTTGGCACAACGAAGAACTGGAATGCGGGCGTTCAGTATCAACTGACCAAGGACATGGTACTGAATGTGGACTACTCCGGAAATATCGGCAGGAATCTGCATGATGGAGCTCTTTTGGCCTATCAGAATTATCCGAGCTTCGGCGCATACCAATCCCTTTGGAACTCTGGACATGTGAATGACTGGGTTTCCGATCCGACTTCTGCTCATAACGCGGGCATAGCCTATCCATACACAGGATTTGCCGGCGACGCATGGACAGCCATCGGTCCCTATCCGCAGGTGGCCTCCGCGGGCTGGGCTCTTGTCGTAAACTCCGAGGCTCCGGTAGGTTCCAGCGCATACAACGCTCTGATTGCCGAAGTCGTATCGCGGCATTCCAATGGCCTGACAATGGACCTGAGCTATACGCTCTCGAAGGCGACGGGCAATGTCGCCTTGGATTCCAATCTCCAAAACACAGGGGGCACGTACTGGTACCAGGACCAAGCGGACTACCAGGCTACGGGCAATGTCTTGAGTTACGATACAAGGCATATCGTCAAGGGATATGCAACCTATGATCTGCCCTTTGGTGCGCACCAGAGATGGGGAGGCGGCGCCAGAAATCTGAACTATCTCATCGGCGGATGGACGGTGGGCTTCCAGCCCGCCTATACGAGCGGCCAGCCACTACTGGGTCCGGGAACAGGTTATGCGCTAATTTATCCCGGCTGGATGGGGTTGAGGGCCAATCTGGCGCCGGGAGCAAAGCTCGGCAATACCTTCAAGAAGCTCAACCCTCTCAACCTTACGGCTGCCGGCGGTCAGTTCTTCAACCCGGCAAACTTCACTGCCCCAACCAATGGCACCCTCGGCAGCAGTCCATTCATCTTTAACCACTGGCGCGGCTGGGCGAGCGTCAACGAAAACCTGAGCGCGATCAAGCATTTCAGCTTCGGCCATGATGGGCGCTATACGGGCAGCATTCGCGCGGACTTCTATGATGTCTTCAACCGGCATCAATGGGGCGAGCCTGATGTTGGAAGTTTGTCCGATGCAGCCTTCGGTTACGTCACCAGCGTAAGCGGAAATCGAACTGGCCAGATTCAAGCCCGGTTTGCGTGGTAATGCCGATTCAATCACACCTGGGCGGTCTGCACGTAGGCCGCCCAGAACTCAATACGCAATATGTTGCAGAATTTTAAAAGTTCCGTAACGAGGATTATCCATGATGAAACGCATCTTTGTGGTACCAGCCATGCTAGCAGTCCTGAACCTTTGCGCCTGTGGCGGCGGTTCAGCGAAGGTAACTCCAACGCCTCCAGTGCAGCCAACGCTTCCGACTTACACGCAGAATGTCACAACAACCTCCGACTGGATGGAGACTCAGCAGCTTTCCGATGGAGCAATCAAGTACAGCGCGACGGAGATTGAGCCGTACTTCGCCAATCTCGGAGCGACTGGGTGGCTGAGCGATCCGACCAAGATTCCTCAAGTCGAAGCCTGGATGCAATGGTATGTCAACCATTTGAATTCACCGGACTATAACGGCTTAAACGGTACCGTGTATGACTACAGTCTAAACGGCACCACCGAGACCTCTTCAGTTACATATGATTCCGCAGATTCCTACGCGGCCACTTTCCTTTCGCTCGCCGAGGCTCTTTGGAACACCGGAGATTCCGGCGCTCATACATTTATCCAGACAACGATCGGCGAGAGTAAGTTCCTGGTTATCGCCAGCGTCATTCCGCAGTTACAGCAACCGAACGGCCTGGTATTTTCAAGGCCGGATTACCAAATTGAATACCTGATGGACAACACTGAAGACTACCGCGGCTTGACGGACTTCGCCAACCTTGCGACTCAGGCATGGAACGACACCGCCTCGACGGCCTCATATACCGCGAGCGCGGCCAAGATTCAGTCCGGTATCCAGAACGTGCTCTTCATTCCTTCAAGCGGGTTGTATTATACGTCCTTCGGCGCTCCTGCCCCTAATCTCAGCACTTGGTACCCGGACGCAGTGGCACAGATTTTTCCCATCGCCAATGGCGTAATTGCGCCGACAAGCACACAGGCAACCGCCGTATATACCGCATTCAATGACGCGTGGCCTAAGTGGCCTGAACTTTCCTTCAGTTCGCAAGATGCTTCTCCATGGTGCGAGGCCGGATACGCTGCCTATTTGATGGGCGATACTACGAGCACAAATAGCTACCTCATCTCCATTCAAAACGCGTATCTGAACGCTAATCCGAGCTTTCCGTGGCCGTTCATTGATTCTGAAGCCGGATGGTTCATGCGTACGAACGCTGGAATGGAAACGCTCAAGTAACTTGTACGTAAATACAGATTGCATGAAGTCAGTAATTCATGCCTGCGCGTACATAACTGGAGATCAATCTGAACAAGCTGAGTGAATCTCGAATCATAATAGGATTAATTTGGATCAAGCGTCTGAAGTATGGTGGAAAGCAAAATGTGGAGGCAATAAGTGAAGAAGAGTATAGACCCGCTGCCAGAAGGCTTGGTACTTGGTGCTTACGTTTACTACTATCGCAATGGATGGAGGATAGGGATTCTTTCTGAGATCAAGAAGGGATTGGCCCGTATACTCCCCTTCTTGGATGCAACAAAGCACATCAATACTCCAATTGGTGATGTAAAGCCCGTAGACCAATAGAAATACGCGGGGATAATGTTTATGAAAATGCCGGAAAGAGGCATTGCGGAATCTGTATACATTTGTGGAAAATGGAGGCACGGAAGAGTGGAAAATATAGGTAACATTGAAGACTTTATCCAGAGATGGGGAGGTGTAACTGAGAGCTATTGGTTTTATAACCATACCATTGAGTTACGTTATAGCCCAGATGACCATGTATACCTACTGGTTACACCTGATGGACTTGAGACTCAAAAGGGCTGTACCAACATATGCCATATTATCGATAAATCCATTGTTCTAATTCCTTGGGTATGTAAAATGATGGCTCAGAAAATTTATAATGGTATCTCTAATTATGCACGAACAGACTCAAACGATATTACCATCCCCGGAGAAGAAATAAAGAGGATTGGAGAAGTTGGAGGAGGCAGGAGCAATTGGGCACATTGCACACAACTGGATCGATGGAAGACGTACTTTGCGAACATATTGCTCGGTGCGCTGCTCTGTTTGTTCGGGTGCATGATTCCAGCGCTGCCGATATTTGCTCAAATCCCCGCTGGAGGAGAACCGGACAGCAGCGGATATGGTTTGGCAAAGTGGCCACAGGCGCTGCGCATGGCCGATTATATCCTGTCTCTGCAAAACTCCTCTGGAGCGATCACGGACGAGCGAGGGAGCAACAGCGTGAACCAGGACTCCAACATGGAGTACGCATTGATGGGCCTTGGAGCGGCCTATTCAGAAAGCAAAAATGTGAAGTATCTGAACGGGCTGGAGAAGGGCATCCGGTGGCTTGCCGCCCGAGAGGAAATGACAGACAGAAGATGGAAGGGCAGTTGGTATTACGTTTATTCCGCAGGTGCTCTCTATGGCCACATCCCGACATCTCCAGGATCTGGCATACAGGATGTTCGAGGCGTAGACGCAACATCCGCATTATTCGTGTACCTGGTGTATCTCGATCAAAGATTGACAGGAAATAACGGCTTTGCGCAAGTGTTCAGTTCTAACTGCCGTGCGGCCCTCGAATTTATCATTCGTCAAAATCTTGACTCGGACGGTTTCAGCCGCAGTTCCTGGCAACTCTATGCCTCCGATGGTCAGTGGCACCTGTTCAATACCAAGTACTCTGCCGATCAGGGAGATGTGTACCTTGGAATGCGTGCCGGTGAAATTCTATATCACGATGCCCGATACGGACGAGTTGCTCTGGCGTTAAGATACAAGACTCCAGACCGCACTTTTTCATCGTCTCTAAAAAGATATGCGCTGGCGATGCAGGACGACGGCAAGCTGGATACCAATGACGATGGCAACAGCGCGGCTTTCTCTCAAGGATATTTGTCCTGGATTTGGGGTAACACGAACAGCAACCGGGCCGCCCTGCAATGGCTACAATCGAAAGTGCAACCTGATGGCTCAATTATAACTGTGGAGGGGAAGCCGGCATTCAGTTTGAATGCTGCCATGCTCGCGATGGCCAGCAGAGCCTTGTCGCAACCGGCACCCGGCAAATCGCTACAGTGGCTTGTTGACAAAGGATTCGACCCAGACACGGGTGGAGTCCGCAACAGCCTTGCGACGGATGGAAACCATGAGTTTAACAACGAAACAGCATTTTGCCTTCTGGGCTTTTTAGGCTTTTCTCCCTTTGAATAATTATCGATAGAGGTAGACTACCGTTCGACTTATGAACGGCTTGTTCTTGACGTGGCGATACCACTGCTGCCGATCGAATCGCTCGCAGGTTCCCCTCGTTCATATATCGAGTTCTGGTTGCTGCAGCGGGTTGCAAGGACGGAGACGCCTCAGGCGCTGCGGAAAATATCGCGGGAACTTCGAGGATTCCGGCCACGAGCGCGCACCGAAAGACGCTTGAGGAGTATCTACGAAAGTAATGGCACTGCCGTGGCAGAGACGATCCTGAGAACATCCACAGAAGGAAATCTCGAACTCCTCCGAGGCGCATTCCAGCAGATTGCCCTGTCACCTTCGGCTCAATACCTGGCTACAGCTCTCATTTGCCTGGTCTGACCTGCCCCCGGAAAACTCTACCAGTTGAAACTGGAGTTCTCTCGTAATCTGAACGGAGGGACTTGGATGAAGAAGAGCCGGTACACGGAAGAGCAGATCATCGGGGCGCTAACGACTGCATAAAGAAGCCAGTTTGTTGATAATTATCAGTTTAGGTAACCTAACGAAGGATTACTCCCCGAATGTCGGCATTGCGACTGGAATTCTGTTCCCTGCCGCGGGCCGGGGTATGAGGAAACTCGTGGAGACTAGGGCGTTTGATGGGGTCTATTCTGGGTGGCAGGGGCCGCAGTGGTGCTGAACACGAATCAGTAACCACTTCATAGTGATGCCTTCAAGTGTTCCGCAGTGCATTTTCCGGGAAAACTCCGATGCCTTTGGCTAAACGTGAGGTCGGCCTCAGAATTTGGCCATGAACATTCAACCGAACACACACATTCCTTTTTCTCAACTTTCCACCTCTCACCGCTTCCTCTATATGGTCTCCGCCACCGTGGCGATCAGGCTTCTCCGCCCATGGTCACTGAATGCTGAGGAGATCTCAGAAGACCTGATGCGGATATGGGACGAACAGAAGTACACCCCTGCGGACGTGCTGAGTTTCTCTTGCTTGGCCGACCGTCTGAAGCCTCACCTGGCCAAGTACTCAGGGCAGTATCCGTGTACCCGATTCACGGATTACACGAAGCGACAGAGGCGCAAGGCAGCGAACTAAGCAGAATGAACCCCAATCTGGGCGCTGCAATTTGTGGCGCCCGACTTTTCTTCTGGCTCCGCAGTCGATTTGTATACTTGTTTACATGTCAGCAAGCAGTGACAAGCGCCGCCGTGGAGACCTTGACTTGTTCATACTTGCATTGATTGCAAGCGGCGTTGCGACCCCGTATGAACTGAAAACGGCAGCCGGGCTGTCTCCCGGGGCGACCATCCCAGCATTGGAGCGACTCCTGGAAGCGGGCTTTGTCCTCCAAGGCAAGCCAGGTCCGCGTGGCCGCACAGTCCACAAAATCACTGCGGATGGCCGGAGATGCCTGAAGAGCAACTGGCGAGAACTGATCGACGACGGCCCGAGCGGCGACCTCGACGCGGATCTACGGGTCGCGTTGCTGGCAGTCTGGTTGGGCGGAGATCGCAGGCTGGGGGCCGATTTGCTGCGCCGATCGGCAGAGAAAAAGCTCGAGTCCGTTCGAAAGGTCGAGGAACCGGACGACTCAGCTTCCCTTCCGATGCTTGCTCTTTGGTACAAGAGGTTGCGCTCGACCTCAGCGAAAACCCTTATTAAAGGAGAATCTGCCGCCGCGCTCGCGATGGCGACGGCGTTGCCCAGGAGACCTTCGAGCAAGCAGAAGCAGGGCAGAGCTGCATCCAAGCCGTAGAATCGCACGCAAGCTGTTCCAAAAGGCCTGCACGAGGTATTTGTCGATCTCGTGCTGCCGCAGGACGTTTCGCTGGGCTGTGGTAGCTTCAAGGCCTGCGTAATAATTGATGCATCGCCCTCAAACAAACGCTTTCCATACAGGTAATTTCTACTAATACAATTAAAATGAACGACATAGATGTAATTATGTCCATCTATGCCGTCTCTGAGGCACCCCAAACTAGGCGATTTTGAGAAATCGCTTGACATCAGAAAGCTTCGTTGTAATAATAGTTGCAACATGGTTGAAACTATTAAGACGGAAAGAGTTCCTCAACCGATGGAGATGTTCTTGATGGCCGTTATTTCACGTGGCGGCCTCAATACGCTCTATGGGTTTCAGCAGGAGACGGGGCTGCAGCCTGGAAGCATCACGAAGGTCATCGAGAATCTACAGAAAGATGGCCTTCTAGATCGGTCGGACAGAGCCAAACGTGGGCGCCGAGCTATGCGTCTGACAGAGGCCGGAGAGAGACTCCTCGTAGCGGACTGGAAGCACAGCATGGACGCGAAGCGGGAGATGGAATCCATTTTCCGAAGTGCGACAGTGGCCCTCCTCATGGACGACATAGGATCGGCCATCAACTTCCTGCTTCAATCTGTCTTTGAGCGTGTGCGGCACCAAGGTCCTCAGGAATTTGGCTTAGCCTCCCTGGAACGCACACCGATTGACTTCTACGGTGCAATGCGAGATGTCTACGATAGCCGACGGCGGGCGATGGAGGCAGATGTTCTGAAGAAGCTTGCAGAGTACCTGATGGAGGTGGCGAATAAGCGCGAAGGAAAGTAGAACCGTGGAGTCGATAGGATCGTAAATTTGAAGATTTGCCGGCGTAGGGCAATCACGGTGTCCATAGAACTTGGGCGCTGCGTATTCGTTTGACTATCTGCAGCTGGGACGGAAGAATTTAGGAAGGGAGGTGAATATGCAAATTGCGAACGATTGTCTCGTGACGAAAAAGTGGAGGGGTTGCGCTCCGCTTTGGCGGCCGGATTAACCAGCCGCCTCGTTAGGAGGCAAATGTTTAACCAATCTTCGAACTACGGTGCGGAGGCGGCTGAGTCGGCGACTTCGCTCCTGCTGTCATTTTGTCTCATTCTCAGTCAAGTCGTGCCGCAGAGTCGGCACGAGACAAGTGCCGCTGAGTTGCTTCAGGGCCGAGCATGGGAAATCCAGTGAATTTCTTGGCCACCCCTGACCCTGACGCATTGTCGGAATTCGGCGGTTTTGAACCATTCGTCGATGAGCACGTGGCTGCTCGGTTCCTTAAGGTCGAGCCGCGCCGTGTATTGGAAATGGCGCGTGCGGGTCAACTTCCCGCACATCCAATCGGCCGGGCACGAAAGACCTGGCGCTTCCGGATCTCGGAGATTGACGCGCAGTTCAGCGCGCCGAAGAGGCCGGTTCTTGTTACCATGCCAGTGGCAGTTCCCGGAACCAAGGAGAGGAATCGACTTGGCTAAAGGGACAGTATCAAAGAAGATGCGCGCTAACGGAATGACTTGGATTTACCGCTTTCAGACA
Source organism: Acidobacteriaceae bacterium (assembly GCA_003142935.1). Taxonomy (GTDB): domain Bacteria; phylum Acidobacteriota; class Terriglobia; order Terriglobales; family Acidobacteriaceae; genus Telmatobacter. Next base: position 21,289 of record PLOG01000005.1, read on the forward strand.
ACGCGGCCGTCGGACGGAGTGCGAGTCGAAAACACTAGGGTGATCGGCCTGGTGAAAGATATCGGCTCCTCCGCGGCAGTGGCATGGAAGGAAGTTGGACGTCTCGGTCTTGACAATCACCTGGAACGCCAGCTCGGAAACAAGCCAACCTTTCGGGAGCTGGCGGAGCATTTCCGCGAACATGAACTGAAGAAGGTTTCTGGCGTCAGAGTCAAGGCGCCGGAGACCGTCGAGACCAATGAGCTTCTTCTGGACCGTTGGATATTACCCCGATGGGGAGAGAAGACCGCCTCTGAGATCAAGCCCTTGGAGATCGAGTCGTGGTTTGAGACCCTGACTTCGACTCCGCAACTCAAGAACAAGAAGCCCTTGGCATGGTCCTCGATCACAAAGATCAAGTCCGCCATGGCCCAGGTCTACAAACATGCACAGCGTCACGAACTGATTCCTGCCGCCATCGACAAGGACGGCAAGCCAACAAATCCAGTTTTATTGGCTCGCAGTGAAGCTGGGTCGGGCTACGAAGCAGCTGTCGTGACGCCGGAGCAGATGATGGTGATCCTGCGGGAACTCCACACTCCTGATACCCGCCTCGAACGGACGCTTGCTTTGCTGCACGCCGCGACTGCCTTGAGACCCGAAGAGGCCTTCGGATTGAAATGGCAGGACATCGACTGGCAGAAAGGGCAAATCAACATTCGCAGGGGATGGTCGAAGGGCAAGGAGACTGCCGGCAAGAATGAAGGCAGCATGACACAAGTGGCAATGCACCCGGCTCTCAGCCAGGCACTGAAGGCCTGGCGCAGGGAGTCTCTCTACCATCGCGACTCGGATTGGGTCTTCGCGTCGAGCAAAGCAAAAGGGAAGACTCCCCGATCAGCGGGAGTAGCAGGACAGGATTATCTTCGGCCGGCTGCGGTCAAGGCGGGTGTTATTCTCGCCAGGTACCGCGGCCGTTTTGGGTGGCACAATCTGCGCCACTCACTGGCCACATTTCTTGCCGCCAACGAAATCAGCCTGTCGATCATCCAGAGCATGTTGCGGCAGGCAAAGCCGACAACAACCGCAATTTACACGCATCGAGTCAACGCGGCGCAGATGGCGGCACAGGGCAAGTTCCTTGATGCCATCAATGTCACATCCGCTGTGGCGTAGAAAACCTTGGGTTGAACCTTGGGTTGGAGGGGGAAGTCGGGAAGCCTGCAAATCCACTAAATTATTGGATTGATTTGGTGGACCTGGTCGGGAT
>PLOG01000105.1:0-12785 GCA_003142935.1 Acidobacteriaceae bacterium
TCGCTGCCGTTGGACCTGAGGGAAGCGGGCGGCCGCGCCGGCGAGGCGAACACGCTCGACAATCTTGGAGAGACATACTCCGCCGTGGGAAGGGGGCAGGAGGCCTTTAAATACTTCAAACAGGCAATCGCCATCTGGCGCGAAGTGGGAGAGCTGGGCGGCGAGGCTCTTACCTTGAACAGCATGGGCAGGGCGTACGCGGATCTGGGACAAAAGCAGAAATCCCTTGACGCTTATAACCAGGCGCTTTCAATTGCCCGCAAAATCGGCAACCGGCAGATCGAAGCGCTGACCCTCAACAATACTGGCCGGCTTTATCGTGATCTGGGGCAACACCAGACGGCTCTCGACTACTTCAACCAGGCTCTGCCCATTTGGCGCGAAATTGGAAATCGCATCGGGGAAGGATTGGCTCTCAACGATATTGGCAGGGCTTATGCCGACATGGGTCAGCCGCAAAAGGCACTGGATTACAGCGAACAAGCACTACCGATCTGGCGCGAGACTGGGACCCGGCGCGGCGAAGCAATGACTCTCAACAATATGGGACGAGATTTCTCCAACCTCGGAGAGACAGAAAAAGCCCTGGAATACGACAGCGCGGCACTGCCCATCTGGCATGAAGTCGAAGATAGACGCGGAGAAGCGTTGGCGATGATGACCATCGGTTGGGCCTACTCATCGCAGAAGAAACCGGAACAGGCGCTGGCGAGCGAATTTGCGGCATTGTCTTTGGCCAAAGCAGCGGGCGATCCCGAAATTCAAGGCGGAATTGAAACTACGCTGATGATCGGCTTCCGCGATCAGCATCGCACCAAGGACGCGATTTTCTTTGGCATGGATGCGGTGAGCGCATACCAGCAAATCCGCAAGAACATCGCGGAGATGGATAAGAGTCTGCAGGCTGGGTTCGCGCAATCGAAGTCGATGACCTATCGCGTACTCGCGGAGCTTCTGATCGAGGCTGGCCGGCTTGGCGAAGCAGAAGAAATCCTCGACCTGCTTAAGGAGCAGGAGTTGATGGACATTGTGCGCACAGCCACTGCTGATACCGCCGCCAAACTCGAACCATTGAAGCTTTCAGTTGCACAGCAAAAGGCGCAGAACGACATGGCGGATCTGGAAAAGGCAGCCACGGTTTATGAGCAGGCCAGTGTGGAGGCGGCCGGCCTGCAGGCCAAGAGTTCTCGCACACCAGAGGAGGAGACCCAGCTCAAACAATTGAGCGCAAACATGGAACAGGAAAGCGCGGCGATCCTGTCCTCATTTACCGGCACCATCGATTCGGACTTGGCACAGAGAGCGGACGCTCAGGCAGTTAGGGCTTCGGACGCCGATCGGTCCGCGCCGAGTTATCTGCAGAGCACGCTCGAAAAACTGGGCCCCCACGTATTGGGTATCCGGCTACTGCTGGGCAAAGATCACACCTATGAGATTGTGGTCACGGCAAGCGCGAGAAAGAAGTTCGAGTTGCAGGCCACTCCCGCCGAACTGCGCAGTAAGGCGCTTGAGGTGCTCAAGGTTTTGCGCGCACGCAATTCCGATCCCAGGCCAAAGTTGGCGGAACTGTATGCCATGGTTGTGGCGCCAATCGAAGATGAGTTGAAGACGCTTGAAGAGCGGCCATCCGCACAGGGTGGTGTTCCCACGCTGCTCTGGTCACTGGACGACGCGTTGCGCTACTTGCCGATAGGCGCGCTCTACGATGGCCACCACTACATGATCGAGCGCTTCAATAACGTCCTCTTTACGCCCGAGAGTTACGGCCACATGACGGATTCACCGCTCACGAACGAGATTAAACCCAGCGTTCTGGCAATGGGCCTNNCTCGGCGAAGGCAAGGGCTTCTCGGTAGTACATATCGCCAGCCATTTCGTTGTGGAAGCGGGCGACGGCGAAGAACCGTTCTTGATGCTCGGCGGAGAGAACGGCGGAGACGCGAATGGATTCGCATGGAATCTCTCGAATATGGAGAATTCCACGGTCGCGTTTCACGGCACAAGGCTTCTCACGCTCTCGGCGTGCAGTACGGCGAGAGACTACACATCCAGAAACGGTTTGGAGATGGATAGTCTAGGCATGGTTGCGCAGCAGAAGGATGCCGAAGCGGTGCTGGCCACGCTGTGGGACGTGAACGACGCCAGTACAAGCCGGTTAATGAGCGATTTCTATGGCCGTTGGATCAAGAACCCTGCCGCAGGAAAAGCAGAGGCCTTGCGCCAGGCACAGCTTGCATTCCTGCAGGGACCTGCCGTTTCTGCGGAGTCAGGAAGCGGGCGGGGATTTGAAGCCGTGCAAGAGTCATCGGCAGAGACGCATTATGCCGGTTATACTCATCCGTTCTATTGGGCTCCATTTGTCTTGATTGGCAACTATCAGTAGCTTCGCCAAGGCTAGGCGCCCGGTAAAAAACACGCCTCTGGGTCGGAGTTCAGGTTTCACCGGGACAGTGAAGGGGAGTCACCGATCAGGCGTCACAGTGATTGTCGTTATCGCAGCCGGGTTAGTCTCAATGACGGTACACACAGGGGAACAGCGGGGACAGATTGAGACGGGTGAGGATCTCCAGACCGAGCCGTTGAAGCAGAATGGCTTGATGGTCTGTGGAGTGGCTGACACAGCGCTTGCGGATGGAGATGCCCGCTCGCGTGGGCAGCACCACATCGACCAGCGAGATCTGCTCCAGCTCGGTGAAGATCTTGCGCGGTTCATCGCCCAGGCCAGCGCGATTGCACCACATGCCGAAGGTTTTCCAAAGCACGTAAAGTCTCATGGCCACCAGTGTATGACAGCCGCACCGGAAAACCATCCGCCGTTTAGATCGACAGCCGCAGCGTGCTTCCGAACAAGCGCCGCGTGAGATGGCTCTCCGCCAGCAATAGCCAGTAGTAACGGGTATTCTTTACCAGCCGCCCGCCGGTCTTCACCAACCGTTGCTGCAAGCTGGTCAACGACCACGTTCCTATTCCCTTCGGCAGCACCAGCCGACGCCACAAGTTGCCCAGGTTGTAGGCGAGAATGCTGAGCAACAACCGAACAGCTTTCTTAACTTATGATGTAGCTCCCGCGGCGACAGACAAGAGCGCTGATGCGCCTTTTGCCCGCGCCTCAGTAACGAAGATTTTTTGTTCAAGTTCATGTGTAGCTTCCCCGGCTGCGCGTTCATCCCAGTTTCACGACATCAACCGATGGATTGATACCCAGCATCAACACTTAGAATGATTGTGATCTCCTCCCTAATGCCGATGACATAAGCCCCAAGATCGTCGAAGATGATGCGCAATTACTCGTAGTCTGTTTGCAAGCACTTGAAGACTATCGCTTCAGTATTTGCAAACTCACAATCCGTACTCCCATGCTCATGACCGTCGGTTGTACCGGCGCATGTACGCAGGAGAGCACTGTACGCAAAATGTGGAGGCTTCATGAAGATTCGACTTCAATCTCACGCAGTATGCCTGTTGTCTATCGCTGGTATTGTTCTTTGGGCAGTTCACATCCAGGCACAAGCTACTACTGCATCGATTCACGGCACTGTCAACGAACCAACCGGCGCGATTCTCGCAAACGCTACAGTCACCGCCGTAAACACGAGTACGGGTATCTCATACGCTCAAAGAACCGACAACAAGGGTTACTACATCTTCCCCAATCTGCATATAGGCGGCCCGTACACGGTGACTGTGGATGAGGATGGATTTCAGAGGTTCGTTTCAACAGGTATTATGCTCAACCTGAGTTCTGCGCGCGAGGTGGACGCAACGCTGCAGATCGGCACGTCGTCCCAAACCATCCAGGTCAATTCAACCGCAGTCCAGGTAGAGACTGCCGATGTGCAACTCAAGAATGTGATCGGGGCCTCGGAACTCGAAGAGCTTCCGACTCTCGGCCGCGATGCCGCCCAACTGCAGAAAACCGCGCCTGGCGTGATGGAAGCCTCTGACCGCGAGGCGACTTTCTCTACCAATGGCAGTCAGACGCAGGAGAATTCTTTCCTGCTGGATGGTACGGACATCAACGATATCTATCTGAACCAGCCGGGTATTATAGTGAACCCCGATGCGCTGGCGGAAGTAAATATCATTTCCAGTACGCTTGATCCAGAGTTCAGCCGTAACTCTGGAGCAATAGTCGACGAGGCCTTAAAGAGTGGAACTAATCATTTCCACGGAAACGGTTTCGAATTCTATCGCGACACGTTCATGAACAATGGAGGCTACTTCTCAACCCAAAGGCCTCCCTTTCACCAGAACGTTTTTGGAGCTACGCTTGGCGGTCCGGTCCTGAAGGACCGTGCATTCTTTTTCATCGCCTATCAAGGCCTGAGAAGCCGCACCGCTCAAACAACGAATACGCCCGTATTCAGCGACGATCAAAGGAATGGAGATTTTTCCGCAGATGGCGGCTTGTCGAATAAGCCGATTCCATTTCCCGCAGGCCTCCAAGGATCCAATAGCTATTGCCCGGCGGGAACCTATTGGAGCACTTGCTTTCCGAACGCAAAGATTCCAACGTCAGAATTCAATTCGCTCGCGAGCGGCCTGCTCAATAAATATGTTCCAAAATCCAACTACACTAGCAACGGCATCAACTACTACAACTTCAATGCCCCAAACACCGACGGCGACGATCAGGGCATCATTCGCGTCGACGATCAGTTGACCTCGAAAGACGCTCTCTGGGCCTCGACCGTCTTCGATTCGAATCCAGCCATGAATACCTTGCCGCTGCCATCGACCGAAGCGACAGGTACGGGAGCCACTCTGCCCGGCTTTGCGGCCGACAACTCGGCACACACCAAGATTTTCAACGTATCTTGGACGCACGTCTTCAATATCAACACGCTGAACGAATTGCGGGCCGGCTATTTTCGCTTCAATTATGGAGAACTGGAGCCGGCGGCTTCCACACTCGCAGCACCTTCGTCGTTCGGATTCGATATCGTTCCGCAGGATACGGCTGCCGGCGCGCTTCCCTTCATTTATCCGAATGGATATTTCGCGCTGGGCTTCAGCACCAACGGCCCGCAACCCCGCAAGGACGAGAATTATAGCTACTTCGACAACTTCAGCAAGGTTGCAGGAAACCATAGTTTGAAATTCGGGGTTAACCTGGAGCGATTTGTCTTCAGCAATCCGTTCTATTCTGATAACAGCGGGGCATTCTATTTCAATTCTTCCGGCACCTATAGCTCCGGCGATTCGGCCGTGGACTTTCTGCTGGGCGTTCCGGCGACTTACAATCAGGGATCGGGCTTCTTTGTCGATGTCAGAGCATGGCAATACTACGCCTATGCGCAGGATCACTGGAAGCTATCCAACACCTTGTCATTGGCCTATGGCATCGGTTACGACACAGAGACGCCTTTCGAGAACTTGCAGTACCAGGGGGTTGGAGTAACCTGTTGGTTTGCAAGCGATGCGCAGTCCAAGGTATTTACCGGCGCCCCTCCGGGATTGATGTACCCTGGCGACCCGGGATGCAACAAAAACGGCAGCCCGACAACTCATTGGAATCACTTTTCTCCGCGCGTTGGGTTTGCGTGGTCTCCAGAACGTGGCTTGGGCGCGCTCTCCGGCGCATCGGGCCAGCATGCGTTTGTGATTCGCGGGGGATTCGGACTCTATTGGAACCGCATACAAGGAGAAGGTTCTCAGGTAAACTCAAACGATGCTCCATTTTCCCAAAACAGTTTAGGCGCAGCCGGAATGGGCGGCAATCCAAGCTTTGCCAATCCGTTTCAGGATATTGCCGGCACTCCAGGCGCTTCTTATGCATCGAATCCATTTCCGTACGCCGTTCCAAAACCGGGTCAGAACGTTGACTTTTCCTCGCTCTATCCTTTGGAAATGGACAATCTTACTTCCAATTTCGACGTTCCGTACACCTATAACTTCAACTTGAATGTGCAGCGCGCTTTGCCGAGTAACATTGTGCTAACAGTGGGCTATGTCGGTTCGCTCGGCAGGAAACTGATACGCGCCTCCGATGGCGACCCAATTACCCAGGCAGGGCACAACGCCTGCTTGAACGGAACAGGAACGGGCGCGCCGATCACTTTGGGCGGCAACACACTCTCCTGCATCGAGCTATCGGGCGAGCAATCGCTCTTTTTCGCCGGCGACAAGCTGCAGCCGGCGACTGTTCCAGGAACGCAGATCCCCGGGGTGTTTCCCAATGGAATGCCGTATTACCTGTCGGTCGGGGGGATGCACACAACTGGATCATCCAGCTACAACTCGTTGCAGGTCTCTTTGGCTAAGTCTCCCTCGCATGGTTTGTATTTCGGCTTGGCATATACCTACAGTCATGCCTTGGACAATGCTTCCAGCCTGGAGGATTCCGTAGCGAACAACTACGGCACCAATTATATTCCCGGCTTCGAGTATCTGAGTTATGGAAACTCAGTTTACGATGCGCGTCAGCGGCTTGCGGCGCGGTACAACTATGGAATTCCGTTGCCGCATGGCATGGGAGAAAATCCGCTGGGGCGCTACGCATTGGGCGGCTGGCATTTCTCCGGCATCACCGCGCTGCAGTCTGGATTCCCCGTGACCATCTACGATGCGGGAGTGTACAACTCGCTTTATTGCGACGAATTCAGCTTCGTGAATTGTCCCGACGTTCCCAATACATCCACCTTCCACATCAAAACGGAAAATCCAAGAAATGGCGGCCACTATTGGTTCGACACATCTACATTCTCTCAGGAGCCTCTAGGCACTTTCGGAAATGTGAGGCGTAACTTCTTCCACGGGCCGGGATTCAACTACTCCAACTTTGAGATCTACAAAAATATCCCGGTTGGCGGGCTGGAGAGTTCGCGTTATGTTCAGTTACGCCTGGAAGCGTACAACGCGTTCAATCACGCAAACTTTGCCAATCCAAATGGCAACTATAACTCTGGACCGCTTTTCGGCTCCATCAGCTCCGTTGATCAGCCTGTGAATACGGGCGCCGATCCACAGCCGGGGCGAGCCATTCAACTGGCTGGAAAATTCTATTTCTAGCGGTCCGGCCTAGCGCCGAAAGGATCTACCGATCTGGCATGAAACGAAAGACCTGGCACCCCACCGTCAACATAAATGATACGGCGACTATGGGGTGCCTTTATTTCATTCAATGCGGCAGCTAGACACCCATCAGGATACAGTGGAATTGGAGGAACGCCATTGGCGACGCGAGTGCGCCGTATATCGCAAATCGTGTTCTTTATATTATTTGTGTGGTTCCTGGCGCTCACAAAGTCATACGACGCCACAGGCGCAGATAGACGACTGGTGTATCCGGTCAATTTCTTCTTTAAGCTGGACCCGTTGGCTGCCCTAGTCAATGCGCTGGCAGGGTACGCTCTCTACCGTGGGCTCGCGTGGTCGCTGGTCGTCCTGATTCCGACCTTCTTTTTAGGGCGCTTTTTCTGCGGCTGGATGTGCCCTCTAGGCAGCTTGAATCAGTTCCTGGGCGGCCTCCATTCACAGTCCAGGCGGCGCAAGACACTGATCGCAACCAATCGCTAATCCGAGCTGCAAACACCAGTCGATATAGTCTGCATCGTTGAGCACTTGCGACCTCCGCAGTTGGAGCGCCCAAGGACACTCCGTGCTACTTTCGAATGCGCGAGCTACGTTCGTTCTTCAGTGCGAACGCGTACCTCCGGCCAGCTTTAGCCATAAGCTTTTGAAGATCCCGCCCGTTCTGGACCGCCTTTTCCAATGGCTCGACTAATTCATCTGGAACATAGATCGAAAAGCGGCGACTTTCATCACGCCCATACAACGCATAACTCGAGTGCCTTTGGCCCGACTCACAGAGTTTGCAGCGCTTTCGAATACAGGGGCTCTTTCGTAGGGAAAGCGACCCGATGGCCACTGGCCAGAGCTTTCCTGCTGCCTTTTGGAACCAGCGCATTACATCGTCTGTTGTTTCTGCTTTCGTCATGCGTATAGGTGCAACGTAGCACACGTGCATTTTCAGTGCAAGATGTTTCTGCAAACGGCCAAAATATGCTTTATTCCCGGCCAAAATATGCTTTAAATCACAGATCGGGATTACGGCGGATTGCGATCAGTTGTGGAGGTAAGTACGGAAATAACAGGGATGCCGAGGTTTCTCGCGGGGAACTGGCAAGCGATCTTCGAAGCCGCACGTCCACAGCGACTGTCGAATGCAAACGGACCCATTCCTGGCGTCTTGCATGAGTCAGTTCTTGTATCGGCTAATCTACCTGTGAGGGAAGTTGAACGGTCAGGCGACCGCTGCTTCCCGGTCGGCCACAATTTCAACCTGCGTGCGCAGCTTTACATTGAGGGCATCGAGCAGCCGAATCGCCCGCTCGAGCGTTATGCCAAAATACTCGTTCCGCTCATCCCGGGATACCTGGGATTCGTGCACATTGAGTCTCTTCGCCAGGTCTCTTTGTGAGAGTCCCTGAGCAATACGAATCGAGATCAGCAGGTGCCCCAGTCCACGAAGGTTATCAAGCTCGTCAAATTCTCCCCGCTTCAGCTTCTCGTAGCTCTCTACCTCTTCCTTGAGCTGAAGGTGGAAGGACTCGAACGGGTCGATGACTCGCTTGATTTCATCGTCTGCCAGACCGGCCGTCTTCAGCCTCGCCTTATGCTCGACGAGGCGTTGCCGTTCCTGAGCAAGACGCTCTGACGCTTCCTGGTATTCCGTCTCGTTGCGAATCATGGCTGACCTCCATATTTGATCTTCACAATCCCTCTGGACTTGCCGTCGCTGCGCGATTGTCGAAACGCGGATGGAAACTCCAACTCATTGCCATAGCGGTCGAGGATTCCACAACCGATACCCATGCCGGGGATATGCGGGTAAAGCTCGATTCGATACCGGTGCCACATCGGTAGCTGCTTCTTCGGATAGCCACGATATGGCTTCCTCGATGCTGGTTCCCAGGTCCACACCTTGAACGGGTCAATCAGATTGAGCTGGCGCGTCAATTCGCCGCTGCTAAGTTGGAGGAGATCGCACACGAAATAGCCGTCGATATCGTTGGGGTGATCTTTGTCCTCGGCGAACGAGCCGTCTGCGTAAATCTCCCGGATGCCAACCTGCCACAACTGTCGCGTCAGGATTTCAAGGTTGTCAACGAGGTGCAACCGCCAGGCGCGATCCCAATTGGGATAGTGTGCAGAATCGTCAGGACCGAGTACCAGGATCGATTCGCGCAATTCCTCGAACGACACTTCATAGTCGCCCGATGGCAGAAGTCCGTCAGGCTCAAAACCAGGAATTGATGCCATAGTTGTGACTCACGCCATATGAAACAAGATAGTTCTACTTGACTTAAATGTCAAGCCGATCTCTCTTTGTTTCTCAAGCTCGCCTCTCGTCCGGGCGATCTCGGGACTAATAAGCTGCCCATAGGGCACGATGCACCCTAAACTGCTTGGTTTCAGTGAATGGCTCAATCCTACGCGGCCCTGGCCAACTCCAGACGGAGAACCGGAACGATGCACCCTGGCGCTGCTGGACCGGAATCCGGGCCGGCGGGTGGTTGGCCGACCAGGGTGGCCAGATGCAGAACAAGCTCGCTGCCACACTTGCCACATCGTTCACGGGGTGAATTCGACACTGTTTTGCAGTGCCGGCAATAAATGGCCTTGTCGACTGGGATGCTGACGAGGCTCTGCTCGGAGCGAAACCGCATGACCTGACACATAAATTTCCTCCTGGTGAGAGCGGCGCTGCTAGGCAACTTGCTGGCCGCTGATGGATTCGAGTTCGTCGATCAATTGCTTCAATGCCGCCAGACTTGGTAGGCAGGTGGTGGTGGCAAACTTCAGGCTGTCCATAGCAGCGATGAACCTGGCGTCGCCGGCTATCTCAACCAGCCCATGAAGCCGCTCAAATCCTCGCGTCGCGGCCGTCATCCACTCGACGACATTCTTTTGCCGGTCGGCATTCGGGATCGTCCGGGCATCCTTACAGTGACCGGCCCGGCGTAGGATCTCCGCGTATATGTCCACCCCCAATGTGCTGAGGTAGCCCTCTATCTCAGCCGTCAGTTTGGGATCGACAGGGCCACGCACATCGATGGCAGGGCCGTTGATCGGCTGCACAGTCACTCCCGGCGGCAGCGCCCATGCTGGCAATACAGGAAGCGCAACCGGTTCGCCACGCTGGTTTAACTGCACCCAGGTCTCACCGAAGCTATAGAGATAGCGCCCCAGCCCGAAGCAACTGCAGGCACGCTTGAATGCCTGAGCGTCTGCGGCCGTCACCGCGTTTTCCCGGTCAGCCCACTCTTCTCCGGTTCCGACATGGCTGCCCAGCCTCGTGATAGTCACGGCAGTCGCCACCAATACTTTGCTGGTTACGACCACTTTGCCTCTGTCCATGCGGGTGAGAGACGGCACGGTGGAAATTGTGTACTCGCGCGTCCATCCTGCCGGCGTAAAGATCTGGTTGAGCCGGTCCGTATAGGCTCGCGGATCGGCAAAAGGAAGGACCAGACCCGAGCGCCCATCGTTCGAGGTGCGCATGACCCGCCATTTGACCTGAGCTGGATCGAATGGCACTTCGAGCTGTGCGAAGAGTTTCTCCCGCTCGGCTCCTGCGAATTTCGCTGCTGTTGCCATAACTCAACTCCTCCTGTGCGAAACCTTCAGTGAAGTTCTGGCAACTTGGCTCACCAAGTTGCTGCTGTGGTCTTGCGTCCCTTACGAGAACCTGAAAGCATGACGGTATGCCAGATCTCATGCAGATCGGTGTTCACCTTTCGAAACCTGCTTTCGGTTGTGCTCAGAAGACGCCGCCCCGGACTCGTGTCTTCTGGCTTCAAGGTGTCACGTTGGTATGGATGGTTATAGAGTTCGGCGTATCCGCGTATGCGGCGATCACCGCACACAGTCCCGCGATGTTGGCCTTTGGCTCCGATAGCCTTGTAGAGCTTATGTCCGCCTCTGTGGTGCTCTTGCAGTGGGTTCCAAGCGTGTCTATTTCGGAACGTAAGGCAACGCGCACAGCCTCAATGCTGCTATTCGTTCTTGCTTTTGTTGTAGCGGGAACGGCCCTTGCATCGTTAGTTCTCAGGCTGCGGCCTGGAACTAGCCGTGCGGGAATTGGCATCACCATGGCCGCATTGGTTGCTATGCCCGTCCTCGCATGGCTGAAGCGTCGAGAAGCTCATCACAGCGGAAACAAGGCCTTGGCCGCCGACGCAGCACAGTCGGCCACTTGTGCCTACGGTCACGCCGCGGACACAGGATTCATGCTCTTCGTTGATGCGAAGAGCAGTATCCATGGCCCGGACGATCTAGGGATCCATATCTCCAGCGACCCAAAGGCGGCCAAGCGCGTGCGCCGATTCTTCTCTGCACATTCCCTGATGTTGAAGGGCCGGGTGATTGACAGGGCTAAATCTCCACTGGGAATGCAGTACGCGGTGCAGATGGAAGATGGGCGCCTCTTGAGCGTCTTGGACTTCGATAAGAGTGTGCTCGATGAGCGCCAGTGCGCACTCAAAGAAGGTTCGTGCATTTGCCGCATCCCGGGCTTCGACGGGACCACGGCCACCTTCGGTGGGCCATGGGGCCAGGGAAAAGGCATCGCTCACGACAATCCTCAAGTCTGGATGTACGACCTCGTCATCTATGACTCGAAAAAGGAAGTCGTCTTCACCGGCAAGGATCACAGCGTCTACTTCGGCGTGCTCTCCCGCACGGGATTGCATCCGTTCCGAATGGACCTTCAAACCATGACCAACACCGGTTTGTATGAGGAGTCTCTGGCCGTCAAGGCCGGGTTGAATCGTACGGACGAGCTGGCCGAGCTCTACTCTGGCGATGACGAGGACGCGATCATTGCCGACTTTGCTGCAACAGTGAAGGCGGTCGATTCGGTCACCGACACGGATAGCTACGGCCTTCACTGGTCTCAAGGCGGATTTTGTTACCGCCAAGGCGGCATCCAATTCCGATCGTATGATCGACTGGCTGCAGATGAAGAAGGGCGATAAGGCAACGTACCTCGATCTTGTCGCCAATGCGATGGAGGCTCTCAAGACTCCAATCTTCCCGCTGTGCTTTGCTTCCAGAATCCCCAAGGATCGTCAGGAAGCCGGCGACTACATCCTTGTAGAAACCAAGCTATGTCGCGCATTGGCCACTCTCCGGCTACGGCGCGATCAACTAATCGAGGACAATCGGCAATTGGAGCACCTGGTCAAGCGTCCGCTGGCGACGGCGTTGCTCGATCAGTATCCAGTCGATGATGCGATTTTGCGCATCATCATCGCGTCAGCAGCCTCCAGTTCAGCTATCAGCTGGTTAAGCTTGGCCATGCGCTCCTACAGCGCTTCGCTCTCGGATTGAGCAATAATTCGCTGTACCTGCAGCTCGATCAGAACGGCGCCCTTGCCCATCAACTCGACAGCCATGTTCGCTGCCTCGCGGAGTTCGCTCATGCTCCCTTCCGTTCCGGAAAGGCCACTTCCCGATTGCGCAGCCACGCAGCAGTTGTTGCAGGGTCGAGGCGGATCGAGCTCGCCACTCTGTAGTGTGGAATCTCGCCCCGCTTCGCGAGATCGTAAATCGTCCTTTTGCCCAAGCCCAGCAGGTCTGCAAGCTCAGGTGCAGTCAGGGCGTGGGGCCACCGCTCAATTCTTGTCGCCAGGTCGCCGATCTCAAAAGGCACACTGATCCCTTGGTTCTTACGCATGTTTCTTCCTTGGATTGGAATGATGTTGCTTTGGTTTTAGGATCACTGACGCGACCGCAGAGTGACGGCGTGGACTCCCCCAACTCATTCGTGTGCGAAATCC
>PLOG01000105.1:12853-14662 GCA_003142935.1 Acidobacteriaceae bacterium
TAAAGAGGTTGCAATTGGAAACAGAACACTCAACCCGTCGCCGCTGCGTTTCGAGCGGTTCAACCACAACACCGGCAACCGACAATCCGAATGAATCAAATGTCATGACCTTAGAGGATGCGGCAGCATTCTTGAAATGCTGCCCAACAACCATCAAACGTCGGGCAAAGATTCTTCACATCCCGCATAGGCGACTGGGATCGCTTTGGCGCTTCTACAGGCCAGACCTTGAAGCTTGGATGAGGCAGTACGCTGCCTGAATCGGCGCCGGCACAACAAAGGCGATGGGGATACCCCCATCGCCTTTTCAATGGGCATAATGCTTCACTTCTTGAGCAACAGGCTCTCGGGTAATCATCCCCTTGCAAGCCCATCAGAACAACTGGCGGGCTACGAGGCTATTGCTCTTCCGGAGTTCCGGCGTAAGGGTGTGGCCATACACGTCCATTGTTGTGGCAATGTCGCTGTGCCTCATAAGATCTCTCATGTGCGCCGGGTTGATCTTTGCCGCGGCCATCCACGACTTGTAACTGTGCCTGATTGAGTGCCAGCCNNCTGGCGAACACGTAAGAGTCTTTTTGCTTCTGTCGTCCCTGCCATTCCCGCAACGCTGACAGTAAGGCCGGGAAGATCGGCAACTCAGATTCCGATGCGTCGGTCTTCGGGCTGTCTTGCAGCTGGCTGTGTGTGTAGACCTGCGCGATCCCAAGCGTCGCAGCTTCCCAGTTGACATCTGCCCACCTCAGCGCCAGAGCCTCGCTCACCCGGAGGCCAAGGCGGCCACATACCAGCACCATCAGATTGTATGGTTCGGGAAGTGCCCGGACGATCGCCCGGAACTGTTCCGGGCTGATAATCACGATTCGTTTGAGGCGCTTTGAACCCTTCTTCACTTTGACAAGGTCCATCGGATTGCGCCCGAGGGGGATCCACTTCCACAGCATCGCCAGGTCGAAAAGGCGCTTCATCATGTTTCGCGCTCTCACCTTCGAGGCCTGTCCAAACGTGAGGGCAGTCAGCCACTCGTCAACCGCATAGGCATCTACGTCGGCGATCCGGTGGTCCTCCCACTGTGGAAGGATGTGCAGTTTGGCCATGCTCGCATTGGTGCCCTGCGTCGACGGCTTGAGTTTAGGCAGTTCCTCATTCAGGTACTTGGTGACCAGGTCCCCGAACGTCAAATCCATCCGTTCTCGGAGCGTGCCGGCGTTGAGCGCCGACATCTGGCTCTCCATCGCCTTGCGAACCTCGTACTCCGTCGCGTATTCCGACGAGTCGAGAGTCTGGACCTTCTCTCTTCTCTTCCCGTCCTCATCGGTGTAATAAAACCTGAACTCCCAGGCAAACCCTTGAGAACGAGCTACTTTGCGCACACTGCCCTTTTGATAACGCTGTCTTTTGAACTTCATGATGGACACTCCGTGCGGTTCCACTGTTGGTCAATTGTATCAGCGGGGTTTTGAGGTTTTCTCTACTTTAACTATTGTCTGTAACTTGTTGATTCTATGGAGCGGGAGACCGGGATCGAACCGGCGACATTCAGCTTGGGAAGCTGACGTTCTGCCACTGAACTACTCCCGCCCTTTAGAATAAATCACTTACGTGATTGATTCGGGCTTACTATCCAACTTACTATCCATCCAGCTAAAATACCCACAGAAAAACCGGTTCAAAATGCGGATATTGTCTGCCAAGACCGTCGCCGCCAACATCCAGGACTTTGCAAGTTTAGAAGGCATGGAGAGTAATGGATAGTAAATCGGCTGGCCGTAAAGCCAACCTAAAACAGTATCGCGCAGTGAATGGCAA
>PLOG01000031.1 GCA_003142935.1 Acidobacteriaceae bacterium
TATGAGTGTCTTCCAAGGCCATCGTCGCCGCCTTGAGATCTTCAGCCGGGGCGTCCACGACATAAATGGCTTCCGGTCCGGCGTCGCGTAGGGCTTCCACACAGGAAAGTACTCGCCAACCGCGGTCCTGAAATATCTTCCGCACTTGTTGCTGTGCTACTTCCAGCAACCGGCATGAGACTGGACCGTCTTTTACGGGTCCTGGCATTATGACTGTGACAGAAAGCAGCGGCTTATCGAAGAGAATTTGGAGATCCCGCTGCGTGGCCGCCCGCTGTTCCCTTGCAGTCAGAATTCTCATTGCATCAAGGCTGCTTCCATCTGCGGCGGTACTCACGGAAGACATCCCTTGACTTGGCGCACCACGTCGATCACGCTCCCATCCCGGTAACGGATAACGCCAACAATGCGGTCCGTAAACTGGATTGGTTCGGACACGCCCGACAGGCTGACAGCGCGGTTGTACAACTCTTCGATGGTCATCACCTGCAAGCCGGCTTCGCGCAGACGGGCATCCAGTTCCGGACGTGCCGGGTTCACCGCGATACCATGATCAGTCACCAGCACGTCGATAGATTCGCCTGGGGTCACCAATGTGGTGACACGTTTTACCACGGTGGGGATGCGGCAGCGGATCAAGGGCGCCACTACAATAGTCAGGCAGGCCGCGGCAGCGACGTCACAATGCCCACCTGATGCGCCTCGTATCATTCCATTGGAGCCAGTGATTACGTTGACATTGAAGCCTGTATCAATCTCGAGCGCGCTAAGGATGGCCACGTCCAATTGATCACAGAAGGCTCCTTTGGAGCTGGGGTTGGCATACTCATTGGTTGAAACTTCCAGATGCTTGACCGATTTCCCCAACGACTCCGCCGCTACGCTATCAAAAGACTGTGTATCCACCAGTACGTCGATCAGCCCCTTTTCATGCAACTCGACAATGCTTGAAGTAATGCCCCCCAGAGCAAAGCGAGCTGTAATTCCATTGCTTATCATCTTCTTTTCCAGAAAA
The DNA here is from genome assembly GCA_003142935.1 of Acidobacteriaceae bacterium. Lineage (GTDB taxonomy): Bacteria > Acidobacteriota > Terriglobia > Terriglobales > Acidobacteriaceae > Telmatobacter. Next base: position 1,016 of record PLOG01000031.1, read on the forward strand.
CGGGTCGCGGCAATGGATGAACCGCCGGAACCAGTCTGTAGCGAGAAGCCTTGCTTGAAATAGCCAGAGAACTCAACCACATCGGCCGCAGATCGGGCAATCAACAGTTCTCGCGGGTCGTGCGTGGTACGCGCGGCGCCTTGGCTGATTTGCGACACATCGCCGACCTCATCTATCTTGACAACGCAGTCAACACGGTCCTGCGAAATACTGATCGGCGTATTGGGAAAGGCGACGATTTCATCCGTCAACAGCACCACCTGACGGGCGTATCCGGCGTCAACCTTGGCATAGCCAAGCGACCCACAGGGCGATCGGCCACGCGTACCGTTTGCATTCCCAAACACATCGCTGGACGATACTGCTAGAAACGCCACATCAATCTTTATCTCTCCTGTCTGCAGCAAATGGACACGCCCACCGTGCGAATGGATGTGCACCGGCGTATCCATCAGGCCGTGCGAGATGGCATCGGCCAATTTGCCGCGTAGACCCGACGTATAAATCTTTGTGATCACACCATTTTTAATATGCTCGATCAAAGGAGCGTTAGTATTAAGCAGTGAACTGGACGCCAGGGTCAGGTTTCGGAATCCAAGGCGGGCAAGGGTGCCCATCACCATGTTGATGACTTTGTCGCCTTCGCGAAAGGCGTGGTGAAAGGATATGGTCATCCCGTCTTCCAGACCGGTGCGCTGGATTGCTTCTTCGAGCGAGGCACAGAGCTTACGCCGGCGGTTCTGCAGAATGTCATTCCCATGGAGGACATTGCTGCCGGCTCCAGCAAATGACTGAAGGGACCCGAGATCCGGGCATTGCGCCGAAAGTTCCTGAATAAGATTATTGATTTGGCCCTTTTCCATGTTATCTCCGGATACCCGATGCTTCGGCGCGCTGCAACACCCGCTGTGCTTGGCTGACGATAGGGGCATCGATCATCTTGCCATCCAGCGCTATGACGCCAACTCCCTCCTTCTCGGCCTTCGCGGCGGCCTCAATCACGCGCCGTGAATAACTGACCTCTTTCTCAGTTGGGGCATAAGCGTTGTGTAGTAATTCGATCTGACGGGGATGGATAAGCGATTTGCCGTTGAAACCCAGGTGGCGAATCAACTCTACTTCTTTCAGAAAACCGGCATCGTCGTTAATATCGGAGTACACTACGTCGAAGGCGTCAATGCCGGCGGCTCGGGCGGCATGCAGCACAGCACAGCGCGCATAGAAGAGTTCGGGTTTGGCTCCGTCTCCTCGCTGGCTCTGCATATCGATCACATAATCGAACCCGGCAAGCGCGATCCCAATCATACGCTTCGACGCGGTGGCAATCGAAACAGCATTGATCACACCGGATGCTGATTCGATCGCGGCCAGCAATTTTGTTCGCCCAATTGGGCATCCACATTCCATTTCAATGCGTGCGACCTCAGCGTCCAACTCGTGTATATCGTTAGCGCAATCGGTTTTGGGTAGTCGTACAGCGTCTGCGCCTGCGCGTATTGCGGCCTCCAGGTCTTTTAGACCATACGGAGTATTGAGCGGGTTGATGCGTACTACAGTTTCAATGCCCTTATACGCATCGGTGCGCAAAATATGGAAGACCATTAATCGCGCGGAATCCTTCTCTCGCAGCGATACGGCGTCTTCTAAGTCGAACATGACGCAGTCCGGCTTATAGACAAATGCCGTGGATAGCATGGCCGCTTTAGAGCCCGGGAGAAACAACATACTACGACGTAATTTCACGATAGTTGCTCCCAATTCAACTCTTTACATGCCGCGCCACGCAACACAGCAGTCTGTACGCGTGCCCGGATGGCATAGTCGAGGGCCCCTTTATCTTCGATGACAATCAACCCATCCGTAACGGCCAGTCTCTTTAAGGTGTCGTCCACCACGTGTCGAATCTGGGTTCCAAATTGTTCAATCACGTCACTGGTCACATATATCTCCAACGTCTTGTCACGGCTGGGGGACACTTTGACAAGCAGATCGCTCGACTCCAGTGAGCCGGCGACGGCTTCTGTAATAATTCTCAATGATCATCTCCATCTGTCATTTCAGTTTCCCGCCGTTGATCGCCAAAGCGGCTGATCAATTGACGCATGGTGGTTTCAGGGACCAATTTCTTTATCTCTTGAAGGCTCTTATTCTGTAGAAGCCTGCGCACCTCGGATGCGGAGATCGGGCTGCCCCGCAGCGTAATGCGGGGCACTACGACGACCTCGATGGACGGAGAACGAGAATCTGCTGTCTCCAACCAATGCTTCATGTCCTTGTTATACCTGCTAGTTACAGGGCAAGCTGGCTCTGTCCCTACATAACGATATGTGATTTCGAGCGCGGGTGCGATGTGCTCCCTGAATAACAACAGATCTATCGCAGTAAAACATTGGTCTACCGTGCATTTTCCCTTTAGAAAATAACTTGGAAAAGTCGCCCTTGAGACGATGTATTCGGAACCATGATGTACCGTAATGTTCTTGATATGGCTCAATCCTTGAGATGCAAGCTCATAGCGTTCGGCATAGGAAAACATTGACGCTTCTTCGCGCACTATGAATACGTGTAGCCAGTCGCACGACTCTGCCGCAACATCAGCCAGATAGCGATGCCCCAGCGTAAACGGATTGGCATTCATAACAATGCATCCAATTTTGCCGCCATGTTTTCGCAGTGCCCGCAGATCGCTGCAATATCGACGGATGGCGATTGGGCTGTTTTCCATCAGCGCCACTTTGTCCCGCACCTCAACCAATGGATAAAAACCCCAGCCGCGGAAAAACACCGTGTTGTCCGGTTTGGTGTATAGAAAAAGGTGAAAATGCCCGCGCTCCATCGCCACTTTAAGCAGCTCACCGCCTAGTTGCAGACTGAGTGAGGTGCCGCGAAATGCCGGGGAAATGGCCACGCATTTAACTACATTTCGGTCAATACCGGCACACGCGACTAGCGCAGCGCCCTTCCTGCAGACAACAAAGGTTTCAACCCTACTGTCCCAGCCAAGATCGCTCTCAGTTAGCAATTGCTCAATCTGCTTACTTTCCTGAGGCGATTCGCTGGCATGAACTGTATGAAATCTCAACTCCGCTGGCACAACGCCTACTTCCCGCCGATAGAGAGCTTACAAAAATCGGCACCCAGCAATTTGGGGCAAGCGAGAGGAATCCTGCAAACTCCCAAAACGAGATCCCTATTATTACTCAATTTTCTTCAACTCTTCCGCAGCTTCACCAGGTTGAAGTGGTCTGAATCCAACCTTGCGCATTTCTGGCGATCCGATGATCTCTTGCGCATCCTTTGACAGTAGAAATTCGCAATACGCCCGAAGCCAAGGGTCCAATGGCTTGCCAGGCACGCGATTGATATTGATTCCAATCGCAGAAGCCATGGGATGCAACGGACCCTCTACCGTTCCGTCCGACAGTGTGCCTTTGTCATCGATGACCATGGGCACGAACTTAATCTTTGGACCTAAATCCGGCAGGCGCTTCCAGGTCATAACGCCCCTCATGACCGCGACGTTGTTCCAGTAGTCCATCAGAACCATGCCATAGGCATCCTGAGCAACCGCATCGATTGCGCTCTCTTCGGTAGGCATCCACTCGACTTGAGGGGTAAACGGCCTTCCGCCGAACTTATCGCGCATTTCATCAATCATTGCCAGAACGGCCGACGTATCTCGAGTCACGTAGGGATGAATCGGCACAGGGCCCCAATCTCCTTCCACACCGAGTTGCGACCAGTGTGTGATGTCCCCGTTTTCGCCACCTGTGGTAAAGATCGCAGCAGCCTGCGCCAGCGTGATCTGCTTGATCGGATTGCTGGCGTTTACCCATATCCCCGTCGACAGCTTGTTGTTAGGATTGCTGTCGTATCCAATCTTCAAGTACGTCGGCTCATAGCCGAATCGCTGAACGAACTGGTCTACCTCCGGCCTCCTGTTTCCGCGGCCGATAGGCCCAAACGCCGACTTCTCCGAGACAAGCCCCTCCACTGACAAGGTAGAGCCCATCATGATCTTCTTGAATTTCACGTTGGGTTCCACCTGCGCCCAACGCGCATCAAGTTTCGTGAAAAGTGGAATCAGTACATCATTGCCCGCAACAAAAACCGTATCCGGACCCACCACATACGGGCGGTCAGCGGGTACGGTTACGTGCTGCGGAACGTAGGGACGCTGCGCAATGTCATTCTGCGCATAGGCTGCAGAGATAGCTATCGCTGCCACAAGAACGCTGGCGCAGGCAACAAAAGACGGCGCCCAGTTCTGCAGGGCACGATGAATGGACGCGGTAGACGAACTATCGTTGAATCGCATGGTCATTTACCTTCTGGCTCGGGGGACGGGAATGGGAAATTGAGCTTTGGGCCCTGCTTCGCACGAGGAGCCCAGGTCTTCGCATTGTCTAATTTGTCGAGTTCTATCTTCACATCCTCAGCATTGAGCGGAAGATAACCTTTCGCGTCCTGCGCAATTATCTCCTGGCCCCGTCTAGATAGAATGAGCCGCATGTACTCCTGAACCAATGGATCGAAGGGTGTTCCCGGCTCCCGGCGGATATAAATGTACAGATCACGGCCGTATGGATAGCGATTCGAGGTTAGGTCACGCACGCTTCCTGTTGTCAAAGTATGGCCATCGCTGCCAACAAGGGGAACAACCCTAACGCTCGAATCAGCCTTGTTCAGCGCTATAATCCCTATCGCGAGCGGATCGGAAGCCACCTTCTTCACGACGTCGCTGTAGTGAACATACTGTTCATAATTCTGCGTAAAGACGTAACCAGGGAACGTTCCCATCTTACGGAACATCATATACTCGCCCATATTCGGGTCTTCGGGACGCTGATATGCATCCCAATACAAACCGGTCGGATGGATCGGCTTATCCGCCAAATCTCCGCCCATCCCGATCTGGCTCCAGTTGGTCACATCTCCAGTGCCACTACCCGTCGAAAAGATCGAGGCGACTTGCCCTTCGGTCAGCGACTTGATTGGATTGCTCTTATTAACGACGATCCCCAAGGGGCTCATCTTTGCCGCCGGGTTCAGGGAACCATGCCCTATTCGGATAATCAGCGCAGCTACAGGGTCCTTCTTCGAGCCATAGATCTTCTCGTAAGGAAGCAGTTCCAAAAGCGTCGCCCCCCCGCCCTCCGGAGCGAATGCGGCTATGTCGTAGGTAATAGCCGGAATCGCCGTGCCGTTTCCCTTCAGAATCGGCGTGAACTTGACGCCAGGATGAGTCCGCGAGAACTCCTGGTCCCACTTCGCGACCATGCCGGCCATGTCGTCGAAGCCCACAATCCGGACTGATCCATCCGGCATGACATATCCACGATCATGCGGGGGGGGCACAGGCTGAGAATGGTATTCCGGTAGATTCGGATCCACGAGACCCGCGCGGCCTTTGCCCTGAGCCGCTCCAGATACCGCCATGCACATGCAAGCTACGAGCAGCAAGAACTGCATGCCGCTGCAATTTCCAGTAAATGAAAACAGACTTACATTCCAATGTGTTCGCATAGAAATCGTTTGACTCCGGGATGGGCTGAATAGTGGTTCATATAGTTAGAACGAATTTTCAACCGATGGGCCTCTGTTGTCAACTTCACAACAGACACACTAGGATGGCAAAATGAATGAAAGATGAACTCGAGATGAAAAGCCTTTCGGACAGACCATCAAGTAATCGCGCATCTCCGCAATCCTGCCAGAACTTATTGTATCTGCGGAACCTGCACGCGTGCAGGATATAGACTATTGCACTCAACCAGTACCGGGTCTCTATCCGGTCAGCCTGTCGTCTCCCCGAGGCTCATCAGTTCGCGAGAGCGCGTATAGGTACAGTTGTTTGTGGAAGCTCATTCTTTGCTCATATCAGTAAGCCGTCACTTGCACAGGCCAGCGAGAAGAGCAAGTGGCTACTGACACGCGATCACGCACTATTGAAGCTTCTTCAATTGCTCGTCTACTGCGGCTGCGGGGAGTGGCAGGAAGACGTTTTGCTGAGCGATAGACTCCTGACCTTGGCGGCTCAAAATAAATCGCAGAAACTCGGCAATTTCCGGATCGAGAGGCTTTCCGGGCTCCCGGTTGAGGTAAACGTACACCGACCGGCCAAGGGGGTAACTGCGATTCGCCACTGTCTCGAGTGAGAAGGGGATATAGGGCGCGCCATCTCTCACAGAAAGAGCAAGGGCCTTCACCTGCGGGGTTCTTTCCCGAATACCGCTGTAAGCGATCGCGTACTTGTCATTGCCCAAATCCTGCATCATCAAGGCGTCCGAAGAAATGACCGGCTTGTCGTCGTTGTCATAGGTGTTCGAGTACTCCTTTAGATCGCAGTTCCACCGAACCCCGTTTGGAAGCGTAGGGCCCCCGCTCGGGGGGCTTTGGAGCACCTTCAGTTCAAAAAAGTTTGCGATGTTGTTTCCCGCGGGGTATCCGAAGACATGTATCTGCTTATCGGCCCATTCACCGGTGAGTCCGAGCTGGCCCCAGGTTCGTACATTTTTCCCGGGGCAGCAGCCGAAGATGGCTGCAACCTGCTGAAGTGTCAGTTGAGATAAGGGGTTTTCTTTGTTAACAAACACTCCCAGGGCAAACGCCTCGTATGGAGTGTCGTAGCTGCCAGTGGCGATCGTGATCTCAAGCGGATCATACTTGAACATACGACGAAAGGAAAGGTTTTCCAGTGGAGCTATCTCGCGCCCCAGCAGCGCAAGGTCCGCTACGTCGAAGACAAGTGCCGGAATCCCATGCACAGTACTGGTCAGGTGATCGTCGAAGATGATGTCAGGCTGGTACCTGTGAAAGGCTTGCTCCCAATTCTTGAGCATCACACTCTGATGTTTGTCTCCGCGAATTCGAATCATGCCGGAAACCTGCTGTTGTGGCTTGTACACAGGCATCGATTCGAAACTTTGCGAAATGGCTACCGTGGAACATATCGCAAGAAACATGAGCGACCATAGAGAGGCGCGATAACTCATCAGTTCCTTCCGATACTCTAAGTCGATACCTGACGTTGATGTCCTGGCTGTTTGTTTGGAGTCAAGCGCACGAGAGTTACCGCAGCTTCTTCAATCCTTCCTGCACGGTCGCGGCATCAAGCGGCAGGTACTTTCCATCCTTCTCCAACAGTTCCTGCCCCTGCTTGCTCAGCACGAAGCGGATGAACTCACGAATCTTTGGATCAACCTTCTTGCCGGGTTCAATGTCGATCCAGAAGGACTGCCCGCCCCATAGGGGATAGGTATGGTTCTGCAGGCTCTCCATCGAGTAGTGGATAAAAGGACCGGCATCGGTAGCTCCAACATCGAGAATCTTTACGTCGGCGGGAAACTTGGGGTGAAAGCGAACGTAGGCGATGGCATTCGGGTCGTCGCGGACGTGGTCGACAATCTGATCGGCTTCGAGGTACGTCTTGCCATCAGCCTTGTTATAGTTTCCAAATCCCAGTAGGTTTTCGTTCCACTTGTCGGTCGAATGAAGAACCTTGTCGGAGAACTCGAGAGCGGTGGCATAACGCAAGCTGTAGCCGTAGGTATTGATCGGCCTGTTCGTCCATTCACCGGTCAGGCCGAGCTGCCCCCAGTGGCGAATATCCTTCTCGGGCCCGCGGGCGAGTTCAGGATGCCAGGTGGTGCCTATCCAACCCCCGGCACGCTGCGCGCCGAAGATACCATCGAGCTGCGTCATGCTCACTTGTGTAATTGGATTCGCCTTATTGACAACGATCACCATATTGTTCTGCCAGCCGACCACATCGTACGAGCCTGTCAGAATCGTGATGCCGGTCGGTGCGTGGCCCCTCAGTCGTTGATAGGAGAGGTAGTCGTAAAAGCTTGGCTCATGCGTGATGCCGATGTCGGCTAAGCCGAACCCAAGGCACGGGATGGCGGTCGCCGCTGTCTGCAAGTTGTACTCGATCTTGATGCCAGGCTGATACTTCTCAAACGCGTCCTTCCACCAGCCGCCAAGCGGGGAATCTCCAATGTAGTTGTTTCCGCAGAGGCGTAACGTACCGGTCGGCCTTTCTTCAGGGACGTAATCGGGCAGGGCGCTGAGGTCGAACGTCCGAGTGTATGCTGGGTTCGCCGCAATCGCAGCCATACGCACGCGCCGCTCGATCGCCGAGCCTTCCGGATACTTCTTTGATTCCGCGTTGGGCTGATATTTGTCATCCATCTGCGTATAACCGGTACCCGCGCAGAGCAGGCTGAGCGCCAGGGTTGCTGCTGTTGTGAGTGTGCGGTAGAGTGCCATCTTCAATATCCCCTTTTGTCCCATTAATAATGCTATACACCTGAGAACGTGCTTGGAAAAAGGATCCATGTCTTAGGTGAAGATTTGCGGAATGTCAGATGAGAGATCGTTCATTCAAGCTTCTTCCGTTGCTCTTGAGCCGACGTCGAATTCAGGGGAAGGTAGTCGCCCTGGTTCTGCACCACTGCCTGGCCTTCCCGGCTTAGGATGAAGCGAAGGAACTCCTTGACCTTCGGATCGACGGGTTTGTCTTTGCGCCGATTGATATAAATATAGACGCCTCGCGCGAGCGGATAGCTGGAGGAGATAATGGTCTCTCTTGTCAAAGGCACGGCGGCTCCAGAGCCGGCTAGCGGCAGCACCTTGATCTCGGAGTCCGCATAGGCGAGTGTAGATATGGCGAGGCCGTATGGATCGCGCTTCAACGCATCAACGATCTGTTGGGCCGCCGGGTAGGTGGATCCATTGCTGCGTATCTTGTCTTTGAACTCGCGCACCATCTCCCAGTTCCAGCAGTCCTTTGTGCCTTGTATTGCCTGCTGGAGAAAAGCCCCAGTGCCGGTCTGATCGCCGTAAAGGTAAGCGTGGATCGGTTTATCTCTCCAGACACCTTCAGCTCCTGCCATGGCCCATATTGGCTGCTCCTTTGAATTGGCGGGGCAACCGAGGATACCGGAGAGCTGGAACATGTTTAACTGCCGCACGGGGTTACGACGAGATACAAAGACCACAAGCGCGGGCGTCTTGCCTTCGCCATGCAAGCTCCCGTTCATCACCTGAATGGCGAGCGGTTTGACGCGGAAGACCCATTCAAAGCCGATAACCTCGTTGACTGTGACGGGCCTGCCCATTAGCGACAGATCGGATGTGCCTGTAATGATGCCCGCCATACTTGTAGCCGTGCCGAGCAAAGTGTCCTGAAACGTAATCTCGGGATGATAACTGCGAAAAGCCTGTTCCCACGCCTTCATCGTGCTGCGCATGGCGCTATCGCCCCAACTACGGATGGCGCCTCCCTGGGTCGGAATGGGTGCGTATGCTGGTAGCGCTGTCTCCTGAGCGGCTCCGACTCCGATGGCCGCTGAGACCAGCATTATTCCCCAAAAGCCTCGCGTTGCGCTAAAGATCGTCAATCGAGCTTCTCCCGTTCTCGCTTTGCGGCATCGGGTTGCATGGGCAGGTACTTTCCATCGCGTACAATATCCTCCTGGCCTTCGCGGCTAAGAATGTAAAGGAGGAATTCCTTGACCTTCGGATCCACGGGCTGGCCCGGTACGCGGTCGATTTCCGCAGGGATGATTCGCCCCAGCGGATACTGCCGGTCGATCAGCGTGTCCTTGGTCGCAGCATAGTAGGGGCCGGCTGCGGTACGTGCAAGCGCCAAAGGCTTGACCGCTTTGTCCTTCAAGTAACGGACGTTCGATAGCGCTATGCCGTATGGGTCATTGGCGAGAGCATCAAGAATCTGCTCGCCGCTATCATAGATGGTTCCATCGGCCCGGTGGATATGCGCGTATTGCTTCATCCCGCAGCGCCACCGATGGCTATCGTGCAACGCGGCGCGCTCAACGAAAGTAGAGAAAACATCCGACTCGTACCAGCCATAGAGGTGGATGGGCTTGTCCGCCCATGCGCCCTTGAGCCCAAGCCGGCCCCACGTTTCGAAGTTGGTGGATTTGCCTCCCTCATGCCAGGCGAACACTTTGTCGATCTGGTCGAGGGTCATCTGTGAGAGCGGGTTCGTCTTGTTAGCGAAGACACCAATGGCAAAATCGAAGTTCCGCACATCGACACTGCCCGTGGCAATCTCGATGCCGAGCGGAGGATAGTGCTTTACCTGTTGGAATGCGACCGTTTCAAACGGGTAAATCTCCTGGCCGAGGATGGCTATGTCGCCCTTGCCAGTGTAGAGTGCGCCCATCGCAGAGGCAGTGCCGTACATGTCGTCTTCAAACTTCACGTCAGGCTGATACTTTGCAAATCCCTCTTCCCAGGACTTCACCAGTATCCCCATGAAGTCCAGGACCGGAGCTCCATGCCCCCATAGCCGGATGGTTCCTGAAACAAGATGTTGAGGCTGATAATGGGGAAGACCATTGATTGCACGCTCTTCGGGGCTGACCACTTTATCACTGGCGCTTGCAGCTAGCGTCCCGGTTGACAGGCTTGCTTGTCCAGACGCCGAGACGCCAGTGAACACGATCAATGAACAGCAAATAGAGATGGCCCCGGCATATACCGCACTCTTTGAACAACGTCCGACAGTTTGCATGGAGCTCTCCGGATCGAATCGCTCTGAAGTCCTGCTATGCGACGTAGACCAATAGAAATACTTGCTTGTGCAGATAAAGAGCGTATGAACACATTATGAAGTATCGTTTATTGAACGATTAAGTCCGTAAAGTTCTGTAGAAGCTGCTGAGTGGCGAGCGTCGGTGAGCCACCTGTTCGATTCCTTAGGATGTTGTTTACGAAGACGACATTCACAAGGAGGACTGAGATGGCTCGCAAGGAACAGGGTATTGGGATTGTATCGGGGTGGCAAGAGGGGTTGGGCGGGGAAGATTTTCTGCGCGATCTGGTTCAGCGCACCGTGCAACAAGTTTTGGAAGCCGAGATGACCAGCTTTCTCGGCGCCGAGGCCTACCATTGCAACGATGTGCGGCGCGGCGGCTCGGTGGTGAGCCAGGGCGTGCTGGTGGCCATCGGCATCAGCGCCGCGGGTTATCGCGAAGTGTTGGGCTGCTGGGTTGCCGAGTCGGAGTCGGAGGCCAGTTGGGGCGCGGTCTTCTTGGAGTTGAAGCAGCGCGGACTGCGCGGCGTGAGTTATGTGGTGAGCGACGATCATGCCGGCATGGTGCGAGCCATCGAGAAGCATTTTCAGGGCGCGGTGTGGCAACGCTGCCAGGTGCATTTTGTGCGCAACGCGTTGAGCCTGTGCGGCCGGCAGCAGCGTCCGCAAGTGCTGCGGCTGATGAAGTTGGTGACCGAGTCGGCGACGCGCGAGGCGGCCCAGGCGGCGCTTGCAGCGGCCATCGCGGAGTTAGTCAAGAAGGCTCCCAAGGTGGCGCGGCTGCTGGAGGAGCACGGCGAGGAGATACTGGGTGTCTATGCGCTGCCGGAGGCGCACCAAAAGCGAATGCGCACGACCAATATGCTGGAGCGGCAGAACCAGGAGTTGAAACGCAGAACGCGGGTGGTGCGGGTGTTTCCGCATGAGCAGTCGTGCTTGCGGCTGATCGCGGCGCTGCTGATGGAAACCAATCAGGAGTGGATGGGCAGAATCTATCCTCCGTGATGCCCTGTACTTTCTTGTCCTGGATGAATAAGTCTATGCAGTCCTGGAGGCCCCTCACGCTCTCCGGCTTGTTCGGCGCGCGCCCGGCTAACTGGTCCTCCAGGTCATGCTTGACTTGCTCAGCTTCAGCCCAAGAACGGGTCCCTGCCTTGCGGCGGTATTGGGTGCCGTTCTGAGTCCATCGGAAGTGCTTTCGGCATTGGCACCGCCGGGCAAATTC
>PLOG01000219.1 GCA_003142935.1 Acidobacteriaceae bacterium
GCACGGCGTCGATTGGCCAGTGATCGACCAGGTGGCTGTCGCCACTACAAATTCGAGGATTGCGGCCGACGAAGAGTTCTCCAGGTTCCCTTCGGAGGAAGAGCTCTTCGGGGCGCCAGTTCGGTCCGGAGCTTTCTCTGCGGAAAAAGTTATCCTGGGGCGTAGAAGCGCGGTGAGCATGGACGGGTCCACAGCGATTCCTGCGGCGACCTTCTTCCGGATGTTGGCTCGTCTCGTACCCACCCGAGACGGACAATCTGTGCCGTGGGACGCCCTACCTTGGCGCCCACGCATCCACCTGGGCCTCTTCGTGCACCGCGTGAACGACTTGCATCCTGGTCTCTACGTGCTCGCTCGGGATCCGGAGAAGGTCGAGACACTCCGGCAAGCGATGCGGCCTGAGTTCCTGTGGCTACGCCCTCCGTCGTGTCCGCATGGCCTTCCCCTATTCCTACTGAAAGTGGGGGACTGCCGTACTCTGGCCGCGAATGTCTCCTGCGGTCAAGACATCGCGGGGGACGGGGCCTTCAGCCTTGGGATGATCGCCGAATACATGGACAGTTTGGTTGTCTATGGCGCCAGCTTCTACCGAAATCTCTTCTGGGAGGCCGGACTCGTGGGCCAGGTGCTGTACCTCGAGGCGGAGGAGGCGGGCATTCGTGCAACCGGGATCGGCTGCTACTTCGATGATCCGGTTCACGAGGTGTTCGGCATCTCTTCGCGCGATTGGCAGAGCTTCTACCATTTCACTGTGGGTGGCCCAGTCGAGGACGGACGCCTGACCACGTTGCCTCCGTACAGCTTGGGGGAAGCAGGATGAGCACCCCGACATTCGAATTAGATCGGTCGCCGGCGGCGTTCATTGCGACGTTGGAGGTGGATAGCCCGATGATGCAGGCACCGGAACGGCGATGGCTTTGGTCTTGCCTCCGCCGTCGGCGAGCGCATTGGCGATTTAGCGTAAATCGAGAGAACCTCCCGTCGCCATCGGCGTTTATCGGTCCCGATCCATCCTGTCGGATTGAAAAAGGTTGATTTTGGGTGTCGGGAGAATGACAATCTCACCCATGCTGGTCCGTCGGTCTCCCGGTTCACGGCAAGTGTTAACCAAAAAGTAATTTCCGAGTTGACGACATATCAGGACTAACCCGCTTTGTGCAGCTGTGCTGGTCACTTCCAAATCGCAGACAATTGGGCTGGAACAAGTGAAGAATTCAGAGAATCTGCTCGCCTTCCATTGAGCCCCGTGGAACCACCCATTGAGAATTCAATGTCCTGAAGGTGTAGCGGGTTTCCCAACGCACAAAGTCAACGCTACGCAGCGCGAACTCAAAGCGTCGCTGAGAGTCTTGGTGTCGCTCGACGAGGCGTATCCCCGGAATCACTTCGGTTGAGCCTGCCACAAGCGCTTTCTCTATATTAAGGTTCGTTGAATTCGCTGGCGATTGCTCTCAATTGCTCAGATCGAGATGGTCTGAGCCGGTACTCTTGCGTTCATAGACGGCCAGTTATTCAGTGGACTTCACGGCGGTATTTCTGCTGAAAGAACGATGGAACTCGCATGAAGACAGTCGGTTAGGGCATGCGGAAATAGGCAGCCGGACGGGCTACCTGGTGGAGTTCGGCGACTCCAACCAGATCTTCAACGACCCCAAGCAGAAAGAAGCGCAGCAATACATCAAGGGCGAGTTCAGCTAACTCGGGAGCGCGGAAGACTGACTCATGCTTCCCACGGTTTGGCTGACAAAAAGCCCGAGGAGAGACTTTATGAGCGATCCAGCGCGGGCCGGCCAACCGGCCTTCGGTCGCCTGCCCACGGAAATCGAGGGCTTCGAATCCCTGGCTGAGCTTGCCCTGAATCTGCGCTGGTCGTGGAACCATCGCGCCGACCAAGTGTGGAGGCAGATCGATCCTGTCCAGTGGAAGCTCACCCAGAACGCCTGGGTTGTTCTGCAAACAACTTCACGGGAGCAACTCGGGCGCCTGATGGCCGATTCTGCATTCCGCAAGAATGTCGATGACCTGTTGAGCGACGAACGGCGAGCGGCGGAGGCGCCGGCCTGGTTTCAGCAACATATTGTGCAGTCACCCTTGAGCTGCGTCGCGTATTTCAGCCTCGAATTCATGTTGAGCGAAGCGCTCCCGATTTACTCAGGCGGGCTCGGCAACGTGGCTGGGGATCAGCTCAAGGCCGCAAGCGACCTGGGTGTGCCGGTAGCCGCAGTGGGGCTGCTCTACCAGCAAGGTTACTTTCGCCAGGTGATCGACAAGGAGGGAGCACAACAGGCTCTCTTCCCCTATAACGATCCTGGACAGTTGCCGATCACTCCGGTGCGCCGAGCGAACGGTGAGTGGTTGCGATTGGAGACCGCCTTGCACGGTTACTCGGTCTGGCTGCGGGCCTGGCAGGTCCAGGTGGGCCGAGTAACTCTCTACTTGCTGGACAGCAACGACCCGGCTAACTCCCCTGAGGATCGGGCGATCACCAGCGAACTGTATGGAGGCGATCAGGAGTTGCGCCTCAGGCAGGAGATGGTCCTCGGAATCGGCGGTTGGAGGCTGCTTGCCGGCCTTGGCATCCAACCGGAAGTCTGTCACCTGAATGAGGGTCATGCGGCCTTCGCGGTGTTGGAGCGCGCCCGCAGTTTCATGCTAGAGGCAGCTCAGCCCTTTGACGTGGCGCTGGCCGTTACGCGGGCGGGGAACCTGTTCACCACCCACACGGCCGTTGCCGCTGGCTTCGATCGCTTCCCACCGGCTCTGATCGAGCAATACCTCGGCCGCTATGCCGAGCACGAACTAGGCATCAATCTCCACAGTTTGCTGGCTTTGGGCCGCCAGAATCCGAGCGATTGGTCAGAGAGTTTCAACATGGCCTATCTGGCCATTCGCGGCAGCGGCGCGGTGAATGGCGTGAGCCAATTGCATGGGCAAGTCAGCCGGGATCTATTTGCGCCCCTGTTTCCCCGGTGGCCAATGGACGAAGTGCCCATCGGCCATGTGACCAATGGGGTCCATGTGTCCACCTGGGATTCTCATCCGGCCAACGATCTCTGGACCAAGGCATGTGGAGAACATCGCTGGCTGGGGGCGACGGAAGCCCTGGAGCAGAACATCCGCGGTGTCTCAGACGAGAGCCTCTGGCAAGTCCGCACAGCCGCCAGGGAGTCCCTGGTTGCATACGCTCGCGAACGATTGTCCAGGCAACTGGCCGTCTCCGGCGCATCACCCGAAGAGGTTGACGGCGCGAAACAGCTCTTCGATCCCAAGGTATTGACGCTGGGGTTTGCGCGGCGGTTCGCGACCTACAAACGGCCAAACCTGCTTTTGCACGACCGGGAGCGGCTGCTTCGCCTGCTAACCAATCCCGAGCGGCCAGTGCAACTCATGCTTGCCGGCAAGGCCCATCCGGCGGATCAGGGTGGGCAGGCCTTGATTCAGGAGTGGATACGCTTCATCCGGGAGACTGAGGCTCGGAACCATGTAATCTTTCTCAGCGACTACGACATGCGCATGTCCGAACACCTTGTACACGGGATAGATGTCTGGCTGAATACTCCGCGGCGGCCGTGGGAGGCCTGTGGAACTAGCGGCATGAAGGTGCTTGTCAACGGCGGGCTCAATTATTCGGAGTTGGACGGCTGGTGGTCCGAAGCCTATGCCCCGGATCTAGGCTGGGCGCTCGGCGACGGCCTGGAACATGGCACTGATCCAGGACTGGACCACATCGAAGCGGAGATGCTTTATGACACGCTCGAACGGCAAGTTGTCCCAGAATTCTATACCCGAGGCGAAAGCGGCATTCCCACAGCCTGGGTTGCGCGGATCCGCGAGAGCATGGCGCGATTGACTCCGCAATTCTCCGCCAACCGCGCGGTGCGCGAATACACTGAGCGACATTACCTGCCGGCTGCCGCAGCCTACCGTTTGCGCGCCTTGGACAAAGGCGCCACCGGCAGGCTGATTGTCGACTGGCGGCACAGCCTGGACGAGAAGTGGGCCTCGCTGCACTTTGGCGAAGTGAAAGTGGAAACTCGTGGTGAAAAGCACGAATTCGAAGTTCAGATTTGGCTCAACGATCTTGATCCCAACGCGGTACGGGTAGAGCTTTATGCCGACGGCGTCAAGGGCGGCGCCCCCATGGTGCAGGAGATGAAGCGCAGGGACGAGCTGGGGAGCGCGCCGGGGGGCCACATATACACCGCAGCTGTTTCTGCGGCCCTGCCCGCGGAGGAATACACTGCGCGAGTGATACCTCACTTCGAAGGCGTTCACCTCCCCTTGGAAGAAGCACGAATCCTTTGGCAGCGATGATCCGCAGATGGGGCACCGACACTGGTAGTGCCGGCCACTCCATACTGACTAGATCCATTTCCTCCACAGCAACCAGACCTTGATCGCTTGCGTAGGGCACGAGTACCCTTAGCATCGGAGGACACCGTGTCGGACACTACAGCGCACAAGGAAAGCTCTTGACGCCGCTCACCAAAAAACAAGTCAAGGCCGTGGAAAAGGCGCGTGGTGGAAAAGTCAAAGAGACGACTTTCCCACCACACTTGCAAATCCCGCAAGGAACGCGGAATTCGCACTTTCCCACCGCCTCTACGGCTACTGGATGATTTATCAAGCCGGACACTTCACTTGCTTGGAAAAGCGGACATCTGCACTTGCTATCGACACTGACGGCTAACGGCTTGGCGACTGGCGGGTAGGCGACGATCTGTCCGGAAGCCATACCGCGCGTCGGTCTCGCACCTGTTTCACAACAACCACAATGGGACGTTCACCGACGTACCTCGCGCGGACGGGCTGGACCGGGCGATTACCACGATGGCGGCGAACTTCGGCGATCTTGACAACGACGGCTGGTTGGACGTGTACCTGGGGCTGGGCGATTCCTCATATGAGTCGCTGCTGCCCAAGCGCATGTTCCGCAACGACCAGGGGCGGTACTTCCAGAACGTGACCACTTCCGGGAGCTTTGGCAACCTGCAAAAGGGGCATGGAATCGCCTTTGCGGACATTGAGAACAACGGCAACGAAGATGTGTTCGAGGAACTGGGCAGGGCGTTTCCGGGAGACATTTTCATACCCACGCTCTATCACAATCCGGGTCACGGCAACCACTGGGTGACCCTGGTTCTGGAGGGCGTGAAGACCAACCGGGCGGCCTATGTCGCGCGCATCAAGGTGACCATTGAAGAGAGGGGGCGGCAGCGGTCGATCTACCGCGCCGTGGGCGCGGTTTCCAGCTTTGGCGGCAACCCGATGCGCCAGCACATCGGGGTGGGGCAGGCGGCCAGCATCCGGGAGATCGAGATATGGTGGCCAGTTTCGGGCCTGCGCCAGAGTTTCCGCAATGTACAGGTGGACCGGGCCTATCGTATTGTGGAGGGCCGGAACGTGATCGAGCCGGTCATGTGGAAATCCTTTGAAATTGGCAAGTCGAAGATTGCCCACCCCATGGAGGAACTCTAGCACGGGCACTGATTCCGCGATAGGGTCCTCCGGTTTACCTGGGCGGCGCGACAGATGCACCCCGGTCGCGCATAGTTTCCCCTGCGCTGCTCAGTGCATCAATCTGTTGGAGCGCCTGGCGCACCTCCGGGTTCTCCGGAAAAATCTTGCGGTATTCCTGGATCAGGCTCTGCGCCCGCCATCTTTGACCGTCCGCCGCGTACTGCAACGCCAGCCTAGCCACCAGCGGTCCCGAGTAGGGGTAGGCTGCAACCCCGCGCTCCAGAATCACTTGGGCTTCCTCGGTCCGGCCCATATTTCCGAGAGCTGTGGCCAGGTTCAGAAACGTTATCGGCTCCTCCGACCCCTGCTTGAGCGCACGGGAAAAATAATCGGCAGCCTTGGCATTGTCTTTTTTCTCGGCTAGCGCGACAGCTCCCAGGGAGCTGAGCACCGCCGGATCGTCGGGCGCGGATTTGCTCAACTTGTCCAGCTTCCGGAACCAGTAAGGCCAGAGGCTGGGATCCTTGCGGGCAACCGTGAAGTAGGCTTCCAGTTGCGCCGGATCGGGGATGCGCGCGTTCGGCTGGCCATCGGGGCGATTGAGCCACAGCAGGCCGGGCAGATCAGGTTTAGGTTGTTCAAACGCAACTTCGGGTAACGGCTGGCCGGGATAGCGCACGATGCGGTGCTTGGTGTCGTTGGAGTGCACAATGCCAGCCACGGGCCGCTTCTCCATGTGGCATTCGATGCAGTCGTCCTTGACCGCGAGCCGCCTGCTGTCGTCCAGCTTCAGCTTGCAACTGGACTGCTTATGACAAGTGAGACACGCGGCGCGATAGGCGGCCTCTTTGTTCTCCGGTAGGGGAGCGTGATGGATCGAGTGGCAGGTGCTGCAAGTGAGCCTCCCGTGGCTTGCCTGGTAGCACTCGCTCAACTCGAGCGTGGAGTTCTTCCACCAAAGCGGCTGCTCCAGGCTGCCGCGAATGGGTGGATTGGTCTCCAGCCGGTTGGCCTCTTCACGCTGCTCGGGCTTGATGGGCCGCTTGACGATGGCCATGGTTTCGGTCAGTGGGGTTCCCGGCCGATAGTCCATCACCGTTTTGCCTGGATATATCACCTCTGCGTCGCCGGCTTGGTGACACTCGCGGCACAGGTCGTCGGCCAGCCGCGGCGAGAGCTTGGCGGGGTTCACGATGGAAGTGTCCACTTCATTGGGCCTCAGGACGCGCCCCCTTTTTGTCTGCATTTCCTTCACGTGCAGCGCACCAGGGCCGTGGCAGGTTTCGCAACTCACCCCCAACTCGCCGAAGCGGAAGGGATGTTCCTTGAACATGCCGTCGCGTTTGGCCACCGGATCGGGCTGGCCGTTGTGGCAGAGCAGGCAGCCGGTGGTCATCACGCGGTTGAAGCCCACGTCGTCGGCCGCATAACCGGGCGAAAGCTCCCAGCTTTTTGTTCGGACATAGTAGGAAAACGGTGCCTGGAAGATCCATGCGCCGACGCGGTAGAGATATGTGTATCCGACGCTTTCGCCGCCCGTTACGTAGTCGATTTTGTGAGCGATCGAATAGATCTTGCGCCCGTTCTTATCCTGTTCATAGGCGCTCTGGTACATGTTCCCGTCCTGTTGGTAGACGGTGTAGGTGCGGTTGTTTTTCGCGTTGAAGACGGTAATCGGCTGGGGCACGCGCGCCAACTCCGTGGGCGAGTTGGCCGGCGCCATCGATTGCCCGTGCGGCGTGGGGAAATAGGTGCGATTGATCTCTTCGTGGCAGCCGGGTGCGCCGCAGCTCTTCGATCCCACATAGGCCACGGATGGGTCCACGTTGCGGAAGACGGTGGCGCCGGTCTGCGCTCGAAGGCTGGCGCCCGGCAAGAATACAGTCAATGGAGCAAGGCATAGAACAAAAACGGAAGACGGAAGAAGAACGGAAATACGGAGAGGACGCGGCATGAAATATTCAACCTTGCGCCAGAATGGGTTGCTCTCTCTCGGGAACGTAGGACGTGTTCTGGATAGCAACCGGCCGCCCCAGTGTAGAGCACGCAAATACCGGCAGGCAACAAACACCACAATGCTCGAAAGGCTGATGATTTACAAGAGGGCGCTTCAGAAAAGGGGATTTAAAGCACGATAACGAGAAGCTGAATCAATTGATCCGATGATTTGTATGTAACAACTTCGGAGGTGTCGTTTTAACCTTCTGCAGCTCGTCCAAGTCTTTTATTTTCAATGGGATAATCTTCCAAGCGGACGATTTATCCTGTTTTCTGAAGCGACCCCAGATTGAGAATGCGTCATCAGCAATGACCGCGTGCAGCTGCGGGCGAACAGAACCTGAACTTAAATCCCGGACCGCATTTGCGGAATCGGCTCCCTGGACGGAGCGGCGTTGCCTTAGCGCATTTTGTGGACCATTTGTTATTGCATTCATGAGCCAGGTACTGCGTCATGTTCCAATGGGTAGCGCTCGTTCATTCGCCGTTAAGCACAGTGGTTTATTGGACTTATCCATGGCGAACAATTATTTCGACCGGAACGTATGATACCTTGTATAATAGATTTCCTTCGANNGCCAAGCCGGAGACCGCACAGACGGTTTCCGCCTTGGAAGCTAGTGCGGTTCGGGAACAACTGGAGCGATTGCTCGCGCATTCGCTTTTTGCCAATAGCAAGCGTTATCCAGTCTTCCTGGCCCATGTGGTTGAGCAGACGCTTCGGGGTAACATGGCCGAGTTGAAGGAACGGATCATCGGCTTCGAGATCTTCGGCCGTTCCCCCACCTTCGATCCGAATATCCATCCCGTGGTCCGCGTTACCGCCGGTGAGGTGCGCAAGCGGCTTTCCCATTACTACCATGACTCCGCCCATGATGGGGAATGGGTGATCGAGCTTCCCCTCGGCTCCTATGTCCCCGTCTTCCGCGCCCCGGAGCCTGCTTTCACTCCGTTGGACACGACCCCAGAATCACCTGCACGAGACTCCGTATCAACGTTGCAAGCGGTCGCGCGGCGACGGCGGTGGCTGATGCCAGCGCTGGTGGTGACGGCTGCCGCGGCAGGTCTGGGCATTGGATTGTGGTTGCACCATTTTCAGCCGCCCACGGCCATGGATCGCTTTTGGGCCCCCATGACCGACGGCCCCGCTACGGTCACCTACTGCCTCGGAGAACCGGCCAAAATGCTCGACGAGGAATCGATCCACACCCTCGACGCTCCTAAGGACAGTTCCAAACCGGTGCCGCTGTACTTCAATCTGCACTTTTCCGGTCACTTGGCCTTGGCAGATGTCATCACTCTCACCCGCACAGTCGCTGCTCTCGAAACCCGGCACAAGGCTTTCCGCGTCGCACCGGCCTCGGAGGTTAGCTTCGCCCAGCTTCGCGAGGGCCCTGCTGTGCTGATTGCCGGCTTCGATAACATCTGGACACTTCGCATCACGCAGGGCTTGCGCTTCGGCTTCGAAACGAAAAATGGAGTGGCCCGGATCGTCGACCGGAAGAGTTCCAACAAGGTGAGCTGGGCTGAGGACTGGAGCGTGCCTTATGAGAAGCGCTCACGTGATTACGCCATTGTGGCTCGCATCCACGACAGCATCACAGGGCAGCCGGTCATTATTGCAGCTGGTATCTCCGAGGAGGGTACGGAATCCGCCGGCGAGATACTTTACAACCCTGTTTATCTTGACTCGCTGCTGCAGAAAGCTCCGCCTAACTGGGAGCATATGAACATGGAAGCAGTGATCGAGACGCAGGTGATCGACGGGCATCAAGGTCCACCGCACGTACTCACCGTCGAGAGTTGGTAAGTGCCGGATGGAATTAGGCACATCCACTCTCCAATGTTTATGGCGGTTGTGAGCCGTTAAGGTCTTCTGTAGTTACATTTTTTGAGTGCTCACTCCAGAACTGCGATGGATCGTGGGCACAGCTAATCTAATCCGGCGCCATGCAAGACGCGGCTGACCGCAGCCCGGATCAGCTTGAAGTCGCAGACGAAACGAATATGTTTACTTGTTTGGAGTCTATCGTTGCCGAAGCCACGAGGAGTGGAAGAAATACGAGGAGAACGAAATGCATCGGACCAAATCCATCACAATTTGCGCCATAGCCCTGATTCTCGGAGCCATGGCCCTGCCTGCGGGAGGCCAATACACGCCCGCCAAACATGCTCCTCAAGCCACCACAGCCGCCGCCAGGGACTGGTGGAAAAACGCCGTCATCTATGAGATCTACCCGCGCAGTTTTCAGGACTCGAACGGCGACGGCATCGGCGACCTGAATGGCATCACCCAGCGCATGGACTACCTGAAAGAACTGGGCGTGGACGCCATTTGGTTGACGCCTGTCTACCCATCACCGCAGGCCGACTTCGGCTATGACATCTCCGACTACAAGAACATCGATCCGCAATATGGCACGCTGGCCGACTTTGACCGGCTGGTGGCCGAGGCCGGGAAGCGGCATATTCGTATCGTGATGGACATGGTGATGAACCACACGTCGGATCAGCACAAATGGTTTATAGAGTCGCGCTCGTCGCGCACCAATCCCTATCGCGACTGGTATATGTGGCGCGACGGCAAGGGCGAGACAGCGACGAGCAAAGGCGCGCCACCTAATAACTGGCAGTCGGAGTTTGGTCACTCGGCGTGGCAGTGGGACGAAAAGACGCGCCAGTACTACTATCACAAGTTTTATCTCCAGCAGGCGGACCTTAACTGGAACAATCCAAAAGTCCATCAAGCCTTCAAAGACATTATCGGATTCTGGTTGCAGCGCGGCGTGGGAGGCCTCCGCTTCGACGCCATCACTACTCTCTTCGAGGACCCGAGTGACACCGACGAAAACGTCCTCCTAGACAAGAGCGGCAATCCCATCCTCGACGCCTTCGGCGAACCCACGGTTGACGGCCTGAAGACCGAATTCCTCCCCGGTGTACACGCGGTCATGCAGGAGATGCGCGCCACAATGGACACATTCAACGCCGCCAGCTTTCCCGGCACGCGGGTGGTGATCGGCGAAACCTACGTGGCGAACATCGCCGCGCTGGCCGAGGAGTATGGGAGCGCGCAGAGGCCAGAGTTTCACCTGCCCATGGACACACAACTGGGCATGCTCGACACCCTGAATGTGGCCCAATTCCGCGCCCGGCTCCTCGACGCCGAGACGGGCCTCAACGGCAACACACCGCTTTTCGTCTTCGACAATCACGACAGGCCGCGTCTGGACATGCGCTACGGCGATGGCGTGCACAACTCGGATATTCAGCGCGTCATCTCCACGGTTCTGTTCGCCAGTCGCGGGGCCGCGCTGTTCTATTACGGCGACGAGATCGGCATGAAGACAACCCCGCCCACCCGCAAGGAAGACGTGAAGGATCCAGTGGGCGTGACCGGCTGGCCCAAGGAAAAGGGCCGCGACGGTGAGCGTACGCCCATGCAGTGGAATGCGAGCGCAAACGCGGGCTTCACCCCTGCCGGCGTCAAGCCCTGGCTGCCCGTTCCGCCCACCTCCGCCACAGTCAACGTGCAGGCTGAGGAGGCCGATCCTAACTCGCTTCTGGCTTGGTACAAAGCCCTGATTCACTTGAAGAAGACCAATCCAGCATTCGCTGATGGAACTGACATCATGCTGGACCCTGAGAATACCAAGGTGCTGAGCTGGATGCGGCAACGTGACGGCGCGCCTCAGGTGGTGGTGGCAGTGAATTTCACCGCCGATCCGCAAACCGTGAATCTATCGGCAAGAGAGGCGGGCCTCAAGGCAGCCCACCTTAAAACACTGCTGAAAAGCCCTGGCGGCGCCGACCCGGCATCGACCGAGGCCATCGAATTGGCTCCGTTCGGAGTTTATATCGGAGAAGTGCAGTAACGGCTGAATTGTAGGTGATCATTAATCGCGCGGCGGCGATCCCACTTTCCGGGATTGCCGCGAGCGTTCGAATGCCGTGCGGTGCGAGTTTACTTTGGTCGCTGGAAGGCCGCCTGCATTTTCATCGGGCTAGAGGATATACTCGCCTTTCGGAGCGCGGATCAAGGCAAACCATGCCCCAAGGAGCGTCTGCATTGCCGTCTACACGTCGCGGATTCCTGAAATCGTTGTCGAGGACGGCGCTGGTCTTGCCGCTTGAAGAGGTATTGAAACTCGCGAGGCCAGCCTTTGGACTTGAGGGACGCTCCCCGCAGGAAGGGCAGTCGCACAATACGATGGGCAGCGAGCGGCAAGGATATGAAGCGCAGGCCCGCCCCGCACCGAAGGGTCTGCCTTCGCCAGTGACCGGGACACCGCTGGGAGTGCAGTTTGTCGATGTGGCCAGGCAAGCCGGACTCAACGTAAAGACCATCTACGGTGGTGAACACCGCAACAAGTACCTGCTCGAAACCACTGGTTGCGGCGCAGCCTTCTTCGACTACGACCAGGATGATTGGGTAGACATTTTCCTCGTCAACGGCTGGCGGCTCGAAGGCTTTCCTAAGAATCAGGAGCCAGTGTGCCACTTGTTCAAGAACAACCGCGACGGAACCTTTACCGACGTGACTGAAAAGGCAGGACTGGCTCGCTCCGGCTGGGGTCAGGCCTGCTGCGTGGGCGACTATAACAACGACGGCTGGAACGACCTCTTCGTCAGCTATTACGGCCAGAACGCGCTCTTCCGCAATAATGGCAACGGGACATTTACCGACGTGACCAAAGAGGCAGGCCTTTTGCAATCCCGGCTCCGCTGGAACTCTGGCTGCTCCTTTCTGGACTACGACAAGGACGGCCATCTCGACCTCTTTGTAGGCAATTACATCGACTTCGACGTGAAGACGGCGCCCACGCCGGAGGACGCCAATTGCACGTACAAAGGGATTCAGGTAGCCTGCGGGCCGCCGGGGTTGGAGGGCGGCAAGAACCTGCTCTACCACAACAACGGCGACGGCACCTTTACCGACGTAAGTGAAAAATCCGGGATGTGGAGCGCGGTGGGAAGCTATGCGTTGAGCGCAGCCGTGGCCGACCTGGACAACAATGGCTGGTCTGACATCTATGTGGCGAACGACTCGACCACCGCTACCTATTACCAGAACCAGAAGGACGGCACCTTCAAGGACGGGGCGATCGAGGCGGGTGTGGCTTATTCGCCCGACGGCAAGCCGCAGGCCGGGATGGGCGTCTCGGTCGGGGACTACAACCGGGATGGATTGCTGGATATTGTGAAGACGAATTTTGCCGGCGATACCGATTCCTTGTTCATGAATCTGGGAGACGGCTCGTTCGATGACCGCACCTACCAGGCGGGACTGGGAATGAATACGCGGCTGATGGGCTGGGGCGTGAGCTTCGTCGATATCGACAACGATGGCTGGCTCGATATCCTGATCGCCAACGGGCACGTCTATCCCGAGGTGGACGGAACACAAGTCGATGCCGCCTACGCCGAGCGCAAGTACCTCTACCGCAATCTGCGCAATGGCCAGTTTGAAGACGTAAGCCTGATTGGCGGCAGCGGCATCATGGCCGCGGTTCCAGCCAGGGGCTTCGCGGTGGGCGATTACGACAACGATGGCTGCCTCGATATGGTGGTGAACTGCGTAAATGCCCCACCTCAGTTGCTCCATTGCGAATCGGCACTGAAGCGCAGTTGGATCAAGATTCGCGTCGTGGGGACCAAGAGCAACCGCACCGGAATCGGCGCGCGGCTGAAGGTAGTGGCCCGGACCGGCACTCCTGCCCTCAGCGCCAAGCCCGATGCCACGTTGGTTCAGATCGACGAGGTCCACTCCTGCAACGGCTACTACTCGGCCAGCGACCTCCGCACCCACTTCGGCCTGGGCGATGCAACCAAAGTCGACTTGGTGGAGATTCGCTGGCCCTCCGGTGCCGTGGACACACTGAAAGACCTGGATGTGAACAGGCTTTATGTGATCGAGGAGGGTGGCAAAATCCTCAAAGTTGACACTTTTACCGCAACGAAAGTGAAGGCCTGAGCTGCCCTCCACGGAGCAGGAGTGAGATGCGAAGCTGATGGGCAGTTCAATACGTTTCAGCTGAACTTTTCAATGGGTAAAACGGGGTTGTTTCTCATGAAGTATTTGAGTAAGTTGCTGATATTAAAAGGTTACTATTACTAAATGACGGCGGGAAGAAGCTGCGTCCGAGAGATTGAATGATCAAATACATACAGGAATCGATACATTGTATTTAACACTGAAGGCCTTCCTTTTTTTCTGTTGACAATGCCTCATGCTTGGAATATTGTCTTGAGCTGTTCCGGTTTATGCAATTTTATGTGCTCCTGGTTTTTCCACTCAGGGAGCGGCGACTTCGGATTTTAGCGACCCTGCCATTGCGGCGGGTGAGTCTTTCGTGCCGACCGAGAGTAGCGAGCTTTCTTGTCGGCAGATACATCACAAGTGAAAAGTGAAAAAACTAAGCATTTTCATGAGACCAGGAGACCAAATGAACAAGACTCTACGTACAGCACTCGTGCTGGCGCTTTTTGTCTGCGTGGGTTTGCTGCTCTATATGCCGGCCAGTGCGCAGTCGGTCTACGGATCGATTTTCGGCACTGTGACCGATTCGACCGGGGCGGCCGTCGCAGGCGCCACGATCACGGTAACGGACGAGGCCAAGGGCACCGTCGTTACTGCCACCTCCAACGGCTCGGGCGACTATAGCGTTCCCCACCTTATCCCCGACGTTTACGACCTCAAGGTCACGCTCAAGGGCTTCAAGGCCTTCGAGACCAAGGGCATTCAGGTCGAGGCCGACACGGCGCCCCGCATTGACCCCATCATGCAGGTCGGCGGCGGCAATGAATCCGTCGAAGTAAACGCCGAATCGCAGCCGGAGTTGAAGACCGACCGCGCCGACGTCTCCACCGTTTTCGACCAGCAGCAAGTTTCCAGCCTCCCGGTTGGCGACCAGAACTTTACCAACCTGCAACTGTTGCTGCCGGGCGCCCAGATTCTGGGCTGGTCCCACGCGGCCGATGAAAATCCCCAAGGTTCCAAACAGATTCAGGTTGACGGCCAGGCCTTCGGCGGAACCGCCTTCGAGCTGGACGGCACCGACAACCAGGATCCGATTCTGGGCATCATCGTCATCAATCCTGCAATGGATGCGGTGACTGAGACCAAGATCACCACGCAGAACTTCGACGCCGAGTTGGGCAAGGCCGTCTCCGCGGTGGTTACCGCCCAGACCCGTTCGGGCACCAACCAGTTCCACGGAAGCGCTTATGACTTCCGCACCGGCAATGCGAACCAGGCACGCGATCCCTACTCCTCGGAGACGCGGGGCAAGTACGACCCCGTTGCAAACCCCAACGGTCTTCCGGCCGGCTTGAAGAACCGCTTGGGCGGGTCCATCGGCGGACCGATTCTGAAGAACAAGGCGTTCTTCTTCGGCAACTATGAGGCGCAGCGCCAGAAGGTCGGAACATCGGCCTCCGACACTCTGCCCACCAACCTGCTGACTCAGACCGCCCTAGGCAAAGAAGTAGGCCCAAGCGGAATCGCCGGCGCTGACTTCAGCGAGTATGCGACACAGCTCGGCGCTGCAGGCATCATTTACCAGGCCAATGGCACGGCGTACCCACACAACGTGATTCCGACGGCCCAGCTTTCAACACCGGCGCTGAACCTGCTATCGGCTCTCGCGCCGTACACCACGAACATCAAGCCTGGCGGCACTGGCAATTTGAACGGCCTGGACAAGAACTTCAACGAGACCGGCACGGGCCTGTTCAACAGCAACCAGTGGACAGAGCGCGTGGATTACTCCCTCAGCGAAAAGATGCACGCCTTTGAGCGCTTCTCGCGCTTCTGGGACACATTGTCAGGCACGGTGATGTTCGGCGCAGCCGGCGGTCCGGGCTTCGGCATCGGCGGCTACGGCGGCACCTCGCAGGGCTCCGACGACAGTCTGGCCTCGGGCATGGATATTGCCATCAGCCCCAAGCTGCTTACCGACTTCCGCCTCGGCTATCTGCGCTACAACATCATCGACTCCAAGTATGACGGGACCACCGCTTACGCGACTACCCTGGGCATGCCGGGACTCAACGTTTCCACCTATCCCGGCTCCGGCGGCGCGCCTGGGTTCTTCATGCAGACTTTGCCCGGCGGGACCCAACAACCCCAATATGGCGGCGCTCTGAACATCAACCGCTGCAACTGCCCTCTGGATGAGCGCGAAGACCAGGGCCAGATCGTCAATAACTGGACGATGGTCTGGGGCAACCACACCTTCAAGGCCGGCGCCGATCTGCGCTATGGCCGCAACCTCCGCGTTCCCTCCGATACGGATCGCGCCGGAGATTTGAACTTTGGCAACGGCCCGACTTCGGCCCTCGCGGGAACCACGGGCGGTCTGGGTTTCGCCTCATTCCTTCTGGGCGATGTCTCTAATGCCCCCGGCACCGGAGCTGAAACCGGCACCTTCGGCCGCTACGTCGGCAACGTCACTGAGGGCAACGCCAAGGAATTCCAAAAGCGGACCTTCTTTTACGCAGAAGACGCCTGGCGCGTCACCCACAACCTGACCGTCAACCTGGGCCTGCGCTGGGAGTTGTACTTCCCGGAGACCGTCAATGGGCCGGGCAATGGCGCATTGATGAACATGAACGACGGCTATCTGCATGTGGCCGGCATCGGCGGCATCCCCAGCGACATGGGCTGGTCCGCGAAGTTGTCGAAGCAGTTTGCGCCTCGCATCAGCGCCACCTACCAGCTTGGCCCGAAGACCGTCATTCGCGCCGGCTACGGACGCAGCTTTGACATCGGCGTCTTTGGCTCCGTCTTCGGCCACACCGTTACCCAGAACCTGCCGGTTCTGGCCAACCAGGAAGTCAACGCGACCCAGACTTACGGAACCGCCTTCAATCTGGCGGTGGGACCTCCACCGAACGTCTTCCCAGTGGTTCCCAAGGATGGCCTGTTGCCTAATCCGGGACATCTCGTCACAAGCAAGGTACGTCCCAACCCGATGAATTTCCCGACGATCGATGCCTGGAACCTGAGCGTGCAGCGCGCCCTCACTCCAACACTCACACTGACCGTGGCCTATGTCGGCAACAAGGGAACGCATACGCTGGGCGACGGCGACAGCCGCAACACCAATCCCAACGAAGCGGCCATCAACCTGCCGGCATCCTATAATGGCTACAACGGCCAGGCGCTGCACTATGATCCCAGCGTGGCCGCTCCCGGCAGCACGACTAACCCTACTGGTATCGCGGCCAACGGCGGCACCTCCACGCAGAACTTCCTGCAGCGCTACTACTTCGGCTCTCTACCAGCCTGCACGGACAGCAATTACGTCACCCCCGTCGGCGAGTCTAATATATCGTCCGGCATGTGCGGTTGGGACCAAGCCATCTTCTACCAGGGCGACAACCAGAACACCGAATACGACGCCCTGCAAGTCACGCTAGCCCAGACTTTCTCCAAGGGGCTTGCGGTCACCGTCAACTATAACTGGGCCGCCGCGTTCGACGAGAACACGACCTACTGGACCTGGAACCACGCCGTAACCCGCGAGCCCGACAGCAACGTCCGCAGGCAGGCACTGACCATGTACGGCAGCTACGACTTGCCCTTCGGCAAGGGCAAGCAGTATCTGACCGCAGCGAACCGGTTGGAAGACCTGATTATTGGCGGTTACCAGGTGAGCACGGTGCTGAACTGGTCGGGCGGCTTGCCGTTCGGGGTCTCCTACAACAACACCAGCAAAAACGTTCCTGGCAGCGCGCCGAACTACCCGAGCGCTTCCGGAAAAATGAAAACCAGCCTCGGCGGCTTCAATGCTGCAGCTAAAAAGCGCAAGTTCTACGATCAGCAGATTCCTTGCGCGGACACTGCCGTTTGCACATCTCCCACGGCAACGGGTGACCTCACCGACCCGATCGATGCTGCAGCCGGAACCGGAATCTTCGTGAACCCCGGTCTGGACAACATCGGCAACGTAGGCTACAACACCTACCGCGGCCCTGGGTTCTTCAACGACGACTTCGGGATCACCAAAGCGTTCACCGTCTGGGACCACGTCGTCACCAAGTTCCGCATGGATGCGTTCAACGTATTCAACCACATCAATCCAGGCAACCCCGGCAGCGACATCGAGTCGGAAGGCGACATCACCGGCCAGGGACCTGGCGGCAATTCTCGCTACCTGGAATTCTCACTTCGCGTTCAGTTCTAACTCGCGAAGGAACTGCAACCTCAACACGAGGGGAGCTTCGGCTCCCCTCGTTCTTTCACCCCCAACATCTATCGTCGAAGCCTGGAAAAGATTGCGCTTCACGAACTAAACTAAAAGCCAGGATTCTAAAATGCAGCGCACATTCACTACCGCATTTCTTGCCGTACTCTTAGCACTGGCCGCCCCTGCTCAGGCTCCGCAAAATGACACCACGCCGGCCGGCGAAGCGGCGGCGCCCGCGCCCACGCCATTTGAAGTTGCCAAGGATCTGGCTGCCAAGGGACGCCTGGACAAGGCGCTGGCGCAGCTTGATCTACTGGCAGCCAAGACCCCCGAGGAGGCTGGTGTGGAACGGCTGCGCGGCATCATACTTTACCAACAAGAGCAGCTCCCGGAGGCTATTGCAGCCTTCACTAAAGCTGCTGATCAAGATCCGAACGATCGCGAGTCGATCGAGATGCGCGGTGTGAGTCTCTTTCGCCTGGGCCGGGCTCCCGAGGCCCTTCCCTTTCTTGAAAAGGCCCACACCGCCGTGGAACGGGCCAACATCGACCCGCAGTATGTACTTGGCCTCTGCTATGAAAACGTGGGGCGCTTCGACGACGCGCGCCACGCCTTTGCCGCGCAATACGGCTTCGCCCCCGACTCTGCTGAAGCGTATCTCCTCGCCGGCCGGCTTTTTCTCCGCGGTGAGTTCGCGGACGAGGCTACTGTCCAGGCCCGCAAGGCCCTCGAGATGAACCCTACGTTGCCGCTGGCTCACCAACTCCTGGGTGAAGTGGCGCTGGCCAAGGGTGACGTGGCCGGCGCTATCCTCGAACTCGAGGCCGAACGCAAGCTCAACCCACTCGACGGAATCCTTTATGACCGGCTGGGGGACGCCTATCTGCGCAGCGGGCAGTATGCTGACGCCCAGCAGGCTTTGAATCGCGCGATCCTGCTGGAACCCAGCTCGACCGCACCTTACATCCTGCTGGGACAAACCTTACTCAAGCTCCAGCAGCCCATCCAGGCACTGCATTACCTTGACCGGGCCGCGAAGATGGACCCATCCAACTACATCACGTATAACCTGCTCGGCCAGGCCTACAGAGCGACCGGACAGATGGCAGAGGCCAACCGCGCATTCAAGATGTGTGTGGACCTGCAACACAGCGACACACACCGGCCGGCGGGAAGGTAGACCATGCGCAAGCACCACCGTCTTCTAATCGCCGTCCTCGTCAGCCTCCTGGCCTCTTGGTCGCTCTCGGTCACGGCACAGGCGCCGAGGCTGCGGAAGACTGGCAAACTGAAGCGCGCCGATGCGGCTTTCCGCGCTGGTCATGACGCCCTGCAGTCGGGAAACCTGGAGTTGGCGCGCGCGAAATTCGCTGAGGCTTCCCATCTTGCTCCGCAAATTCCCGAAGCTCATGAGGCTTTGGGTGCGGTTCTGGTCGAGTTGGGCAATCCGGCGGAGGCCGTGCAAGAACTCGAAGCCGCTGGCAAGTTGAAGCCCGGCGACCAGGAGATTGAAGCCAATCTGGCTCTGGCATATGCGAATGCCGATTTACCCGAAAAGGCGATTCCGCATTTCAGCGCAGCGTTCAATCTTTCCCAGCAGTCCGGCCAGCCGCCGACCGGGGCAGCCTTCTGCGAGGCGTACGCCCGGGCACTGGCGGCCACAGGTAAGTTGACTGAGGCCATCGAGATGTTTCAGGCCGCAAACAAACAAGGTGGAGCGAGGGCGGACACCTTGGATGCCATTGGTTCGCTCTACGCGCAGTTACGTAACTGGGATGAGGCGCGGCCCCAGTTCGAGCTTGCCCTGACGACTGACAGTTCATACGTACTGGCGCGCATCCACCTCGGCATTGTGCTCCTCCAGCAGCGCGATTACCCGGCTGCTCTCTCGTCTCTGGAGAAAGCGGTCAAGCAGGAGCCGGCGAATGCGCTGGCCCAGTTCGAGTATGGACGGACGCTGGAGGCTGTGGACCAGGATGGTGCCGCCGTACCTTACTTGCAAGAGGCGGTCAGGCTCAATCCCGAGTTAGACGGCGCGCCAAATGAGCTAGCCATGGTGTTGCAACGGCTAGGCCGCCAGCAGGAGGCGGTTCCGTGGTTTCAGAAAGTCATTGAGCGCGAGCCGCACAACGTCAGCGCCTTGACCAACCTGGGTTTGGCTCTCACCATGACCGGTAAGGCGAAGGAGTCGCTCGCGATTTTCCACCAGGCGCTGGCGGAGACGACCAAAGATGCGTTCATCTACAAGGACATGGGCGTGGCGCATGTGCAGCTTTCCGCCTTCGACGAGGCCATTGCCGACTTTCAAGCGGCGATGGTGATCGATCCCAGTGACGCCCAGATCCACTATGACCTCGGCTTGGCCTACAAATTCAAAGATCGCGTCAACGACGCCATCGCCGAACTGACACGCGCCGGAGAATTGGATCCTACTCTACAGGATCCGCCGTACACGCTGGGTATTCTCTATATGCAGATCGGCAAGCTGGACCTGGCTGCGGTTGAGCTCAAAAAGGCAGTTGCTCTGCGCCCCGACAATGGTGACGCCTGGGCGATTCTGGGCAGTACGCTCAAGCAGGACTCGCGGTTCGACGAGGCCAGGGATGCGCTGGAAAGGGCGATCCCACTCTTGCCTGGTCAGCCCGGTCCGCGCGTCACATTGGCGGCTGTGCTGGCCGACCAGGCCAGCACAGCCGCCACAGCTGCCGATGCCAGTGAGGCGGCCGGAGAGCAGCAGCAGGCCGACCAGCAGCGCAGCCAGGCAAAGAAACTGCGCAGCCAAGCTGCCGAATATCGCCGCCAGGCTGCAGTACTCAGCCGCGCGGCGGTCAATCGACAGAAGGCGTCATTCGCCCTCAACGCCGGCAATCAACTGCTGTTGCGCGGTCAAATTGCCGATGCGGTTGCCCGCTACCAGGAATCCATCGCTGCCGATCCAACTTTTGCCGACGCTCACAGCCAGCTTGCGATCGCTTATGAGCGGCAGGGACGAAATAACGAAGCCACAACTGAACGGATCAAGGCAAAGGATCTTCAGATAGCCAAATAAGATGGTCTTTCAAGGGAGGACTCTGGGATGCATAGAGATACATATCCATGGCAAGCACCTGCGGGGTGCATGAGATCAAAATTACTTGCTCAGATGCTCGGATTAAGATGCGTTTACCGTTTGAAGAGATATCGCTCCGCGATTTTGGGCGACCGGACATTATGGTATAGTGGTGGCCTGATGAAAGCCTATCTGCTAACCGCTCTTCTTGTTCTTTGTGGAGCCACGCTTCTGGCCCAGGCGCCGGCTGATGCGCCTGCAACTGCGGCGCCCCGTACTTACTCCAACGACGTGGGCTTTAGTTACAGCTTCCCAGCCGACTGGGATGTGGTGGACATGAGTGCGACACTTCCGGCAGCGCAGCAGCAGGCGCAGCAGAGCGCCACCACCGAAGATGAAAAGCGGGGTGCTGCTTGCACCCAGATCGCCCTGAGCGCGCGCCATGGAAGTCCAGCTTCCACGGTGGTCGCCGTAGTGTTGCCCTTTTCCTGCCTGGGAGCGGAGATGACCGACAAGGATCTTCCTGGCATGGGCTCGGGAGCCATGGAGGGAATCCAACAGAACTTCGACATTGCCGAACCAGTCTACGGCGTCTATTCGCTCGGCAGCCATAGCGTATGGATCGAACGTGCCAAGGGCACTCTTAAAGGCCACTCCGAGGTCCAGTACACGGTGGAGACCGTTTGCAGCATTATGAAAAGGGGCGCAGTCTGCTGGATGGCTATAGCCGCCGACGATGCCGCGCTACAGACCTTCGAACAAGGCGCGGTCACGTTGGGAAGCGAAGCCCCTACCCCACTTGTTCCGGCTGACGCCTTTGTGAAGAAGCCGTCCTAGTATCCCTGGCAGCCCATAACTGGGGATTTTTCTGTTGACAATGCCGTTTAGAATTAGGGTCCAACAAGGTCCAAAACTGGGTGAATTTAATTGGCTTTTGCCACCTTGGCATGAGCTAAAGGCATTGAAATCAATGTGACTTAGCATTTGTCAGTTGGGCTCATAGCCCAGAGCTTCTCTGTGGAAGTGGAGAGTTCGGCAGGACAATGGAATACGAAATAGATTGCGCATCTTCCGCATCAGCGTCCGGACATGCCTGCGCCGACCTCCAGCCCCTGTTGCCAGAGCAGATCGCGCAGTATCCGGTTGCGGGCAAACGGGTAATTCATGTGAAGCTCATCAATGCGCCGCATCAGCCAGAGGTCCGGCTCAGAGACCGGCCGCGGCTGATAATAGACGCTGCTGCTGCTGATCTCAAGCACTTCAGCCTGTTTCTGGATGGGAAGATCGTGCTCCGGGTCGATCATCGCTTTACGCTCAGCAACCCCGCCTTGGTGAGCGCCCCTTCTAAAAAATCGTTCTCCAGCGTCAGCTCGCTGGGCACTAATTCCTCCCGACGCCCCGACGAGGTCGCGGAGCAGTAGAGGGCCACTTCGCCTTCTTGGATGGTCGGTAAGGCCGAGCGGCAGCTGCGTTAAGGCAGCACTGACGGTCTCCACTTCACTCCAGCCTTGAGCCGGCTGCTTATCTATCAGAGCAAATCCTTTCAGGAAGGCCAAGCAGTAAATTGCTGACTTGCTGGTTTGCTGACTCGCTACCCCTTATCCCAACGCCTCGCCCACCTTCGCTTCGGCGAACAGCCACGCATACAGAGCAACACCGATATAACAGACCACCGGAACAAGGTAGGCAGCCTGCAGCGGAAGCATCCCCATCAACTTCGTCAGCGCCGCACCGCCCAAAAGCGCCATTACCAGGAATGATCCGGCGGTCTTGGTCTTCTCGCCCATGCCCTTCAGACCCAGCGCAAAGATGGTCGGGAACATGATCGACATGAACAGGCTCGTCGTGAGCAGGCAACCCACGCCAATCCAGCTGGGATGGACGACGGCAACCAGGCACAAGGCGACATTGATCACAGAATAGACCACCAGCATCAGCCGCGCGTGGAAGTGCCGCATCAGCCAGGCAGAGCTGAACCGCCCAACGGCAAACGCCGCCAGCGTGCCTGTCAGCATGTAGCCTGCGGCCTTGTCGCCTACGCCCGTGGCCGATTCCACATAGGGAACGAAGTAACTCCACGTGCCTACCTGCGCGCCCACGTAGAGAAACTGCGCCAGCACCGCGAAGACAAAGTGCGGTTGCCAGAGTCGTACATGCATGCCGCCTGTGGCCGCGCTCTCCGAAACATCTTCGCTCCCCAGATCAGGAAACTTGGTCATCAGGATCAGCAACGCCCAGAGAAATGCGAAGCAGCCCAGAACCACATACGGCGTCACCACGCGCAGCGTCTCGGAATGCAGATACGCCTGGTAGGTTCCAGCCGCCTGCATGGCTGCCACTTGCGCATCGCTCAGCTTCACGCCGGAGAAGATAAACACCGTCCCGATCAGGCCCGCACTGATCGACCCCAACGGATTGAACGCCTGCGACAGATTCAGCCGCCGCTCGCTCGACCCTGCCGGTCCCAGTTGCGCAATGAATGAATTCGACCCCGTCTCAAGAAACGACAATCCGCTCGCGATGACAAATTGCGCCACAAGAAAGAACCAATAAAGCCCCGCCTGCGCCGCCGGATAAAATAAGAGGCATCCGCTGCCCAGAAGGCAAAGCCCGGTCACAATGCCCATCTTGTAGCCGAACCGCCGCATCAACTGCCCCGCAGGAATGGCCAGCAAAAAGTAGCCGAGGTAAAACCAGATCTGCACTCCTGCCGCGCTCGACCGGTTGATATTGAACGACTTCATGAATTGCCGGATCAGTATGTCATTCAGATTGTTCGGAATCGCCCACAGAAAGAACAGCGCCGTGACCACCAGAAACGGCAACAGCCGCCCCGTAGGAATCAACAGGGTTTCAATGTCTTCGTTATTGTTCAGCGAGGGCGACTTGCCTTGCCCAACCGGCCCGACGGAGATGCTCAAGGTGAATTCTCCCTTCTGGAGCATGAGATACAACGAGGCGCCATGGCCTCATAAAGTACGGTTAGATTTGTTCCACGCGCGCAGCAGCCTTCGCCAAAACTCCCGAGAAAGAGAAACCAGCCGCGAAAAAGCCGGCTGCGCGCCCGCGCCAGCGAAACCGCAGGCCAGAGCCGATGCTCCTGCTACGCCAAATCGACCTTTAGCGTGATGCCAATGTCAGAGATCTTCTCGGGAGGCATCTGGACCTTCAATGCTGCGTCGTCCTGCTTCCAGTTCAGATTGCCCTTGTGCCCGAGCAGTTCCACCTGGAGGATCTTGCCAGGCTGCTGCGGACTGGCGAGGCCAAGAGCCTGCACCACAGCCTCCTTCTCAGGCCAGCCCATGACAAACGCGTAAAGCGTGCTGCCCTTCGTTGTGAAGCGCACATCTTCGGCGGTGAGGTCATTCTGCTTGTCTTCGTTGAAGTTTCCGGTCACGATTTTCACTTGTGTGGAAGGGCCTTCGCCGTAGATCTTCCAGGGGCGCATCGCGTAGATGCCTTCACTGTTGATTTGCATCCACTCGGTGATGCCTTGCAGCACCTCCATCTCTTCGAAGTCCAGTTGGCCTGAATTGGGCAGCGGAAAATTCAGCAGCAGGTTGCCATTCTTGCTCACGATGTCGGTGAGCAGATCGATCACCTTCTTGGGTGTCTTGTATTGCTGGCCGCGCTTGTAATGCCATTGGCCGATGCAGGTATCGGTTTGCCACGGGTTCTTTGCGATCAGGTCGGAGACGCCGCGTTCATGGTCCAGCAGGCAGGTGCCGATGGCGCAATCCGTCTCCGTCTTGCTGGTGTAGATCGCCTCCGTCTGGCCGCCGTGCAACTGCGCGCTCACGTTGTAGAGGTGCGCCACCATCTTCAGTCCGTATTCCTCGAAGGGAAGGTGGCCGTCGGTGTAAAGCAGGTCGGGCTGATACTTGTCGATTAGGTCGGTCATGCGATCGAGATAATGACGCTTCCACGATTCGGGAATATCGTCATCGTTCCAATCGAGCTTGTCGATTACCCTGGCGCAATCGGTATCGTGATATAAGTCCGCATACTGAGGATCGGCGCCGTCGTATGGAACGCCGGCCAGAGGACCGGTCTTGTCGGCGCCGTGGCTCACGGCGAACCACTTATAACTGATCCAAAGATGCTCGCTGACTCCGAAGCGCAA
Source organism: Acidobacteriaceae bacterium (assembly GCA_003142935.1). Lineage (GTDB taxonomy): Bacteria > Acidobacteriota > Terriglobia > Terriglobales > Acidobacteriaceae > Telmatobacter. The sequence goes on from PLOG01000219.1 coordinate 24,824, forward strand.
ACCGTTCTTCCGCGCCGCATCCCGCCATAGGCCGACAATGTCCTTCTTCGGGCCCATGTTTACCGCGTTCCACCGCGTGTACTTCGAGTTCCACAGGTCGAAGTTATCGTGGTGGACGCCCATGCTGACGAAGTACTTAGCGCCCGCCTTCTTGTACAGGCTCATCAGGTGTTCCGGGTCCCACTTAGCGGCCTTCCAGATATCGACCAGGTCCTTGTAGCCGACTTTGGAGGGATGCCCATACGTTTCCACATGGTACCGGTATTGGTCCGATCCCTGCATGTACATGTTGCGGGCGTACCAGTCGCCGTCTTCGATGGCCGATTGCGGCCCCCAGTGCGCCCAGATACCGAACTTCGCGTCGCGAAACCAGTTTGGAACCTCGTAGGATCTGAGAGACTCCCGGGTTCCGAGGAAGCCGTTTGCCTGGGCCTTTAGATACTTTGAGAGAGCAAGGGCGGAACATGCACCGCCCAACGACTTAAGCAAATCGCGCCTGTTCAATGCCATGGCAGTGGGTATCCTTTCGCGGGTAGGTTCGCATCTGGAAGCAAGGGATGCAATCTTCCCTGCTTGCGCCAAGGTTGCTTGTTCTATCTCGAATCCGAAACCAGTATCGCCTGGCGGAGCCGCTCTTCTGCCTCGGCGTTCCAGTAGCCGCAGTCGAGTTCGAAGAAGACGGAGGTGTACGGAATCGTCATATCGGTCTTGATGACGAGAATGCGGAAGACCTGCGCCGACTGGTCCAGCTTGTGAAGGATCTGCTCGTGCGGAAGACAGGTTACGCTGGCGCCTTGCAGAGCGTCATCCAGTTGCTGCCGGTACTCGGCGACGCCCGGCGCGTCGATCTCCTCCACAAAGCCAAGCTCCCGGTCCGCATAGATGTTGGCCCGGATGTGCCGGGAGGCACTGATGGCGTCCCTAACCGTTTGCACGACATGAATCTGATCCGCATCCGCGACAATGGTCTCAATGCCAGGCTTCGACTGTGCCGGATACGCCGCGTCGGCAACCACAATCCAGTTGCGATGCCCGAAGAGCGGCTGCAACTCATTGAGTCTGCGTTCCCAATCGGTTTGTGTCGAGGGTGTAACGTCGCTCATCGTATTCCGTCCTCGCGGTTTCAGACCAGCTCTTCGTCCTGGCAGACGGCCACCTTGCCGCACTTGCCGGAAGCCATCAGCGCATAGGCGTCGCTGGCGCGTTCCAGCGGGAACCTGTGGGTGATAATGTCGGCGGGATGAAGATTCCATCGCACCAGCCGCTCCACCAGCTCTTCCATCAGCCAGGTCGAGGTGACCCAGGAGCCGTAAATCGTCTTCTGATCGTGAATGATGTCGGGCGAAGGATTGAATTCGACCGTTCCGCCTTCGCCGAGAAACACGATCTTTCCCCATTTGCGCGTGGCGCGGATGGCCGTTGCGCGAGCGGCATGGTGAGCCGAGCAGTCCACCGCGCGTTCCACGCCATAACCATTTGTAAGCCTTTTCACCTCGGCGATGTTTTCGGGTCCCGCGGTCAGAACCGTGTCGCAGAGGCCCAGGTCGATGGCGATCTTCATCCGCTCCGGAACCACGTCGATGCCGATGATCTGCCTTGCGCCCAGATTGCGGCAGAGTGCACCCGTGGCCAGTCCCACCGGTCCCAGGCCGGTAATCAACACGGCGTGATTGCCGTCGATTCCGATCTTCTCCAGCCCCTCATAGGCGGTGCCGAATCCGCATGCAACCTGCGCGCCATCGCCGTAAGAGAGTTCGTCGGGCAGGGCGATGAGGTCCTTCTCCTCGGCGATCATGTACTCGGCCATGCCGCCGTCGCGCTGCCATCCGTAGGCGCGGCGGTACTTCTCGCTGGTACAGGAGATCATGTAGCCGCGGCGGCAGTCGTTGCAGACTCCGCAGCCGGAGATGTGGTAGACGATCACGCGATCGCCGACTTTGAAGCGGCGGCAGTCCGGGCCGGCAACGACGATCTGGCCCGAAGGCTCGTGGCCGGCGATGAAGCCCTGATACCCTTCAGTGCCTTTGCCGAGATGCTCGTGGTAGATGCAGCGAATGTCGGAGCCGCAGATCGTCGACGCCTTCACGCGCAACAGAACTTCCCCGTGGCCCGGCTCCGGCACAGGCACCGTGCGCATTTCAACGGTCGAGTCCCCCGGTAAGAACACTGCGGTCATCGTGGCTTTCATTTTGGATTGCTCCTGATCGATGTTAGGCGGTGCTCGAAAAGCCTCACGCGGTTTAGGGTGGCGTGATCTCTCCGTTTATGTCCCAAAGATCTTCCCAGGTCTGGCCCTCTTTCCAGAGAAAGACCTGGCCCTTGATGAGGCGACAGTTGCGGTCAATGGCGGCGATGGAGCGCATCTCCTCATCGGTGAGGGGATCGCCCACGACGCCCAAGAGATTGGCCCGGTAGTTGTGGACGGAGAAAGGAAGCGGAACCTGTCCGCGCTGCACTGCCCACTTGATGCAAACCACGGCGGGATGAATGCCGTGGCGCTCAGCGATGCGAAGGATGACGGGGTCTTCGGTGGGCGAGGTGTCTTCGGGGGTGCGGTCGCGCTCGGGGCGGCCCGGCGAGCCGATGGGACAATAGCCGACCGGAATCATGCCGTTGGCGAGCACGAAGTGGAACAACTCCGGCTGCTGGAAGTGCGGGTGCAACTCCATCTCGTTGACGGCGGGTTTGATGCGGGCGTCGCGCAGAACAAGCTTGAGCTTGGGGATGGTCATGTTCGAGGTGCCGATGTGGCGCACCAGGCCCAAGTCGACCAATTGCTCCATCTTGCGCCAGGTGCGCATGTAGTTTTCGTGGATGTAGGGCTTGGCGTCAGGCGAGCGCGAGGCAACGTCGCAGCCGGGCGGATGGAAGTTGGGGAACGGCCAATGGACGAGGTAGAGGTCGAGGTAGTCAAGGCGCAGGTCGGCGAGCGACTTGCGGCAGGAGGCGATCACGTCGTCCTCGCTGTGCTTGTCGTTCCACAGCTTCGAGGTGATCCAGAGGTCCTCGCGCTTGATTCCGCCGCGGAGAATCTCCTGGAACGACGCGCCGATCTCGGCCTCGTTGCCGTAGACCGAAGCGCAATCGAAGTGCCGATAACCGACGGCGGCGGCGCCTTTGACGGCGGCCGCGACTTGGGCGGCGGAGACGCGATCGGAGCCGTAGGTACCCAGGCCGATGGCGGGCATAGTGGCGCCGGCGGAAAGAGTTCGTTTCGGAATGGCTGCGGGATCCACGGGAGCGACAGCGGCGGGATTCGACATGCGCGATCTTCCTTGCGAGAGAATAGAGTTATCGCTAACTTCAAGGAAGAATACATCAGCCAACAGTGGGTGTCAAATCGCTTTGTTCTTTCGGCCGATTTGGTACTGGCTGGCGGCGTGAATGGGCCTTGCCGGGCAGCTGGCGGGCCTCGGCTAGGTGGAGACACCAGTGAGGACAGTTCGAAAACCCGGCTTTGAGCCTGTACGAGATCGAATTGCGTTATCCAGCCTTCTAAGCGTGCGATAACGGTATCGTCAATTTCGCGCGTGCAAAAGTATTCAGGGGAAAGCCTAGCCGGACTCTAGCACTAGGTTCGCATATTGAATGGTGTCACCGGTCCGGATGATCCCGATGGCATGCGGCACTCGTTTCTTGAAGTCGATGTGAGGCTCGAATTCGAGAGCGACGCCATCCAAAGCATGCTTGAATTGCAGGATCGTCTCAGCGCTATTTACCTCGTTGAACTCCTCAGCCATGAAAGCTCGGGCCACACTGAAGTTGCTGCGAATGGCTGCCAATACATCGAGAACTCGAGGCATGTCATCGACCAGGGAAATATCCACCGTCTCGATATCCTTCCAAAAGGGAAACCCACGGTCAGCAATGACCAGAGTATTGGTGTGGCGGACAAGGCTAAGCAACGAGTTGATTTTTGGGTTCAGGATTCCTGATTTCAGCATGCAGCGCAATCTCCCGAAGGCGTTTTCAATTGAATTCTACTCGTGGGCTCTTGTTTGAAGTGGATAATCGCCACGCTCTAGCTTCCACCGGGAAGGATTTGTCACAGGTTTCGCATCAGATCCTGGATCTCCCTGACCGGCTTGACATCGATAGCCAGGATCACATCCCCAGCCAGCAACCCGGCTTTGCCCGCTTCGCTACGCTTGGCACGCGAAAAAGAATCACTCCGGTTTCGCCCGGAGTTCCAGCGGTGGATCGCTCATCCAGCCCGATGATCTTGCGCGCCCTTGCATCGGCCCAAAGAACGACCTGCCGCCTCCGGCCTTCGCTGAATGCCCCGGCTACGGCGCGATACGTTGACAGCAGTTCAGGCAGTCTGGCATTGGCCGGCAGGAGCCCGAGATTCATGGATGCCCGTTCGTACCTGGCATCGCATTCAATGGCGCGGTTACCTGTTCGATCACCGCTTTCCTGTCGGTCGAAGCCCGCACCACAAGTTGAGGCTGAATGATGATTGTTTTATTTCGCGGATGAGTCTTTGATTCCAGTAACGACAAGGTCAAACGTCCAGCTCGCTCGCCGATCATGTCGGTCTGTTGGTCGATGCTCGATAGAGGAATGCGGAGTTCAGTATCATAATGGAGATTCCCAGATCCGATGACAGCGATATCCCCCGGCACACTTAAGCCTGCATCGAGAATGGCATGAATCGCCCCAATTGCCATGGGGTCGTTATAGCAAAATACTCCATCAGGACGAGGATTCAGGGCAAGTAGGCGGTGCATCAAGTCAGCCCCGCTTTCCCTGCTTTGCACGTCCACCAACCGGGGCCTGGACACATAACTTGAAAGAGACTTCAACTTATGCTTGGCCAAGGCATTTTGATACCCCTTAAGACGCCCGACGCCTGGGCTATTGTCAGGCCCACGTAAGTGAGCAATCCTCTTGCACCCTATTTCAATGAGATGTTCCGTGGCCAATAACCCGATCGCCTCGTCGTCGGCTCCGACATAGTTAGCGTCCAGCTCCGGGAAATTGCGGTCTATCAAAACCAATGGCAGCCCTTGCCTTTGGATACGCTCGAATACAGATGGGTTGGTGGATGAGGAGGCAATGACGAGAGCATCCAACCGGCGGCCCAAGAGTCGGTTGATCTCATTCTTTTCCAGCTCGGCATCCTCTTCCGAGGTCGAAATTGTGAGGCAGTAATCCTTCTTCAGAAGCGCCCTTGAAAGTGATTTTGCTACTTGGGCAAAGAACGGGTGCAACAGGTCGGGGACCACAAGACCAACCAGATATGTCTTTCCGGTGACCAAGCCACGTGCAGTTAGATTCGGGGTGTAGTCAAGTTCCTTAACACGATCCAGAACTCGCTTCCGGGTCGCTTCGCCTATGTCCTCGTGGTTCCTAAGCACCTTCGAAACTGTGACCACGGACACCCCGAGGTCACGCGCGATGTCTTTCATCGTCGTGAGCATAAATTTTCATATTATCATAGTCACAGTAAAGTATGTGATACCTGAATCGTTAACTCAGGGCAATCGCATTTGGATTTTTCACTCACGGATTGCTGGTCATGAAGTCGATTCGGGCGGCATAGGCGGAGCTAGCGCTGCCGAAAACCATTGCCATGAGGGCAATGTGAAGACAAAATGACACCGGAAGATGCCAGAAACAGACGAACTCGGACTTTCTGGCCGATTCGGATGTCAAGAGAATTCCAAATGCGATTGCCCTGATCGTTAACTGCTGCCAATTTCGCCGGATTGGTGAATGTGTAATATTTACGGGTAAGGTTCCGCTGGACAGTGCTGAGTTCGCAGTATCCATCACGCAGCGATCTACTCTGAATCCAAGTGAATATCGGAGCGCCTGTATTGGTCCAGGATTTTCTTCAGTTTGGGGTCCAATAGGAAAGACGAGAAAAATCCTGGAATGGCCGCACGCAAGGCGTTTGCGGCAACCAGTTCTGATGGCGGGAGGGCAGGATTCATGGTCCGGAGCCAGCTTCTGAAGCAGAGCCAGACTTCAGCGGTGTAGTTCAGCGAAAGGTGCTGAAGCAATCCCTGAGCGATACATCCCAACTGAACATGGACGTGGAAGGCCGCGATCTTGCGGCGGATCGCGGCGCGGTAAGCGTCGCTGGTTCGATGTAGATACTGGTCACCATCGCCGCGCTTGAGCGGCTTCATTCCGCACATCCAGAAGTGGTAGGCATAGGCGCCGAGGACGTGAACGGCTTGACGGAACCCGAGCTCGATTCTGAACCGGTAACCGTAGAGCATGAGGATATCGAGAGGGGCAAGGGTGAGGTCGGTGGAAAGCAGGAAGATGGTTCCGCGCTGGGGATGGCGGACGATGACGAAGCGCACCAGACGTGCCGCCGGGCGCCAGATCAAATCCAGGCAACGGTAGCGCAGAGTGACGTTGTTTTCGCCATAGACAGGACTGGGGGCTGAGGTGAACGCGGCATCGTCCTGAGCGAGTTCCTTGAGGCGGACCTTTTCCCCATAGATTCTTGGCCTGCCCCGTCGACGATGCTCGGGCATGGGCACAGGCAGGTAAGCGACGGCGTTGCTCTTGGCGCGAGTTACAAGGTGATGTCCGTTGGCGAGTAACTGATGGATGAACTTGCCGCTGGCATAATAGGCGTCTGCCACTAGCAGAACACTGCGCGCCAAGACGTTGGCGATGGAAAACAGCAGTACCGCCAGCTTGTCGAGCAGGGTTCTGGAATCGCGGTTGGAGAAGACCAGCCCTTCGTGAATCCGCGAGGTCAGTGGTACGGCGGCCACATGTCCGGAAGGGCCTTGGACCAGCAGAGAAATGGCCTGAAACGAATGGCCCATGATGTATTCCGGTTTGGAATTGCTGGCCGATTGCTGGTGCAAGTTCTTAGAGCCTGTTTACGATCTCCTGAGCAGTAATCTGAGGAAGGCCAAGTGGATCATCTGCAAGCTGGTATTCAGTTTTCGTTCGCAGTTCTTCCATAGCCGGCGGCACTTTTCCAGCCACGCGAAGGACCGTTCTACAATCCAGCGTTTCGGCAGCACGACAAACGTATGCAGTTCATTGCGCTTGACGACTTGAACCGTGGCCTTCAGCTGCTCCATAACGCTGTCTGCGAACGGTTGGCCCGTGTAACCGCCGTCAACCAGCACGCTCTCCACCAACTCCAGATTCGACTTGCACCGCTCGATAGCCTGCACAGCGCAGTTGCGGTCCGTCACCTCGGCCGTGGTTACGGCGACAGCATGTGGCATTCCCTGCGTGTCCACCGCGATATGCCGCTTGATGCCGGAGATCTTTTTGCCCGCGTCGTAGCCCTTCTGCTCGGCGCTGTCGGTGTTCTTCACGCTTTGCGCATCAACGATCAAAAAGCTGGTCATGGCGTTGCGCCCCAGTTTCTCGCGGGCCTCGCCAACGGATTTTTTTTAAGGCTCGCTCCAGAGCGCTCGTTCCGTCCTGATCGGTTGCGCTCCACTTGGCAAAATACGAGTACACCGTGACCCAGTTGGGAAACCTGTCCGGGAGCATACGCCACTGGCAACCGCTCTTGAGCAGGTAGAGCACTGCGTTGAAGACCTCATGCAAATCCACCGTGCGCGGCTTGGTGCGCTTGCGCACGCCTTCCAGCAAGGGACGGATCAACTCAAACTGCTCCCGGCTGATATCGCTTGGATACGGCTTTCTTGGCTCCATTTCTCAGATTTACCGTACTGAGGGAGAAGCTGCATATATCTACCGTGATGACCACGGCAGATCAGGACCAAAGATCGTAAACAGGCTCTTAACGGCGGGCATCAGCTTGCCCTCCTTGGGCGCCTTGATGCCGTCGGCCAGGCAGACCACGCGGGAGCCGGCACAAACGGGCTTGAACAGCGTCAGGCACAATTTCACCCAGCAGGCGGTGAGCTTGTCCAAATCAAGTCCCTTGCTGTGAAACAGATGCAGGAAGCGGTGGTAAGCCTCGGGACGCAAGCCGAGAACACGGACATAGCTGCTAACCCCGGCCAGATCCAGGCGGCAACAGAGGCCAATCAGGGGCAGGACCAACCACAGGAAGGTGCGTGATCTGTGGCAAGCAGGCCGCAGTGATCGAACAGCGTTCATCTAGGGAACCCAAAGAGTCATGTAGGCAACCTCGATTGTGTCTGACAGCACTATAGTGCTATCAGACACAATCGAGGTATACTTTTCTCCGATGAATACCAAAAGGGAATCTGAAATCGAACGTCAAATCGAGAAGCTGAAGCGGGACCTTGCTGGACTCGGGCAACTGCGGCCAGGTAGCCTTTCCAAGCAGTACACGGTATGCGGCCATCCAGGATGTCGCTGTACAGCAACACCGCCGCAAAAGCACGGCCCCTATTACCAACTAAGCTTTACCCGAAAGGGCAGGAGCAGTTCCAAGTTCGTCCGCAAGGAAGACCTGCCGGCAATCCGCAAGCAGTTGAAGAACTACGAGCGTATGAAGTTGCTGGTTAACCAATGGATCGATCTGGCCACCGAACTATCAAACCTCCAGATCAAGCAAAATCGAGACTGAACGGGCCGGAGAACTTGGCACTCTCCAGGTTCCGGTCTGCTGTATTTAAATCGCGTCAAGGCCAGTGCGTTTCAAAGCAAATTCACCCTGTTCCAGCCCCCTTTCTTGCACGCGGAGGCCAAGACCAGTTCAGAGGCGATCCGAGCAGCCGCCACCTCTATATGGTCGATGAATCCAGCCTGGCCAGCACCCGCCAGATGCAAGCATTTATGGAGAAGATTGGGCCGCTAGATCGGGTACTCCTTATCGGCGACACGCGCCAGCATCAGAGCGTTGATGCTGGCAAACCCTTCGAGCAGATGCAGCAGGCCGGGATGCAAACTTCACAACTTGACCAGATCATGCGCCAGAAAGACCCGGAACTGCTTCGCGCGGTCGAACACCTGTCGAAGAACGAGACCGTAATCGGCCTCACGCTCTTGCAACAGCAGGGCCGCGTCACTGAGATACTCGACAATGTCCAGCGCATCGAGGCCATTGCGAAGGACTATGTCGCCAAGCCTGAGAACACGCTGGTCGTCTCGCCCGACAACGCCAGCCGCCAGGAAATCAACAATGCGATCCGCACTGAATTGCAGGCATCCGGCGTCGTCTCCAAAGAGAGTCACAGCATGAACGTGCTCACGCCGCGATCTGATATGACCAGCGTTGATCGAAGCTGGGCAGCGCGATACCAGCCAGACGACGTTCTCCATTACACGCGGGGCAGCAAGGAACACAGTATTGAAAAGGGCAGCTATGCAACCGTCATCTCCGCCAATCACAAAAAGAACCAGATCACCGTCCAGAAGCCAGACGGCCAGCAGGCCACCTATGACCCAAAGCGATTGCAAGGCATTGCGGCTTACCGCGAGATTGACCGCGATTTTGCTCAGGGAGACCGCATCCAGTTCACTGCCAACAACCGCGAGCTTGCCGTTTCAAACCGCGACATGGGAACCATCGAACGCATAGACGCCAATCAGATCAGATTACAAATGGACGGCGCAAAAGAGCGCACCGTCGCGTTCGACGCCGCGCAAATGCGGCATTTCGATCATGGCTACGCCGTGACCTTGCACAGTTCCCAGGGGCTTACAGCAGACCGGGTATTGGTGAATATGGACACGAAGGTCCACCCGGAACTCATCAATACGCGCTTCGCCTACGTCTCCGTATCCCGCGCTTCCGAGGACGTGAGAATTTACACCAACGACGCCGCTGTCCTGAGTGAGCGCCTCAGTACCGACGTAACAAAGACCTCAGCCGTAGACCTTCACAAAGCCCAGATCGAACCGACCCGCAACCCGCAAACCCAGACAAAGGAGCCACCGATGACCAACAGCAGAGAGCACTCCCAAGAGGAACTTCGCCGCCAGATACTTGCCGAGACGATTATTCACGCTCCCGAAAACATCAGCACTACCACCGACATCGAGCATCGGCACAATGCTCCGATCCAAACAGCCCTGCCAAACGAAGCGTCAGATTACGAGTGGAAGCGCGAGACCGGCGAGGTTCAGAGCTACCAGCACACCAACGCGGGAAGCTGGCTGCACATCGACCCTCAAGGCCAGTTCTACGACCGCCAGGCGCAGCCGATTACGCGAGAGACCGCCCTTGAGCAAGCAGGCCAATCCTCGGCTCATTCATTGGGCGACAATGCGCAAGTGCAGCCCCACAGTAAAGACACTACCGACCTCGGCCTGAGTCTGTGAACCGCCTCAATTGCCGACAGCCTCTCTCACGAGAAGTGCAAGTTGCCGATGCGTTTGCATCTTCCCAAGCAGTTTTTCGTTGGGTTCATTTCTAGCGGGGAGTCGCCGCGCGGAAACCTGTTCCGAATCTCAAGTTGCTTGCAGCTAACATTGTTGTCAGCGCAAAGGTGGATCGTACGTCATTGAAAACGGCAGGCCATTCTCTCCCGAGCTTCAACAATTTGCCGCCGACCCGGCCGAACGTCTTTACCCGGTCACAGACACGGATTTTGCTCAACGGTGATAGTTGAGGCCCAATGCTGTTCTTTGGAATGGGGGGCGCAAGGCTGTTATTTGTGCGTCTTATTCAATCGAGAATATCTATAGCGGTAAGCCAACGCGCCGCATCAGATCATTAAAGCGCGGATCAGAACGCAAAGGATCGAGGCAGGGATCGATCTTGAGGTTGGTGAGTCCCTCGCTATGCGCTTTATAGGATTTTTCCAGCCATGTAAACGCCTCGTTCTTCTTGCCCAGGCCGGCATAGACGAACGCTATTTCGTATTCCCCTACGCCGTCTTTGCGCACATGCTCTTCCAATCGCGCAATGGTCTTGCGCGCCGCATCTGTCTGGCCCGCGCGGGCATACGCATTGCCTAAGTGGCCTATAACATGTGGCGAATCACCCGACTTCCGAAATTCACTGATAGATTTCGCGTACATACCCTTCTCCGCGTAAATATCGCCCAAGAGAAAGGTTTCGTCAGGAAGATTGATATTCAGCGCATGGGCTCTTCGGATCATCGAAAGCGCTTGATCATACTGACGAGAAAAGTAATAGGTGAATCCCGCATTCCTGAAGGAACGGGCGGAAATTGGATCGAGTTCCACCCCTCGCTCCACTTCTGCCATGGCGTCGGGCAGCTTTCCGATTCGTTCCAAGTAAACCGCGTATCTTTCATGGACCGACGCGGAACTTGGATTGATCTCCTGCGCCCTGGAGAATTCCCTAGCGGCAGTGTCCCAGTCCCAGTTCAAATTCATGGCGGCGTTCGCAAGTTCCGCATGACCCTCGGGCAGAGAGTCGTCCAACTCGATCGCCTTGGAGGCTTCGTTCTTCTGTTTAAGAAATGCCTCGGCATAAGCAACATCGCCACCTTCACCCATGCGGCCGTAGCAACTGGCCAATGCGGCATGTGCCTGCGCATAGTTGGGGTCCGCATCAATTGCTTTTTGAAAGTAATCGATGGCGCCCTTGTAATCATTCGCATTCAAACGGAACATACCCTGCAAGTACAGATCTTCAGCATCCGTATTGACTGGCCGCGCACGGGCGAAGCGAGCTTTCTGCTCGGGCCTCTCATTGATGCTGACCTCGTCCGCAATTGCTTGCGCCAACTCTCCCTGCAAGGCCAAAATGTTGGACTGGTCGCGGACATAAGTATGGGACCAGATGGGATGATCGGTTCTGGCATCGATCAACTCAACGGTAATGCGCACATGGTTGCCCTGGTGCCTTACCGACCCCTCCACGACTCCTTCGACAGACAGTTCATGGGCAATCTCGGGCAGCTTTTTCTTCGTGCCCTTGTAACTCATTGCCGATGTCATAGAAATGACGCGTAGCGTGGAAACCTGGCCGAGGTCGGCGATCAACTCTTCTGTCATGCCGTCGGCGAAGTAGTCTTGTCCCGGATCGCCAGAGAGATTTTCGAGCGGAAGAATCGCGATAGAGCGAATCTCCGGCGATGTATTTGAATCACGATGCCACTTTTTGAAGCCGGTGTAACCGGCCATGGCGATGAGAACTAATGCAAGCACGACGCTGGCCAGGATGCGCGGTGAGTGAAGCGATTTCTTCCTGGGGAGATGAGGCGCCTCGTCGACTTTCGCTTCAGTTCTTTCGTCGGACAGTTCGCTACTCGCAGCGGCGGTTTGCTCCACCGGAGTTGAAGGAGCAGTTTCGGGTTGCGGTGCCGCCGCTGTTGCCAAAACCGCGAAGTTGAACTTCGGCACATAGTGACCGCTCGGAAGTTCGATACGGACGGTGTGCTTTCCTTCGGTTTCAGCGTAGTACTGTACCAGCTTCTTGCGAACTTCCCCGGCTTTGACGCGGACCACCGGATCGTTTCCCGTATCGTAATCGACCGGGCGCCCGAACATCTCGGCCCCAATCATCCGCTCTCGCAGGGAATCGATTTGGCCTTCCAGAGTATGTTCAACGATCAGCTGGAGAAAATCCTGGGCTCGCTTGCTGCCCGCAAACGGCGGACTCGCTAATACCTCATTCAGGTGATGTCGCACCTGAATGATTCGCTCGGGGCAGAGTCCATCCTTTTCCTGAGTTGGCTGGACAGTCTCCATGCCCCCTTGATATCCCATGCGAATCAATGTAGCACAGAGGACGTATCTTCGAGCGGCGATGGGCTGCGGTAAACCCCTAAAGCATTGAAATATAAGGCAAATCATCAACATACACCCCAGCATACCGTTACATACATTGCACGACCACAGCGCGAGTGCTGGAATGGACACGCTGTTTGGATCGGACGAGTGGCGAGGTAGACCGGGAAACGTTTTCCCGGCTAGCCTGCTTTGGGAAATAGCAACTCGGTTCTCTCGCAGAGGTTCCGAACAAAGTGGACGGTTGCGAGGGGGAACTCCAAACACGCAGTAGGATTTGCCATGAGAAAACCCAGGCAAATTCTCGGTTCGGAGGCGGGCAACCTGGACAGATAATCGAGGAAGTGTCTTTCCAGTCTGAACTCGCATTCTCACACTGCTGTATGAACCGCAGAAACTCTAGGAGGGAAGAAAGTATGAGACGCAAAATCAACATTATGCTGTTGACGCTTCTGTGCATCTTCGGGTCTTCGATGATGCTGGCACAGTCAACAACAGGAACTATCCAGGGCCAAGTGACAGACCCGTCTAATGCGGCGATCGTAAGCGCGCCAATCACCGCGACCAACACACTGACAGGAGAAACCCATTCTACAACCACGAACAGCCAAGGCCAGTACGTCATTCCTAACCTACCCGTTGGTGTGTATCGTGTCGAGTCGCAAGCGACCGGCTTCAAACACACCGTGCGCGATGGAGTCACCCTCTCGGTGAACCAGGAAGCACGTGTCGATCTTGCTCTAGAACTCGGCAAATCCAGTGAATCAGTCGAAGTCCATGCCGATACCGTGCAGGTGAACACATATACCCCCGAGTTGGGAGAACTGGTTAACCAGAAGGACGTGGAAGATCTTCCGCTCAACGGAAGAAACGTCTACAACCTGCTCGTAGCGCTGCCCGGCGTTTCCAATATCAACGCTGAAGTAGTGCCCAGCCGCGACAACAGCACCTTTGTGATCAATGCCGGCCGCCAAACCACAAACTCCTGCTTCATCGATGGTGGCTTCAACAACGACATTTGGCGCAATCAGTGCAGTACGCCACCGAACCCCGACGCCGTTCAGGAATTCCGGCTGCTGAGCTCCAACTCCGATGTCGAGTTCGGCCGTATGCCGGGCGCCTTCATGAACATCATCACTAAATCCGGCACCAACTCCTTTCATGGGTCCGCCTATGAGTTTTTGCGCAACAATGACCTCGATGCAAAGACCTATTTCAACTCGTCGGTTACGCGCCTTGACCAGAATCAGTTTGGTTTCACCGCAGGCGGACCTGTATTGAAGAACAGAGTTTTTATGTTTGGGTCGTGGGAAAAACTCAAACAAATCAACCCTGCCTTCATCAATGAAATTCCGGTTCCAACCGCGGCAGAGCGTACGGGAATATTTACCTCGGCAGGACGGGCGCCCAACACACCGGAACCGATTGATCCAAACACTGGAAATCCTTTCCCGGGCGATAATATCTTCTCCGATGTAACGCTGGGCACAGGAGACGCGGTTGGCAAGGCGATCGTCAATGCCATTCCTGCGGGCACCAACTCGGACGGAACCTATAACGCAATAGCGAACGCCAATGCGGATGTATGGCAATACCTGCTGAAGGGCGATTACCAATTCACCAAGAACCAGAGGTTCACTGTGAGCTGGTTCAAGATGAATTCAGCGCAGAACAACCCGTTTGCCTATTACAACGAGTTTCCTGGATTCGGCGAACGTGTTGATGGGGCAATTCAACACAACTTTGTTGTCAACCATACGTGGACGCACAACAACATCTACAATGAAGCGCGCTTTAACATGATGCGCCGCACCACTCCCTGGAACATCATCGACGGCAAGACTCTTGCCGAATACGGCAGCGACGTTGTCCAGGGCGCTCTGACGGATGATCCGAAACCGGTTCCTTTCCGGATGTCAGTCTCTGGAAGATTCAACACCGGTTGCTGGGATGCGGCTGGTCACGATCACTCCATCGGCGGATCAGACACTGTCAGCTGGATCAAAGGCAAGCACAACATCAAGCTCGGTTCCTTCGTCATGTGGGGCTTCTACGCCGAGACTGGAGCCAGCAACGGCGATGGTACGATCCAAGAGAACGGCGGTCTCACCGGCAACCCTCTGGCGGACTTGATGCTAGGATATTCCACAAACTTCTCCCAGGATAGCGGCGATCACCCGGATGAAAGCGCCAAGTACTGGCACAACTATGCGCAGGATACATGGCAGATCACCCCTCGCCTCACAATTACCGCTGGGGTGCGCTATGAAATCACCACGCCCCTGGTGTGGACGGTGAACTACATCTCTTCGTTTGAAAAGAATGTTCAGTCTACCACTTATCCCAACGCTCCCAAAGGCCTTCTGTTCTATGGTGACAAGGGAGTAACGCGCGCGGGCAGGCCAGACGACTGGAAGAATCTTGCACCGAGAGTGGGTCTCGCCTTTGATCCATTCGGCAACGGCAAGACTTCGATTCGCGTCGGATATGGCCTCTACTACCTGGCCGCCTACGGAGACGGCATCCGCGCTCCGCAGCCATTTGTCCTTACTACCGGCATCAACGCCGATACGAGCCTCGTCAATCCCTATCTCGTCGCCCCCTATAACGGAGTCAATCCCTTCCCGTTCACACCTCCCACTGGAGCTGCAGCTACGTTTCTCTTGCCGCAGGATCCGGTTGTCTTTGCCAACAATGCGGCAACACCGTATCTCAACCAGTTCAATCTGACCGTGCAACGCCAAGTGACCAACAACATGAGCTTGCAGGTTGGCTATGTCGGCACCCTCTCGCGCAAGATGAGCGGCAACGTCGACGAGAACAACCCCATCTATGAAAACGTTCCGGCTTCGCCTTGCTGCGGTGCGACCGCTGGCGCGGCGCCTACGTCGGCCAATGTCGATGCTCGCCGTCCCTATATGCCCGGAACGTTCCAAGC